>CAZMOW010000052.1:0-16525 GCA_964567975.1 uncultured Anaerolineales bacterium | reverse complement strand
TGCGTGCAAATCTGACAGACGGAACGATAGAGATCGAGGAGCCGGGCGAGATAACTCTTCGCCGCTATATGGGCGGCTGGAATATCATCGCCGACGTATTGCTAAAAGAGGTGCCCAAAGGGGCCGATCCCTTGGGGCCAAAGAACAAGGTGATCTTTGGCCCTGGCGTGCTGTGTGGTCTGCCCATCGCGGGTGCCTCGCGAAGCGCCGTGGGAGCCAAATCGCCGTTGACGGGTGCCTTTGGCGCCGCCGAGTCGGGCGGAGGCTTTGGTGCCTGGCTCAAGCGCGCCGGTTTCGACGCCGTCATCGTAGAAGGAGCTTCGGAAGAGCCCGTCTACCTATGGATCAAGGATGGCGAGGCCGAGATTCGCGACGCCTCCCACCTGTGGGGCAAGACCACCAAAGAGACCGAGGAAGCGATCCGTGAAGAGACGGACGAATCGCGCGCCGAGATGGCCATGATCGGCCCCGGTGGCGAGAACCTGATCCGCTATGCCTGCGTCATGCACGGTGTCAAGGACGCGGCGGGGCGGACGGGATTGGGCGCCGTGATGGGCTCCAAGAAGCTCAAGGCCGTGGCCGCCGCAGCCACCATGAATGTGGACGGCGAGGACGCAGAGACCGTCCGCGAGATGGCGCGTCGCGCGGCGCAAGAGGTACAGGCGGGTGAGCGGGCCGCAGGGCTGCACGAGTACGGCACCGGTGGCGCCGCCCTGGAGGACGGTATCCTCTCGGGCAATATGCCCATTCGCAATTTCCGTGATGGCGAGTTCCCCGAGATAGAGGGGCTCGAGTATATCATGGACAAGATCGGCATCGGCATGGAGGGCTGTTGGGCCTGCCCCGTGCGCTGCAAAAAGGTGGTGGAGGCAGAAGGGGTGGATCCCACCTATGGTGGACCCGAATATGAGACCATCGGTTCCCTGGGCTCCACCTGTGGTGTGAGCGACGCCGTGGACCTCTCGCGAGCCAACGTGCTCTGCAACGCCCACTCGCTGGACACCATCGGCACCGGGCTGGCCATCTCCTTTGCCATGGAATGCTATGAGAATGGCCTCCTGACAAAAGAAGATACGGACGGCCTTGACCTGCACTTTGGCAATGGCGAGGCCATGGTTCAGATGGTGGAAAAGATCGCCCGCCGCGAGGGGTTGGGAGATCTTTTGGCCGAGGGACTGGTGCCCGCTGCCGAGGAGATCGGCGGCGACGCCATGATGTTCGCCGTGCAGACCAAGAACCAGGCCTTCCCCATGCACGAGCCGCGACTGAAGCGGGGGCTGGCCATCGGATATGCGGTGTCCCCCACAGGGGCCGACCACTGTCATTCTCTGCACGATACGGGGCTGGTAGAGCCCGATGAGGACGGTTTCATGCCCAATGGGCGCCTGCGGGGCATGGGCATCATGGAGCCCATGGAGCTCGAGAGCCTGGGGGCGCAAAAGGTCCGCGCCACCATATACAACTCTATGGCCTCCATCATGATCAACTGCCTGACCATGTGTTCCATGCCGGGCTGGAGTATGAACGAACTGGTGGAGATGGTGCAAGCGGCCACCGGCTGGGACGTCACCGCATATGAACTGCTCAAAGTGGGGGAACGCGCCATGACTTTGGCACGCGCTTTTAACATGCGTGAAGGTTTGACCATCGATGACGATCGTCTGCCCGAGCGCAGCTACGGCCCCACGCAGGGCGGCGCGCTGTCCGATGGTGGCATCGACCGCGAGGAACTGCGCGAGGCGATGCACACCTACTATGCCATGATGGGCTGGGACAAAGAGACCGGCGTGCCCACCGTGGAAAAGCTGGAGGAGTTGGGCGTCGGCTGGGCGGCCGAGTACCTGCCCGAATAGCATCTCAGATGCGCCGGTGATTTGATGCATTGTAAAGATGAAAAAGGGGAAGCGCTAAGCGCTTCCCCTTTTTGCATACTTGCTCCGCTTCACCTGTCGAGGTGCCTGGCATTTCCACTGGAGACCGCCGTAGAAATCACGAATCTAGCACACACAAAAAAAGCGACCTGGAATATGCTGCGTCAAATGCCAGGCACCTGAATGCTTTTATGAATAGTACAGGCTGTACTTTTCCAGAGCCGCGCAGATGGTCTCGATATTCTCCAGCGGTACGTCGTCCCCGATCTCGGCCTTGAGCCACAGCCCGCCCTCTGGCGCGCCGAGCTTTTCCACCGCCTCGCGAATGTGGGCCTCGATCTCGTCGGGACCCCAAAAGGGAAACATCTGTCGGTCCAGATCCAGATCAACACAGACTTGATCCTTGCACGTTCTGACCAGGTTATCGAGACCGTTGGCCCCTATCTGGGGATTTATCACGCTCACGCCACAATCGATGAGGTCGGGGATAATCTCGTGGATATGACCGTCGCTGTGCAGGTAAACGTGGTGGCCGGCCTCGCAAAAGAGGGCGAAAATCGCGGCGAAACAGGGCTTTAGATACTTGCGCCACTTGGTGGGGCTGATGGGCAGGCTGTTCTGCATCCCCAGGTCGTCGCCAAAAAGGACGATGGCCTCCTCCTCGGTGATCTGGGCCAGGCGCAGCTTTGCCTGGCGCACGTTATAGTCCCGTACGATGTCGATCAACATCTGCAACTCGGGCGGCTCCTCGGCGAAATCCAGCATGATCTCCTCGAATCCTCGCAGATCGGCGAGACGCAGATACATGAAACCGTGGGGAAAGCCCTCGTCCTCTTCTGGCGGCGCGAGGCTGTGCACCGCTTCGCGGGTGGGCACGGGATGCTCGGTCACTATGGCCTCCATGCCCGTGCGAATATTGCGCCACACGCAACCCCAGGCGTCCACGTGCCGCCCCGCGACGTAGGTCCCCTCCACACAGTCATAGTCCCTATCCTGCTCCCGGTGCCCGGTGGCGGCGATGGGGTACCGTGCCAGGATAGCATCCAGTTCCTCACGGTATCGCATCCAGACCGCCGGCAGGATACCGATGCTGATGGGAATGCGCTCCGGGTATTCCCACTTGATGGCCCTGAGACGATTCTCTTTCCTATTCATACCTCCGATCTCCCCCATATTTCTAGCGCGAGGCGGCCCACTCCAGCCACTTCTCGGTGATCTCCAGGCCAAAGCCAGGGGCGTCACTGGGCACCAGATAGCCGTCCCGAATGGGAGGCGTCCCGGGCAGAGCCACCATCTCTTCCAGGGGCACGCCAGGAGGCGCCACGCCCTCCGACCGCTCACCCCAAGGGACCACGGGCATGGCATAGGCCAGGTGCTGACCATAGGGGTAGTTCATCCCCGCATGGGTGATGACCGAGAGGCCAAAGGCCTCGGCCAGGTGGCAGATGCGCAGACAGGCCGTTATCCCCCCGGCCCAGAGGACATCGGGCTGCAGGATGTCCAGCAGACCCTGAGAAGCGGCCTTGGCAAAGGGATGGGGCGTGTACCAGTGCTCGCCCGTGGCCAAGGTCTGCCAGGGCAGGCGCTCACGCAGCTTGACGTATCCCTCCTGATGCTCAGGCAGAAGGGCGTCCTCGATCCACTTGCAATCGTAGGGGCGCAGGGCCTCCACCAGACGCACGGCGTATTCCAGATTCAGGGACATCCAGCAGTCCACGGCCAACTCTACGTCGTCGCCCACGATCTCTCGTGCGCGGGCCACCCGCTCCTCATTCTTTCGCAGGCCGTCCAGACCATCAGCGGGGCCATGGGTAAGGAACACCTTTACAGCCTTGAAGCCCAGTTCCAGGAACCACTCCAGGCTGGCCTCCATGCCATAGGTCAGAATGGTGTTGCTGGCATAGCAGAATATCTTTTCCTTCTGCGGACCTCCCAGCAGTTCATAGACGGGGCACCCCAGTAGCTTGCCCTTGAGGTCCCAAAGGGCGGTATCCACGGCGCTGATAGCGTATCTGGCCAGGCCCGTTCGCCCATAGGGGACGGTCATGCGGTTCATGAGATCGTACAGTTTTTCGGTGGCCATACAATTCTGGCCCTCCAGGGCCGGGCCCAGTTGGTCGTTGATGATGCGCGCCACGGGGCCCGCATAGATGGTCAGCCCCATGCCCCAGGTGCCGTCCTCGGCGGTCACGATGCAGGCCGCGCGCTTCCAGCGGCCCGACGGCGACCAGGCGGATCTGTCGCCCGCGTACTCGGGATAGCGATCCATGGGAGACACAAAGGCGGCGCCCTCATTGATCTTGGGCGCCCGGGGAGTCGTCTGGGGTTGGGGCGTGATATCTAGGGGAACGGCGCGGATCTCGGTGATCTTCATGGGGGCTCCTTCCATCACAGTGACGGGACACTATGTATCGCGTACTTTTGTTTCCATTATCATAGCCCACGGTCCGTAGGCACGCAAGCCGACGTGCAAACCCATTTTATGATTTGTAATTTCCTTCCCCTCGCAGTACAGTCCGAATGTACCCGAAATGGAACGTGGTTTCTAGCCGCGTGCGGATTACTTTATGCCCATAAGTGATTTCATCAACGTTGCTCTATCAGCCACATGATGTATAATGAATAAATACAAGGGCTCACAAGGGACATGCGCGAACCGGAAGGGGGATTGCCGTGACAGAAGAATCTCGTACAATGGAAGAACCCGAGGTCACGAGAGAAGAATTCAAGGTATCTGGCGCCGAATTGGTGGATAAGGTGAGAGAGTTGCTCCACGAGGGCAACGTGCGCCGCATCGTCATCAAAAAGGATGACGAGCCCGTGCTCATATTACCCCTCACATTGGCCGCCGTGGGCGTGGTCCTGGCACCCACACTGGCAGCGGTGGGCGCCTTTGCCGCCCTGGTAACCAGCTGCACCATCGTGGTGGAGCGCGTGGTGGGAGAATAGGGCTATAGTGGTCAGGGCAGCGGCCGCTGGTTGACTGGCCCGACAGCTGCGGAGAGCGTATCAAGACCGAGGAATCTTGTAGGCTCTCCGCATCGGCTGCCGAGCGCACGCCTCTCTCCCTCAAAGGCATAGATTCCCAATGTTGGAATAAAAGCGCTGGCGCTTTCTTTGAGCGTCTTATGAAGGAGTGTTTTGTGCCTGGACGTGCGGTCAAATGATGACGACGCTACGGCTAGCACTTGCTTTCCCCGAATAGCATAAGGAAAAACATGCCTAAAAAAGCCTTCTCTACGGAAAAATACCTGCAAGCAGAAGAACAGGCAATCCAGCAACGGTTGGAAAAAGTTAACGGACGCTTGTATATTGAGGTAGGTGGGAAGCTTTTAGCAGATAACCACGCTGCCCGTACGCTTCCCGGTTACGATCCCCAGGCTAAACTGGGGTTACTTAGAAACCTCAAAGATCAGATAGAAGTAATCTACTGCGTGGGCACTCCCCACATTAAGCGAGGAAAGACCCGCAGCGACTACAACATATCTTATGCAGATTTCACAATCAAAGCGCTTCAAAAACTTGAAAGTCTGGGATTACCCAGACCCAAAATCGCCATTAACCTTTTCGGTGGGGAGACTGAAGCACAAAGATTTGCAACAAGACTAAAAGCCACAGGGTATCAAATCTTTTTTCGCCACTTTATCGATAACTACCCACGTAATATAGATAACATCCTTGGAAAAAAAGGGTTTGGAAAAGACCCATACATACCAGTGGAGAGAAAAATCGTTCTCGTTAACGGACCAGGTCCTAATAGCGGAAAACTCTCTACTTGTCTCGGACAGCTTTACCACGAGAATAGAGAGAACCAAAAATCTGGTTTTGCCAAGCTAGAAACCTTTCCAGTCTGGAATCTACCTCTTAATCACCCTGTAAACATCGCCTACGAAGCAGCCACGGCGGACCTGGGTGATCAGAACGTCATCGATCCCTTTCATCTGGAAGCCTACAATGTCTCTGCAGTCAACTATAACAGGGATGTGGAATCTTTTCCCATTGTTAAAAAGATTCTAGATAGATTATCACCAACTGGAAAAAGTATGTATCAGTCTCCAACAGACATGGGAATAAACGAGATAGAAGAAGGCATATTAGATGATCGTGCAATTCGGGAGGCTGCCAAGGAAGAGATAATATTTTATCTTTTTCGTTACCGTGAAGATGTGCTCAAGGGAGTAGGAGAAGAAAGGGCAGTAGAAAGAACAAAGACGCTCATGCAACAACTTGATCTAAGAGAGACAGACAGACCAACAGTAATTCCGGCGCGAGAAGCTGCCCGACAAGCCAGCTCCCGACCAGGAAAAGGAAACAAAGGATTTTATTGCGGAGCAGCAATTGAACTCTCAAACAAAAAAGTTGTCACAGGTAAAAACTCTCCTCTCCTCCATGCCGAGGCAGCAGCCCTGCTCAATGCCTTGAAAAGGCTCGCCAACATACCGGATTCGATAGATCTGCTCTCCGAAAACCTGATCCAGGAAGTCACAGAATTTAAGAAGAGCAAACTAAAACAAACCTCAACCAGCCTAGACGCTTACGAAGTGTTATTTGCCCTCACTTTGAGCATGACGGCCAACCCTTCGGTGGAAAAAGCCCTGGACCAGGTTCCCAAGTTACGCAACTGTTCGGCACACACAACACATATCTTGAACGGTGGGGATCAAAAGGCTTTCCAAAAGCTAAAAATCTGGTACACAACAGATGGCAGAAAAACCGGGCACGTAAATATCTGAAAAGCACCCAGGAAGGTAAGATTTGCCTCGTCAGTTTATGCGATTTATTGGAAAACGGCGTCGGCGGGCATCCCCGGTTTCAGTCGCCTTTCTGGATTAGCCAGACTGATCTCCACGGCAAAAACCATATGTACCCGTTCCTCGGGGGTCTGCACCCGCTCGGGGGTGAACTCGGCCTGGGAGGCGATGTGTGATACGCGCCCCACAAAGGTGTCCTCGTAGGCATCCACCGTGACCTCGACCTCCTGATCCAGGTAGACGAGGCCCAACTGGTTCTGGGGAACATAGACGGTCAGGGTCAGCTCGTCGAGATTCACCAGCGTCACCAGGGGAGCCCCAGGGGTCGCCAGTTCCCCGGCATGTACGAGGAGATCCACGACGGTGCCTCCCGTGGGAGCGGTAAGCGTCGTGCGCTCCATGCGGATCTCGGAGGCCCGCAGCGACGCCTGCGCCCCGGCCAGGCCGGCCTCGGCCTCCTGAACCCCCGCCTCCAGCATCTCGATCCGCTCGCTGCGGGTCCCCGCCGTGATCAGGTTCAGGGCGGCCTCCGCGCGCCTGACCTGCGACGCCGCCATCTCCGCGTTGGCCTCGGCGGCGGCAGCGCCAGCCGATGCTATGGTCACCGCCGCCTCCGACGCACTCACACTGGCCCGGCCGGCCTCGACGCCTGCCCGGGCCTGAGCGACGCGGGCTTCTGCGGCGGCGATGTCCTCTTTACGGACGCCGGAGCGCAGTTCTTGTAACTGTAACTCGGCGATTCGCATCTGTTCCGTGGCAGCGCCCACAGTCGCCTCGGCGCTATCACAGTCTGCCTCCGTGGCCCCGCGGCCCACGCGCCCACAGACGGCATCGCGCTGGGCCTGGGCGCCCCACAGTTCGTTCTCGGCGGCCTTGACACGGCGCTCCGCCATGGCGATCTCCTCTGCGCTCGCCCCGGATCGCAGGCGTTCCAACTCAGCCTGGGCCATTTTTTGGCCCGCCCTGGCAGTATCAAGTTCTTCCCTGGCAGCTCGCAGACGTGCCCGGGCCATCTCTACCTCACCCTGGACAGATTCCATTTGCGCCTGGGCCGCCGTCCGGCTCGCCTCGCTGGAGGACAGATCGCTCTCGGCCATGGTGATCTCCTGTGGACGCGCGCCCGTCCTGGCCTGCTGCAATTGCGCTCGCGCCGCTCTCAGCGCGGCCTCGGCCTGAGACACAGCGGCCTCGGCCTGCGCCTGTTGACTACGGGGCAACGCCTGGTCCAGCTGTAACACGGTGTCGCCCTCGGTCGCCGTGTCGCCCTCTTCCACCGAGACCTTGTGCACCCTCCCGCCGTACTCGGAGGCCACCGTCACCTCCTGGCCTTCGATGGTGCCGGAGGCGGTGAGCGTCCCCTCTCTTGGCCTGGGACGGCTCAGCGCGGGGCGCGCTGGGCGAGCCCCCCCTTCTCCCTGCATCTGGGCCAAAAAGCTCTCCCAGGCGCCGGGCGTCAGTCTGAAATAGAGCCAACCAATACCCACGGCGCCCAAAACAAGGGCCAGGGCCACGGCAACGATGACGACGGGTCGCTTCATCACATCCTCCTATGCATTTTCACGTCTGCGAACGCTCGCTACAAAGACATCCTCCAGCGAGGGAGCGATGACGTTCATGCTGTCCATTTTTACGCCGACCTCTTCTAACATCTTTTCGATCCTGGGGCGGTGGTTTTCCACGTCCTGGCCCACCACGTGCACGAGTGTGCCATAGAGGGATACGTCGTCGAACAGATCGCTCCCCTTCAGAGTGTCCATGGCCCTGGCCGGCGCGCTGCAGGCTATCTCCAACACCTCTCCCTCCATCTCCGCCTCCTTGATTTCCCGGGGCGAGCCCATGGCCGTGAGGCGTCCCGCCTGGATAAAGGCCAGGCGGTGACAGTGTTCTGCCTCATCCATATAGTGCGTGGTCACAAAGATGGTGCGCCCCTGGTCCGAGAGGGCATAGAGGAGGTCCCAAAAGTCGCGGCGCGAGATGGGATCCATGCCCGCCGTGGGCTCGTCCAAAAAGAGGAGCCGGGGCTCGTGCAGGATGGAGCACCCCAGCGCCAGACGCTGCCGCCAGCCACCAGCGAGATTCTCGGCCAGCTCCCCCCGGCGTTCGGTCAGGGCTGCCACCTCCAGGGCATGTGCCTTGCGTTCCCTGAGCTGCTTCCCGCGTACGCCATAGGTGCCACCAAAAAAGTCCAGGTTCTCGGAAACAGTCAGGTCGTCGTAGAGGCCGAATCGCTGGGACACGTATCCCACGCGCCTATGTATCTCGATCCCCTCCCGGATCACGTCAAATCCCAGGACCGTTGCCGTGCCCGACGTGGGGGCAAGGAGAGCCAAAAGCATACGTATTGTGGTCGTCTTCCCCGCCCCGTTGGGTCCCAAAAACCCAAAGATCTCGCCCCTCTGCACGCTAAATGTCACGCGATCCACGGCGGTAAAGCCGTCGAACTGTTTGGTCAACTCCTTGGTCGCGATGGCCTCGCTGTTGGTTCTGTCTCTCACGTTACCGCTCCCATCATCATTCGAGCCGCTTGCGCTGCAGCAAGGCGATGGTCCCCGTATAGATCACGCCTCCCAGGCCGGCGATGGCCAGCAGTTCCTGCCAGAACGCCGATACGCCCGCCCCTTTCAGCAGGATACTGCGAAAGACGATCAACCAATGCTTCAGAGGAAAGAGGTTGGCGATGACCTGCATAAAGGGGGGCATGACATCTATGGGATAGGCATAGCCGGAAAAGATGACCATGACCATGACCACGGCAAAGGCGATGAGCAGGGCCTGCATCTGGGTGTGGGCGATGGTGGAGATCATGAGTCCCCAGCCCAACTCCACGATCATGTAAAAGAGGGCCACGGCCATAAGGAGGGGCAGCGATCCCCGCATGGGCACGTCAAAGAGCCATACCACCATGCCCAACATCAGCAGGAACTCGACGTAGCCCAGGGTGATGGCCATGACCGACTTGCCGACGATCATCTCTGCTGGGCGCAGGGGCGTGACCATCAGTTGCTCCAGGGTGCCCAGCTCCCGCTCGCGGGCGATGGCCATGCTGGCCAGCATGGCCGCCACGGCAGCGGCGATAAAGCCCAGCTCCGAGGGGATCATATAGTTGGACTGCTTCATCTCCTCGTTGAACCACACCCTCAGGCTCACGTTCAGGGGGCTCAGATCGCCATTCCTCAGCGTCGCGGGCTGGACAGCGAAACGCTGGCCGAAATCGGCCACCAAGGCCCGCCCCGTGCTCGACGCCTCGCTGGCCGTCATCACGTCGGCGCCATCGACGATCAGCTGTATTGAGGGCGGCTTGCCGTGGGGATCGTTCAGCCTCTTCTGAAAGTCCGCCGGAATGACCCAGGCCACCAAGGCGCCTCCGCCCTCGATGGCCCTATCGATCTGATCCAGGTTCTGCACATAGTAGGGATCAAAGGTCTCCGTGTTGGCCATGGCCTCCACGAACCGCCGGCTGGACGCGCTGTGGTCCCAGTCCAGCACCGCCGTGGGAATGTGATCGATGCCCTGCGAGGTGGACCAGGCCACCAGCAGCAGCTCGGCCAGGGGACCGAAGAGGACAAAGGGTGCCAGCAGCCGGTCCCTCGCGAGCTGTGTAAAGTCCTTGACGATGAGCTTCCAGATTCTGAGCAGCATCATCCACCTCGCATCAGGAGAGCTTCTTCTTGAACGTCAACGTCGCCAGCGCCAAAAAGATGACGCCCAGGGCGGCCAGGGATAGCACATAGGGATACACGGCCGGCAGGCCCACCCCCTTGACGAAAAACCCTCGGCTGATGATCACAAAGTGAGTGGTGGGAAAGAAAAAGGCCTCCAACTTGACGAGCGGCCCCATGAGAGCAAAGGGAATCAACAGTCCGGACAGGAAAAAGCCGGAGAAGAGAAAGATGATCATGGAACCGATGATGGCCACCTGCTGACTGCCGGCAAAGATGGAGAGAAAGAGAGCTATGCTCATGGTGGCAAATAGAAAGAGCATGCAGAGGGCGAGATAGATGCCAATGTTCCCCCGGAACGCTATACCATAGCCGTAGACGGCAGTGGCGATGCACAGGGGCACGCTCAAGAATCCGGCCAGCATATAGGGCACGAGCTTGCCCACGAGGAGCTCCACGCGGCCGATGGGCGTGGCGATCAGGGCCTCCAGCGTTCCCCGCTCGCGTTCGCGGGCCAGGGTTAGCGAGGCGGCCATGGCGGGCACGCTGAGCACCACGCCAACCAGCGCGGGGACGATAGATACCGTGTAGCGCAGCAGGGGATTGTACCAGGCCTGAAAGCGCAGGTCGATGGGAGAAAGTTGCTCCACATTCGTCCCCTGGCGCCTCAGCCGCCCCTTTAGATAGGAGGTGGCGAAATGCTCGGTGTGCTCGCCAATGTACCGCAGGGCGTGGCCCGCCGTGTGGGGATCGGAGCCATCCACGATGACCTGCACCGCAGCCTGGTCTCCCGCCTTCAGATCGCGGGCAAAGCCGTGGGGGATGATGATCACGGCCTTGGTCCGCCCCCGCATCATCAACGACTCCACATCGTTCAGGCTTTCCACCACCGTCTGCAGACGTAGGCCGTCATCGCTGGTCACCTGCGCCAAATATTCGCGTGAAAAGGCACTGAGATCCTGATCCAGTACAGCGATATCCACGTTCTCGATGTCCACGGAAAAGGCATAGCCCATGGTCACCAGAACCAACACCGGCGACAGGATGAGCAGCCCAAAGGATGTCCTGTCCCGGGTGATGTGCCACCATTCCTTGCGCATGACCGCGAGAATGCGCCGCCAATTGGGTATCGTAGAGACGCCCCGCCGGGGATTCTCTACCTGTTCGAATATTCTCATCTTTCCCTTTGCCGTCGGATCAGCGAGATAAAGGCCTCCTCCATGCGGGGTTCGCCGCGCTGCACATCCCGTATATCGATATCGCGGACTTCCAGTGCCTCTCGGATCGCGTCCATGGTTCCTTCCACGTCCTGAGCGAATACGCGCAGTTGGTCGCCGAATATCTGTATCTCCGATACGCCAGGCAGCTCCTGAACGATCTCTCGCGCCCGACGTACCTGCGTAGGCCACAGGACGATCAGCTCTCCCTGGATCATGGCCTTTATCTGCTCCGGCGTGTCGCACATGATCATCTCCCCTTGGTACATCAATCCCACCCGCGAACAGCGCTCCGCCTCGTCCATATAGGGCGTGCTGATGATGAGGGTGACACCCTGTACGTGCAGCTCGGCCAGGATGTCCCACAGTTCGCGACGCGAAAGGGAATCCACACCTGTGGTGGGCTCGTCGAGAAAGACGATATCCGGCCGGTGCACGAGGGTGCAGGCCAGGGCGAGCTTCTTCTGCATGCCTCCCGACAGGTGCTCCACCCGGCGGTCGCGAAAAGCGCCCAGACGAGCGAACTCGAGCAGACGCTCCAGCCGTTCTTGGCGCGCGTTACCCCTGACCTGAAACACGTCGGCGAAAAAGTTCAGATTCTCCCACACCGAGAGATCGCTATACAGGTTAAAGCGTTGGGCCATATACCCGATGTGGCCCTTGATGGCCTCCGCCTGGTGCACGGTATCGTAGCCCAACACGCGGGCCTCCCCCTCTGTGGGGTCCATGAGGGCCGCCAGCAGGCGAATGGTCGTCGTCTTGCCCGCGCCGTCGGGCCCCACCAGGCCGAATATCTCTCCCTCTTGCACATCCAGAGATAGCGCCTCCACGCCCACCACCTGGTCGAATATGCGCGTCAGGTTGTCGGTACGAATGACAGCATCCCGATCCTGTGACGCCACGTCAATCCTCCACTTTCAGGCCGTGCAGCACGAGTTCGTCTGCGGCATCCACGATCTCCTCCCAATCACCCTCCCAAAGGTCGGTGCCCATGGCCAGCATCAGACCATCGAAAAAGGTCATGAACACAAGGGCCGTCGTGTCAGGGGATCGGGCGCGCAACTCGCCGCTGTCCACACCCTCGCGGATGATACGGCCCATGATCTTCAGATAGGGGCGGTACATCTCTTCCAGGAGACGGCGCGTCTCCTTGTCATGGCGCATCAGGGCCCAGGCCTCGATGATCACGCCGAGGAGGGGCACCAAATCGTCCAATTCCTGACGAAAGAGTTCAAGACTGACCAGAAGCTTGTCCGTAGCAGTGGCCGCGTCGTCGGCGATACGTTCCTGCCACACTTCCTCAAACTCGTCCATGACGCGGCGACACAGGGAGAGAAAGAGGTCCTTTTTGCCCTCAAAGTACCAATACAGGGTGCCCTTGCTCAGCCCGCTCTCGGCGGCGATGTCGTCCATGGTGGTTTGATGGTACCCCTTGTCGCTGAAGCAGGTCAACGCCGCCTCGTGGAGCTGAGCTCTTCGTTTCTCCGACAGTTCTCGTGAAGAGGCCATAGAGATTCCCTTTTAGCCCTTTACACGACGCAGCACCCACAACATGACGGCAGCCAAGCCGATGCCGTCGAGGACGCTCAAGATGAGCGCCAGCCATCCCCGCAGACCGATAAAGGGGGAGATGAGTCGATAGGCGACCACGGCCCAGATGACGGCCAGCACCGTCCCCACGACCATATCAACCGCCACGCCGTAGGGGGGCTCGCTGTCAAAGACCAGAGGCAAAAGCCAGGTCACCAGGATGCTGCCCACCACCGTAGCCAAGAGCACGACAACCATGTGCAAGCTCCTTCCCACAGTACCAACTTCTTGACTGACCAGTCAGTCAACAGTATACGAGAGAGGAGAGCAGCTGTCAACTGGGATTCCGAGATATGTCTCCCCGGTATAGCACTTGATAGACAAAAGAGGGCACATCGATTAATATCAGTGTAGGTACCCCGCCGATCAGGTACCGCGCGGCAAACTTTTTCTTACGGGGTCCCTTTACCCCTGAGCTACAGTCCAGCCTGTCGCCTTTAGACCATCACTCTCGAGGAGAAAGGATATGCCACAGATTTCGGACGTTTACATAGACATCATCAGGAACACGATATCTTCGGCTGTCGTCCTGTCGCTAACCTTTCTGATCCATCGTGTCATCGCCCGACTGCTCCGGTTGCGCATCAAAGATTCCTCGGCCTTTCATACGCTGCGCATGTTGACACGCAACAGCCTCTTTGTTCTGGGCGGCCTGCTCATTCTGGCCATCTGGCTGGGAGCCGGCAGCAACCTTGCGGTGACCATGGGCGTCTTTGGCGCGGGGATCGCCTTTGCCTCCCAGGAGGTCATCGGCTCATTTGCCGGTTATCTGAATATCGTCATCGGGGGGGTGTTTCACATTGGAGATCGCGTACGCATAGGAGATGTGGTCGGCGACGTGGTAGACATCGGCATGCTGCGTACGACGGTGATGGAGATCGAGGGATGGGTACGAGCGGATCAGTACACCGGCCGCATGGTGACCGTCGCCAATCGCATGATCTTTTCCGATTCCGTGTTCAACTACACACAGCATTGGCCCTATCTGTGGGATGAGATCATGCTACCCATCACCTACGACAGCAATTGGCACCTGGCGGGGCAGATACTGCTGGAACATGGGCGGGACTATACGGGCGATTTTCAGGAGCAGGCTAAATCTATATTTGGCGAATTGCGGAAGCGCTATCCGCTGCAGGAGACACCTGTGGAACCATCCCTGTACGTTGTCATGACCGATAACTGGATCGAGATGACGTTGCGCTATGTCGTCGATCCCCACGAGAGGCGTGTCGTGGCCAGCAAGCTGCACCACGACATCCTGCAACACTTTGAAGCGGAAGACGCGATCACCATCGCCTCGGCAACCTTCGAGGTGGTCGGGTTCCCGCCGCTGGAGGGGAACGTCACGGGATCAGGGGAGGCGTGAGCCGCCGGATTACAGGCTGTATGTATACGAACCATTCTCCAAGGGCGAAACAAGAGAGCCGACGACACAGCAAGATTATCGTCTGATGTGAACGGAGGGCGGAGCAGACGCTCCGCCCCTACAGTACTCCGTAGGTGTCATAGACCTCACGCAGGGACTTGCCGGCCAGCAGGTCCTGGCGGGATTGGGTCTCCTTGCCCACCTTTTCGCCGGCCTGATGCAGTACCTCCTCCTCCACCTCCTGAGGGATGACCACGACGCCGTCGAAATCGGCATAGATCAGCTGGCCCGGATGCACCAGCACCTCGCCGCAGCGCACGGGCACGTCGTAGGCCATCACCTTGCCACGCCCCATGGAATCGAGGGGGCGGATGCCCGTATAGTAAACGGGGAATCCCAGTTCGATGATCTTGACGCAGTCGCGAATCTGGCTGTCGCAGACGCAGCCCACGGCGCCGTTGCGCTGGGCCACGGTGGACATCAGCTCGCCCCAGGGGGCGTTGGTGCCCGCATAGTCGGTGGAATGGATCACCACGTCGCCGGGCTGCAGCGAGTCGATGAGGGCGATCTCCTGCCCGTAGGGGTCCTCCTCGTCGATATAGTCGGTCTGCATCCAGCGGGCCGTGCGCGCCCGCCCTATAAAGCCACAGTTGCACCTGTCGGGCAGCAGGGGCCGCAGCCGTTGGTGCATGGCCTGTTGGCGGTATCCCAGTTCGTCCAGGACGTCGCACACGACGGCCACGTAGAGGCCGTTTTCTTTGACGAACTCGTAGATCTGTTGGTCGTTCTCAAACATAAGCATCCTCTCTTCTAGCGATGGTATTATTCTCACGCGCACCGGCCTAAAGAGTCGGTGCTGGCCTCTTCTAGGTGCGAGGCACTTTGGAAGTGCCTCGCACCTGCGTCTATCCATCTATGTTCAGCAACGCAAAGGCGTCCCGCGCCAGAATCTCCTCTATCACCTCGGTGGAGACACGGGGCAGGTCACTGTCGCCGATGACGTCGTTCACCCCTCGCAGCCCCTCGATGGATTCCTCTCCCCTGGTAAAGGGATAGTCGGTGCCAAAGAGGAGTTTATCGGTCACCCCGTACTCCTGGGCCACGATCATGACATTGTAGAACTGCCAGGGCCGATAGTAGATGGCCGCCACGTCGGCATAGACGTGGGCATGCTTGCGAATCACGGCCAGGCACTCCTCGCCATAGGGGTGGCTCAGATGGGCCAGCACCATGTGCAATTCGGGATGATCGATGGCCACCCGATCATAGATCCAGGGCCGGCTGTATTCCAGGGGTGCCACGCCGATAAAGGTGGTGCCCGTGTGAAAGAGGATGGGCACACCGTGCGCCTGGCAGTAGGCGTACAGGGGTTCACAGAGGGGGTCGCGGGGGTCGAATCCCGCATACATGGGCGCCATCTTGACCCCCACCAGGTCCATATCCTGCAAAGCGGCGATGCAGGCCGCCACGTCGCCCTCCTGGGTGGGATCACAGGCGGCGAACCCGTACAGTTTTTCGTGGCGGGCGCAAAAGGCATCCACATAGGCGTCGGGCACCCAGATGCCGCTGCGCCGCGCCTTGAGGCCAAAGACGGCCACCTTCTCAAAGGGAGCACAATCCTCGATGAACGTGTCATAGTCCACGGTGAGATCCAGGGGATAGCCCCGGGAGCGGTCGGCCTCGCGCACGGCGCGGGGCGTAAAGTGAGCCTCCTGGTCCCAGGTGTGGGCGTGGATGTCCTGCATGAATGGGCTCCTTTCCAGAGGATGTGTAAGGCATTTTTTCATCCGCCTCCTGATTATAGCATGCCTGCTGAACACGGGCCAGGATTTCAAGAGCCCTGCAAATCAAATCACACTGTCAGGGCCACTAGCCAGAAAATGGGTTCGTTTCGTAAAAACAGGCTCATCTTGCAACAGGTGCTATGGGGTGCACGCAAATGTTGTTGATGATTCCCTATTCCCCGTCCGAGCAGGCGGTTGGGCCGATAGGCTTCACAAGCCGGCTTCAGATGGCGAAAGCGGGCCACCTGCGGTGGTCTGGGGAATAGACTATGCCTATTCCCTTG
>CAZMOW010000051.1:0-17056 GCA_964567975.1 uncultured Anaerolineales bacterium | reverse complement strand
CTCGGCACCATGCTGATCCAGGGTCTGCAGAAAACCCAGGACGGCGCGATGAACGTGATGATCTATGATATGCAGCAGAAGACACAGGACCTTCTCACCCGCTTCACAGAGCCCGAGAACATGGCGGATATCGCCTGGTCCCACGATGGCCAGTGGATCGTCTTTGTGAGCTCGCACGATTTCATCCATAGTCGCCAGAATGAGCGAAACATCTTTAGAATGCGCCCCGACGGCAGCCAGCTGGAGATGCTCACCGGACAGTATGTGGACCCGGCCCAGGTTCCCGCCCCCTATGGTTCGCTGGGCGGAAGCGTGGTCGATGGAGAGGGAGAGTGTGTGGTATGCGCCCAGGGAGCCAAAGTCGCCGAGGTGAACGACGACGGGACCTTTGAGTTATCTGGCGTTCCCCTCTCTGCCACCTGGGCCCGCGTGGTCTGCCGCGACGGTGAGGACGTTCTACAGGGAGAGGCAGATCTGGAAATTGAGGAGGAGGGAGAGGAGAAGGAATTCTCCCCCATCACCGTGGAGGTGCAACCCCGTGGACAGGGATGGTGTCAGGTCTCTCTCTCGCGCGACGGCAGCACACTTGCCGGCGTCTTTTACGAGTGGACCCTGAACGATGAGGGGGAGCGCCAGTACGAGTATGAGGGCGTATTGTACGATATGGAGGAGGGACGTCAGGGTACCCTGGAACGTCCAGAGGGGAAAACGATCAGGGGACTGGCATGGTCCCCCGTAGCGGACCGGTTGGTGGGAACCCTATCGGGGGAGGACGGCACCTCGCTCCGGCTTTGGGATGCCGAGGGAAATATCCTGGGCTCCCTCCTCGAGATACCCAATCCGGAACAGGAGATCGCCGTGGCCACCGAGCCGGCGTGGTCTCCCGATGGCAGCCGTGTGGCCTTTGCCCTGCGGTATCGTCACTGGTGGGAGGATCCCACATACAGGACGGATATCATCCTCATCAATGAAGATGGCGAGGGCTTGTCCACCCTGGTGGAGAGCGCGTGGGGGGACGTGGCCCGACACCCTTCCTGGTCCGCCGATGGGGAAGAGGTCTTTTATCAGTTTTCCTCTGGAGAGCCCGATCTGCCCCACGACGAGAGGGAGAATGGCGACATATGGTCGGTGCGTGTAGCGGAGCCAACGCCCGTGCCCCTGACAGAAGACGGGTCGAGTTATCTGCCCGCCTTTTCTCCGCCCCTCTCTCCCTGATATCCATATGGGAAAGAGCGCGTCTCCCTCGAAAAGGCTTTTTCGCCGTTCCCAGGTCTTCTGGTACACTGAGGGGGATAGATTGTGGCCGATGGCCGCGTATCATATCGTCAAACGCGCGTGTTCCCGTTCTTTATATTGGCGGATGTGTGTCTGACAAGGATCGCTTTTCAAAGGAGTACTGAGGCATGCCCATACCATCTGACCTGAATGTCTATATCTCCGCCCTCATGTTTGTGGTGGGAGCTTATCTCATCGCCCTTTACGTGGGCCTGATCGTCTGGACCTTTCGTGATATTCGCTCGCGCTCCAGAGATCTGCTGGCCCAGATCCTGGCCGCGTTTCTGGTGGCCCTCTTTACGGTGCCCGGGTTGCTCATCTATCTGCTCCTGCGCCCGCAGGAGACGCTGGCGGAGGCGTATGAGCGGGAGCTTACCGAGGAGGCCATCGTCCAGGAACTGGAAACACGGCGCGTCTGCCCCAATTGTAAACACAGCGTGGAGGCGGATTTTATCGTCTGTCCCCATTGTCACCAGCAATTGCGCCTGCGCTGCGTGGGGTGTGGCCGTCTCCTGGACCTCGAATGGGACATATGTCCCTATTGCGGACTGTTCCTGGATCAGGAAGAAAGGGAAGAGGAACTCGTTCCCGATGAGGAAGAGCTCGCTCCCAGAAAGGCCTCGATCGAGGACCCCGCGACCCTCTCCGAAGCCCATATATCGGCCGCTGAAACAGGCGAGGGCGACGTCGCCGCCGACTACCCTGCCGATGAGGAGCACTCACAGGATGAAGAGGCGTTCAAGGAAGATGAGGACGCCCAATCGTCGGACTTAATCTGAGAACGGCGTGGACTCGGACGCAAGGGTAAAGATCTCTGCCCGCTTGGCCTTGGGCCATATTCCCAGGGCTTTGAGCCGTTGCACCAGTTCGGGGACGCGCTCCTTGCCCAACAGGCACGCGGTGGGGGATATCTTTTTTCCCAAGAGATCGCCTATCCCCTCATGGACCTCAAGGCGCCGCATCGTCTCCTCGTCCACGGTTTGAAAGAGGACGACCTCCCGTATGGATACGCGGCCGAATCTCGCCCCCCAGGTGCGGATCTTTTGCACCACGCGGGAAGGGACGCCGTCTCCTGTGATGCGCTGGAGAAAGCGGATGATCTGCTCCACCCTAATATCCGTATTAAGCCCCTTGTACAGCGATTCCTCTGTGATACGGTAAGATGCCCTATCCCTCTGATCTTGCCACTCGGCAAAGCGCTCCAGCTGATAGCGTTCATACAGGGTGTTCGGGCAGGAGATCTCTACCGTGAGGTCATCGTTCACGGCGGCCAGAGGGGTCGTCTTGGAAGCCCCCTGAGCCTCCACCGGCTCCTGTTCGTTGAGCAGTCGGCGCCCCAAGGCGGTGATAGAGATCGCCGCCGGTTGTTTGGCTTCCTGGCGATATCCCACCTCCACCATGCCCAACCAGCGCAGCGAGGTACTGATGATATAACGCGCCAGGGCGCCCTCGACCCTATCCCAGGACGCAAAGCCACCCAGCCGTTCGTTCGTCTCGGCATCCCGCACGTCCCATCCCTCCAAATCCGCATCGGTGCGCAAATAGTTGGGGTAGTAGCGATCGAGGATGTCTATAAACGCGTCTAGCGAGAACCAGCCGTTTGGCGCGTGCTCGTTCAGCGCCCGAAGCAGAGTATGCCGCGCGCTGACCAGACCGCGTTGCCGCCCTACCTCCTCGCAGCGCAGGGAAGGCACGAGTCGAAGCTCGTTCCATCCCGTATCGTCGCACCAGGCTTTATAAAGGCTCTCCATGCGCTGGGCGTCGGACAACTGCAGCCAACTCCGCGCAGCAAGGCTGGGCTGCAACATCCCGTCGATCTCCAGCGCCAGGTCGAGCTTCCAGATGAGGTGCCAGAGAAAGCGCGCCCTTGGAGGGGTAAGCGCCCCCAACAGCCGGGGCGCGAGGTTCATCTCCTCCAGCGTCGACGACGGATCCCGCCCTTTTGGAGGAACGGCGGGCTGCTCCCGTCGCATATAGACCAGGATGGCAAAGAGGTCTTCCATGATCTTTACGCCCTCCCCCTCCACGCGCTCGGGAGTGGGCACGGCCTGGGCTTTTACCTCCAGCTCATCGCCCTTGAGAGTATAGAGGCGCACCAGCAATTCCTGGGGGATGAACAGTATCTCGCCGTAATGATCGTCCACATTACCATAGGCGCGGTAGAGAAGGCCCTTGTAAAATAGCTCCTCCAGGGCATTATCCGGCTGGAGCCAGGGTCTCTCCCTTTCCATGCGCAGGGGACCAAAGCGACGGATATTGCCATAGCGCATGGAGAGATGGTGGCTGGGCGAGGAGCCTCCCTGGCGTAAAAGCTGTACCAGCGCCTCGTCGGCCTCTGGGGACAGCTCCTCCACGAGGGGTCTCAGCATGGGAGACGTCTGCATGGTCTCCGCCAAGCGCACGGCCATCTGCCTCGGTTCATCCTTGGCCAGAGGGATCTGCCAGGGATCCGAGATGGCGTGGAGCATGGTAGGCGTGTATTCATCAAGACAGCGGTAAAGATCTTTCATAAGTATTCATTTTGATACTCTTGTACGTCGATGACGGTTTTGATACTTTTGTATGTCAACAAGGATAAGGTCATAAAAAAGTATCAAAAAGATCATACAAGAGTATCAAAAAAAGTATACTGAAAATGCCCCCCCGAGGCAAGCAGGATGGAGAACACGCTCTGAAAACGATCCAAACGTCCAATCAGGCAACGTCACGAACAGCCGACGGTGTCCGCACTGTTAAAAAAGTGAGGAAATGCGTATAATATACTGGATGAGATGGGCCTTTGGGAGAGCTGTCATGAACAAAAAAGACCTGCACGATCAGAGACGGATGTCCAACCTTCTCTGGGTCATAGAGCGGCTGCGTTTAGCCTGGCGCCTCTTCTGGGATGATCGCGTGTCGGATTGGGTCAAGCTCGTCGCTCTTTTTCCCGTGCTCTACCTCATCTGGCCCTTTGACGTGCTGAGCGATTTCCTGGTGGGGCTGGGGCAGCTGGACGACCTGGCCGTCATGGCCCTGGCAGTAAAGCTATTCATCTCTTTATGCCCACCCGACTTGGTGAGGGAGCACTGGGGGGCCCTGACAGATGTGGAAGAGGAAACAGCTCAAGAAGGCGAGACGATCGAGGGCGAGTACCGTGTCCTTGACGAGGAATAGCAGGAGTAGGACTTTTACATTTTTGTGCGTTTATCCTTTTTAAAGATATCTATTCAGCTCTTTTCTGGACAGATGTACGCCGTAACTTGTCAAATTGAGTGATTCATAGTAAAATTGCTGTGACGGATTTCGAAAAAGAGGTAGATGCGTGATTCGTCCCTTTGGACTACAAGACCTATTATATATAAAACAATTCGATACGCCCAAAATAGCCTTTGACACCCGGCGCCTCCTGCTGTATGCTCCCTCGGCACCGGGGGCTGCTGTGCTTGGATATGTGACACGCCACCATCTGGGGGCCGTCACATATGTTCAGCAAAACTCGGATGCGAGGGAACTGGAAGGTTTCGTCGAGGCCTGGCCAAGGGCGAACAGGCCGGAATGGGACCTGGCCTTTCTGGCGCCCTCCCGCGATAGAGGAGGGGCAGGAAAGGTCTGGCAGCGCTTGTTGAGCACGCTGATCGTTATGGCCGGGGAGAAGGGCGTCTCTCGTATCTATGCGCGGGCTCCCCAGGATGTACAGGTGGAACAGGTCCTGCGACAGGTGGGATTTACGCTCGTGAGGCGCGAGGAGATCTTTGTTCTGGTCGCTCAAACAGCCTCTGCGCGCCGCATTGAGGGCTTGCGCGGCATTGAGGCGGGGGACAGCAGAGCTCTACACACCCTGTGCCACCGCATGCAATCGCGTTTGGGCAAGGCCGCCGAGGACGTTTCTCCGCACAGAGTCCTGGATTTTTATCCCCATCTACACACGGGGAGCACGATCGACGAATACGTGTGGGAGCAAAAGGATACTCTTGTCGCCTACCTGGGGCTACAGGGCAGTTCGCGCGGCTACTGGTTGGATATCGTCGTGGATCCCGAGCACAGAGCAGATCTGTTGCCCTGCGTCAAGTATATACTAGGTCTGGCGCAATGTACGGAGGATACGCCGCTCTATTGTCCCGTGCCCGATTATATCCCCTGGCTTGGGCGCCTCTTGCGAGAACTGGGGTTCACGTCGTATACTAGACAGGCAGTTTTGGTGGCACATACCAAAGTAAAGGCGTCCGTCCGATGTGAGATTCCCGTCGCCGCGTTGGAAAAGGGAATGGATATGGGAGCACCGGTAGGCCAGATGTTTGAGTCGTCGATAGAGAAAACGGAAAAATAAGATGTGACGTATGATGGAGGACTATGTCTCTGAAAATTACAGATGATATTGATGCCCTCATCGACGTACTTCCCGAAGAGATCGGCAGGAATCTGCGCAACGCAGATCGGCTGGGCAGTTTGCTGGAAGTTATTCTAGATGTAGGGCGACCTTGTGAAGCACGCTATGTAGACGGTGAGGCAAAACTTATTGATAGAGAGGTAACACAGGAGGAGATTGACAGCGTCGTCGCCAACATCACGGATTTTGGCGGCGATAACCGTGCGGGAATAGAGAGGACGCTCCATCGTATCTCGGCCATGCGCAATCGTCAGGGGCACATCATCGGCCTGACCTGTCGCGTGGGACGCGCCGTCTATGGTACGGTGGACGTCATCCGCGATATCGTGGAATCTGGCAACAGCATCCTGCTGTTGGGGCGCCCCGGCGTGGGCAAGACGACCATGCTGCGAGAGGTAGCGCGCATCCTGGCCGAGGAAAAGCGCGTGGTCATCGTGGACACGTCGAACGAGATCGCGGGCGACGGGGATATCCCCCACCCGGCCATCGGGCGGGCGCGACGTATGCAGGTGCCCACGCCTTCCCAACAGCATAACATCATGATCCAGGCGGTAGAGAACCACATGCCCGAGGTCATCGTGATCGACGAGATCGGCACCGAACTGGAGGCCGCTGCCGCGCGCACCATCGCCGAGCGAGGGGTACAGTTGGTGGGGACAGCCCACGGCAATACCCTGGACAACCTGCTGATGAACCCCACCCTATGTGATCTGGTGGGCGGCATTCAGTCGGTCACCCTGAGCGATGAGGAAGCGCGCCGACGGGGAACGCAAAAATCGGTCCTAGAACGCAAGGCCCCGCCGACGTTCGACTCGCTGGTGGAGATAAAAGATTGGGACCGGGTCGCTGTGCAGGAAGATGTGGCCGAGGCCGTGGATGCCCTGCTGCGAGGGCGCAGCCTGGCCCCCGAGATCCGCGTGCGCCATCCCGAGGGAGACATAAAGACCTTTAAGGGAAAGGAAGAGGCTGTGAAACCGCCACTGCAAAAGGAACCGGCGGTCAAGCGACAGGCCACACGTCTGCGCAAGAAACGGAACTCGACACTGCGCGTCTATCCCTATGGGTTGAACCAGAGTCGCTTCCGCGAGGCATCTCAACGTCTCGACCTGCCTGTGCTCCTGGTGAGCGAACTGCTGGACGCCGATGTGGTATTTACCCTGCGTCCGTACTATCGCAAGCGCCCCAAGATCCTGGAGGATGCGGAGCGCAAGGGCATCCCCATCTATGTCCTGCGCAACAACACCGTCACACAGATGCAAAAGTATCTTTTGGAGATATTTGGGCTGAGCGACGAGGAGAATTCGACCCAGGAGGCCCTTGAGGAAGCACGTCAGGCCGCCAGTCTGATCAAGACCGGCCGACGGGGCTCCGTACAGCTATCCCCACAGGAATCGTACGTCCGCCGCCTGCAGCACGAGTTTGCCCGCGGCGCGGAATTGCTCTCGCGCAGTTCGGGGAACGGATCCTCTCGGGCGGTGACGCTGTATAGGAAACGATAGGAATCCGCAACAGATGTTCGTCAGTTTTGAGGGGCCGGATGGCAGCGGCAAGACGACACAGGCCGGGCTGCTGTGCCAGGCGTTGGAAGCCCGAGGTCTGGACATCGTCCAGACCCGGGAACCCGGGGGCACGGCCATTGGAGAGCAGATACGCGACATTCTGCACGATATGGTCAACAAGATCATAACGCCCAAGACGGAGGCGCTCCTCTACTCGGCGGCGAGGGCACAGCACGTGAAGGAGGTGATCCTGCCAGCCCTGGAGCGCGGGGCCATCGTCGTTTGCGACCGTTATGCGGAATCGACCCTCGCCTATCAGGGATATGGGCATGGCCTACAATTGGCCACGCTCAGGCGCATTACGGACTTTTGCACGGAAGAGGTCTACCCAGACCTGGTAATCTATCTGGATCTGACCGCGGCCGAGGGGTTGGGAAGAAAGCGGCGCGACCAGCGGGAAGGACGGGGTGAGTGGAATCGCATGGATCAGCAGGCACTCACTTTTCACCGTCGCGTAAGAGAGGGATATTTGGAGATGGCACGACAGGACGGCGATCGTTGGCTCATCCTTGATGCCACCCGATCCGTCGAGGCCCTCCATGAGGCCGTGCTGGATCATGTGGAGGGGCTCCTTGCCAGGGATGACAGAGTAGATACAACGAACTTTTTAGACGATTGAACTACAAGGGGGATTAAAGGATGGGCATGAAGTTGCTTGTCAGCATCGTCCATAGCGACGATGTGGACGATCTAGTTGCTGGTTTGCGTGAGGGAGGCTATTCCTCCACAAAGGTCGCCTCCACCGGTGGATTCCTGCGGGAGGGCAACGCGACCCTGCTCGTGGGAACGGACGAGGCGAACGTTCCCGACGTGCTGCAGATCATGGAGCGCAATTGTCATACGCGGACCCAGTACGTCAACCCGCTTCCCCCGGTGACGGAACCGGGCGAGCTGTATATGTCGGAGCCCATGGAGGTAGAAGTGGGGGGGGCCGTCGTGTTCATCCTGGAGGTGGAGCGCCTGGTAAGATATTAGAACGCGCTTATACGAAAGGGGCCAAGTTTCAGGCCCCTTTTCTTATCGATAAGCACGCGGGGTTCTATGGGAAGAGACATGGCGAGGTGCCTGGCATTTTTGTCAAGAATCTCGGAAAAAATCGACATCACACATAGACAGAAGGAATTCGGAAGTATCGCGCCAGGTGACCGGATGTCTACAAAAAGGGGTATACGTTGAGAGAAGGCAAGGGCAGTGCACCGAGCGGAGCGAAGGAGGCCCTTGGTAAGCTTGAGCATTATATGAACCCTCCTCCCCTGCTGGTGATCATCTCGGGGCCTTCGGGCGTGGGCAAGGATAGCGTCGTGGAGCGGATGCAGGAGATGGGCTATCCCTTTCATTTTGTGGTCACGGCCACGGATCGGGCACCCCGCCCCGATGAGGAAGATGGCCGCGACTATCACTTTGTCAGTAAGGCAGAGTTCGAGCGCATGATCGAGGCCAACGAGCTCCTGGAATATGCCCGAGTGTATGGCCAGTACAAGGGAGTCCCCAAAGCCGAGGTGCGGGACGCCCTGTCCAGCGGGCATGACGTGGTCATGCGCCTGGATATTCAGGGCGCGGCCACCGTGAGCGAGATCGTGCCCCAGGCGCTGACCATCTTTCTCGCCCCCCCTTCCCTCGACATCCTCGCACGACGTCTGCGCGGGCGGGGTGGGGATTCCCCCGCCCAGCTACGGGAACGCCTGGAGACGGCGGTGACCGAGATACGCCGCCTGGAGAGGTTTCGCTACGTGGTAGTCAATCGTCAGGGGCGACTCGATGATGCGGTACGCCAGACCATCGCCATCATGGAGGCCGAAAGGTGCCGCGTCGGCCGCCAGCCGATAAGCTTGTAGAAAAGATGAGGAGGACGTGAATGCCCATTCGTCATCCCGCAGTTGCCGGCATGTTCTATCCCCAGGGCGAGAGCGCCTGCAGACAAAAGGTGGAGGCGTGCCTGGACATCGAGGTGGAGCAGATGGAGGGTACGATCTGGGGCGGCATGGTGCCCCACGCCGGTTGGGATTTCTCCGGCCCCACCGCGGGGCACGTCTTTTCCGCCCTGGATACCGGGACGCCACCGGAGACGTTCCTCCTCTTTGGCGCCATCCATAGGGGAGGCGTGAACGTGCCGAGCCTGTACGGGTCCGGAGAATGGCACACTCCCCTGGGCACCCTGGCCATCGACGAGGAACTAGCACGCATCCTGCTGGAGGAACTGGAGGGCGACGTGGTGGACCGTCCCCAGGCCCACGCCTCCGAGCATTCTATCGAGGTGCAGCTGCCCTTTATCAAGTATCTATTCCCGGAGGCCAGGATATTGCCCCTCGCCATACCCCCTTTTTCCCGCGCCCACGATCTGGGACACGGGATCGCAAAGGCCGCCAAAGGGCTTGGGCGCCGCATCGTGGCCATCGGCAGCAGCGACCTCACCCATTATGGTTCCCGCTATGGATTCACCCCCGCCGGCACGGGCACCTCAGGCCTGGAATGGATGCGGAAGAACGACCGCCGTCTGCTCCAACGGGTCGAGGAGATGCGCGCCTCCGAGATCGTCGGCGAGGCCCAGGCCCATCATAACGCCTGTGGCCCGGGCGCCATCGCCGCCGCCATGGGCTATGCCCTGGAACGTGGCGCCGATGAGGGCGTCGTGTTGCACTATACGACCAGCCATGAGGTAATGCCCATGGGCCAGGACGCGGTGGGCTATGGTGCGGCAGTGTTCATCACGAGCTAGCATGACTTCTCCCCCCCGAGAGGAGAGAAGCGTCCCGCTCTATGCCATCGTCGTGGTGCTCACCTCCCTGAAACAGAAGATCACCTCGCGGGCGGACATGGAACTCGAACCCCAGGACGAGGATCACCTGACCCGAACCTTTCACTATCACGTGCCGGCAGAGATGCGGGAGGCCGTAGACGTGGGGCAACTGGTGGGCATCCCCTTTGGCAGCCGGTACCTGCAGGGGGTAGTCGTGGACCTGGACGACACCTCTCCCGTGCAACAGACGCGGGACGTGGACCAGATCATGGACCCCGAACCCGTGCTCTCCCCCGCGCAGATCGACCTGGCCTACTGGATCAGCGAGTATTATCTAGCGCCCATACAACAGACCATCCGCCACATGCTCCCTCCCGGGATGCTGCGCAAGCCGCAGGTGATCGTGGAGGCTGTCCCCGACGTGGAGGCCGACACGAATACGGAGGCCCAGGCGGAAATTCTCTCCCTATTGCGTGAGGGGGGACCGATTACATACAGGCAGATCTCTCGCGCCACAGAGCGAGACAACTGGCGGTCGGTCGTGGATCAGTTGGTGGACCATGGATGGGTCACCAGAAAGCGGGAGATCGGGACGCCCCGGGTACGTCCCAAGCGCGTGGCCGTCGTGCGGGTGGCTCCCTCCTATGATGCAGAGGAGGATTATCCCTCGAAGCGGGCCCACAGACAGCGCGACGTGCTGGACTATTTGCTGGTCCGTCAGGAAGAAGGGAAGGGCTGGCCGCCCCTGCGGCAGGTGCGGGAGGAGACGGGGGCTCCCTATTCCTCCATCAACGCCCTGGAGAAAAAAGGACTGATAGAGAGGGGAAAACGCCAGGTCTGGCGCGATCCCCTGGAGGGCCAGAGCTTTGTACCCGTTCGTGCCCCCGAACTGACGGCGGATCAGGACGCCGTCTGGCGCACCATCGCCGAGGATCTGGAGGAGCCGGAGGGACGCCCCTTCTTGCTGCAGGGGGTCACCGGCAGCGGCAAGACAGAGATCTATTTGCGGGCCGTGGCCCACGCGTTGGCGCAGGGAAGGGGCGCCATCGTCCTGGTGCCCGAGATCGCCCTCACGCCCCAGACCATTCGGCGCTTTGGCGCCCGCTTTCCCGACACCATGGCCGTCATGCACAGCCAGCTCTCCGAGGGCGAGCGGTACGATCAGTGGCGCCGGCTGCGCGCGGAGGATCTGCGCCTGGTGATCGGGGCCCGTTCGGCCATCTTTGCCCCCATCTCCGATCTTGGGCTGATCGTCCTGGATGAGGCCCACGAGTGGACGTACAAACAGCAGCAGACGCCCCGCTACCACACCCGCGACGTGGCCGCCAAACTGGCCGAGCTGACCGGCGCCACCTGTATATTCGGCAGCGCCACACCGGACCTGGCCTCGACCTATCGCGCCGAGCGCGACCTCTATCGGCAACTGCAGATGCCCCGGCGCATCATGGGACACCGGCGCATCCTGGAGGAGCAGGCAGAGGAATTACCAGAGGAGCGCATTGGCTTCCGCCCCATGGAAAAGGACGCCATGCACGCCCCCCTGCCCCCCGTGGAGGTGGTGGATATGCGCGCCGAGCTGCGGGCCCATAACACGAGCATCTTCAGTCGCTCCCTGCGCAAAGAGATGGGGACAGCCCTGGCGGCGGAGGAACAGATCATCCTCTTTTTGAATCGCCGGGGGAACGCCACCTTTGTCATGTGTCGGGACTGCGGCCACGTGCTCAGGTGCCCGCGCTGCGACGTCCCCCTTACTTACCATTCCTCGGCCAGCGATCTCATCTGCCATCACTGCAACTATAGGACAGCCTCCCCTTCACAATGTCCCGAGTGCTGGAGCCGACGCATCAAATTCTTTGGCGTGGGCACCGAGCGAGTGCAGGAGGTGACGCGGGAGGCCTATCCCCAGGCGCGCATCGTGCGCTGGGACCTGGATACCACGGGGAGCAAATCGAGCCACCAGGAGATACTGGATCGCTTTATCGATCGCGAGGCCGACATCATGATCGGCACCCAGATGATCGCCAAGGGGCTGGATTTGCCCCGGGTGACCCTGGTGGGAGTGATCTCGGCGGATACCGTCCTTAACCTGCCCGACTTTCGTGCCGCCGAGCGGACGTTCCAGTTACTGACCCAGGTAGCAGGGAGGGCGGGGCGAAGCATCCTGGGGGGCAAGGTGATCGTGCAGACCTACACCCCCGGGCACGCCGCCATCCAGCGGGCCAGCGAGCACGACTACGAGGGGTTCTATGCCCAGGAGATCGCCTTCCGGCGGGAGCACTGGTATCCTCCCATCAGCCGAATCGTGAAACTCCTGTACGTCCATTCCAACGCCCAAAAGGCGGAATGGGAGGCCGAGCGCCTGCACCGCGTCCTGGAGCAGCGCATCGCGCGCCTGGGCCTGCCCGAGGTGGACCTGATCGGACCGGCACCGGCCTTTTTTTCGCGACTGCGCGGCAAATACCGCTGGCAGATCCTGGTGCGGGGAAAGGACCCCCACAGGCTGCTACGCCACATGCGCTTTCCCCTGGGGTGGCGGGTGGACGTGGATCCCGTGTCGGTATTGTAGAAGATCTATTCCAGTTCCATGGCCTCGGCACTGATCCTCTTGAGGCGCTTCATCACGTCGTTGGCACCGCGGCCAAAATAGTCGTGCAGCCGCACGTACTCGGCATAGAGTTCGTCGTAGACCTCTTCACTGTGGGGATCGGGGACATATACCTCGTCCCGCAGGTGGGCCATCTCGGCCGCCGCCTCCTCGATGGTATCGTAGCCGCCAGCGGCCCTGCCCGCGGCCACGGCCCCGTGCATGGCCGAGCCGAGGGCGCCGGCCTGGGCCGTGCCGACGACCTTTATCTCTCGCCCCGTGACGTCGGCATAGATCTGCATGAGCAATCTGTTCCGCTCCGGGAGACCCCCAGCAGCCACCAGTTCATTCACGGCCACGTCGTTCTCCTCAAAGGTCTCGATGATGATGCGCGTGCCATAGGCCGTGGCCTCTATCAGGGCGCGGTAGATATCCTCTGGCTGGGTGGCCAGGGTGGCCCCCAGGAGCATGCCGGTGAGGTCCACATCCACGAGGATGGAGCGGTTGCCGTTCCACCAATCCAGTGCCAAGAGGCCCGATTCCCCTGGCGCCAGCAGGGCGGCCTTCCTCTCCAGGATCTGGAAAAGGTTGAGGCCACGGGACTCCGCCTCCTCCGCATACGAAGCGGGGGTACAGTTCTCCACGAACCAGGCAAAATGGTCGCCCACGCAGGACTGGCCCGCCTCGTAGCCATAGAGGCCAGGGATGATGCCGTCCTCCACCACGCCGCACATGCCGGGCACACGCTGCTCCTCCTCGCCCAGCACCATGTGACAGATAGAGGTACCCATGATCATCACCATCCGTCCGGGCTCCACCACGGTAGCCGCGGGGACGGAGACGTGGGCATCCACGTTGGCCACGGCCACTGCGGTGCCAGGTTCCAGGCCCGTGGCCTCGGCCATCTCCTCGGTAAGGCCACCAGCGCGGGAGCCTATGGGCAGGATCTCGCGGGACATCTTTTCGTCGACGATGTCGCGCATGCGGGGATCAAGGGCGGCAAAGAAATCGGGGCTGGGGAATCCCGTTCGCTTGCTCCAGATGGCCTTGTAGCCGGCGGTGCAGGAATTCCGCGTCTCCACGCCCGTCAGTTGCCAGACGATCCAGTCCGCGGCCTCGATGAGGCGGTCGGCGGCCTCATAGATCTCGGGGGCCTCGTTCAGGATCTGCCAGCATTTGGGAAAGAACCACTCGGAGGATATTTTGCCCCCGTAGCGGGATAGCCAGGGCTCGCCCCGCTCCTCGGCTATCTCGTTGAGGCGATTGGCCTCGGGCTGGGCCGCGTGATGCTTCCACAGTTTGACCCAGGCGTGGGGCGCCTCGCGGTAGGCGGGCAGATAGCAGAGGGGGGTGCCATCGGCCCTGGTGGGCAGCATGGTACAGGACGTAAAGTCGATGCCCAGGCCGATGACATCCTCCGGCGGCACGCCGCTCTCCTCCAGGACCTGTGCCACGGCGACTTTTACGGCCCGCACATAGTCCGTGGGATTCTGGAGGGCCCAGTCCAGCTCCAGGGGCACGTCGCCCACCGGCAACCTCTCGTCGATGACGCCGTCCTCGTATTCAAAGACGGCGCTGGCCAGTTCCTCGCCGTCGGACAGGGCCACCAAAAGGGCCCGCGCCGACTCGGTGCCAAAGTCGATGCCCACAGCATATTTCTGCTCGCCCATGGATCGCTCCTTCCTCTATTCTTGTCGTTGCTTCCGTCCAAGACCCTAAGGGTTTCACTGGATCACGGTCTTAATTTTCCAGAGCTTTTCAACACGCGTTCCGATCCAAGGATGATGTCCCTATCAAAACCCTTACGGTTTCTTCATTCACAATATAGCATGGCCCCAAAACGTCGTCAACGTTCGTCCCAATCAACGGAAGCCCCGCCTTCTTGCAGCACCTCCTCGACGAAGCCACGCATGCGCTGATAGTGGGAGCCCTTCCAATAGACCTGCCCGCAGGTCTCGCACTGGCGGAACTCGTCGTAGTAGCGCCTGGTTTTGGGGGGCAGGCGGTGGCACACCGCCTCCTTGGATACCGGCCGCAGCAGGCCATTGCAGCGCAGGCATCGCGTAAAGGGCTCCGCCGAGCGGAACAGGTGAAAGCGCGAGAGCACCTCCTCCAACTGCTCCCGCGCGTCCACGCCCCGCACATAGTAACCGTGCTGCACGCGGTTACGCTTTAACAGGTGGTGATCCTTGGTAAGGAGGATGCGCCCCTCCTCAGTAGAGATTCGCACCAGTTCCGCGTCCTCATAGTCGTTACGATAGAGGCTGTCAAAGCCCAAGAGGCGCAGATAGGTGGCCAGTTTACCCAGGTGGGTATCCAGGACAAAGCGGGTCTCACGGAGGGGCTCGGGGCGCACGCGCACCAGGGGCGTGATGTCAAAGGACTCGAACACGGGATACACGCTGATGCGGTCCCCGTCCTGTACCTGGTAGCCGAAATCCACCGATCTGCCGTCGACCAGGATCAGTTCCACCTCGGTGTGGGGGATGCCCAGGGCCTCGATCATATCCTTGACCGAGCCGCTTACGAGAAAGGGGTGAGCAAAAGTGCGGCCCCGCTTCTCCGGCGGTAAAAAGCCGTTAAGCTTGGCATAGAAGCGCACGCAAGCGCAGGACATTTCGGGTTCCCTCTGAGGAGGAGAGGAAGTGATCAAGTTAATTCCCCCTTTGTTCGCGAATTCGCTGCTCTATCATGGCTCCCTGATAGTGGGTCCATATACGGGGTATGAGGCCGAAATAGTTTATAGCCTCTAGGCGTCGAATTCATCCGACGCCTGTAACATCATCCTAAAGGCAGAGGGGCGGGTTGTCAAAGGGTTTTGCCCCACCATGAACAGGCGGATGGACTGTGGGAGGACTGTTAGTCCGTCCTACGTGGAAAGCGTGCAGAATGCCGTCAGGCTTTGGCCGGTCTTCCAGAGAACTCGTTTCCACAAGGGATGCATAATCTCAAAGCGATTCTGCTAATCATTCGGCTCTGCCGAATGCCCATCCCCCATCTCGCTCGGGCTTGGTCCTCCAAGGGTCTCCGAAACTGTGGACAGAAGAGGTATCCTCAAGAAAAGATCGAGGACGATGGGCACGATAAACACGTAGATGGGGCCGATCTCCCGCCAGATGAGCCCACCAATGATCGGCGCAGGGATAGTCACCAACCCTGTAAAGAGGCCCAGTAATCCACTCCACCTCCCCTGCTGATCGACGGGAACGAGTTCCATGGTCATGGCGCTCGTGGCCCCAGAGGAGATCGTGTAAAACGTCTGTAGGGCCGCGTACAATATCAACATGACCGGCCCCTTGGCAAAAGCGAGAAACAGATTGGAAGCATACCATAGGGGCGTGGCCAGATATATGACACGCTTGCGCCCGATCCTATCTGCCAACCGTCCCAAAGGAATGCCAAAAACCAGTCGCGCTACAACTGTAGCGCTAGCCATTACGCCCAAGAGATACTGGTCTGCGCCCTTGATCTCATGCGCGTAAAGCTGTGTGAACGGTCAAAACATGGGCATGGACATGGACGTGAGGACGGAGATAGCGATCCATCTTCGAAGGGTTGGCTTTCTGAGAAAGAGCTGGCGAAAGCCATCCACAAAGCGCAACCCGTCTGCGGTCTGTCCAAGATCTTTTCCCCTGGGCTCCCGCAGTTGGGTCGCTATCAGGAGAAAGATGAGCCCATAGCCCACAAAGCGGATATAGTATAGGGGCCGAATACCCTCAACATTCACGCCGCCAGAGAGGGTTATCAGATAGGCGGCGATGAGTGGCGAGACGATAGAAGCCATGGACGACAGGGTGCCACAGAGGTTCTGTGCCGTAAAGCGATCCGGGTTGTTGACCGAATCAGCACAGATCACGCTGCTGCCTGTACCGATCAGCCTCGTAGATATAGAAGTGAGCATAGCTGCCACGATGAGAAGTCGCCAGTCATAGGCCAGGCCATAGAGCAAGGCGCCTCCCGCTGACAAAAGTATCGCCCCCAAAAAGAAGAGCTTGACGCCCCGTCGATCCACCAACCAACCCACGGGGAGAGCGATCAAACTGCTAATCGCACTGCCAACGCTGGTGATGGTCCCCAACTGCACGGAATCGGCTCCCAACCCGGTAGCGTATATGCCATTGTATTGGCTGGTGAGGCTCACCAAAAAGCTGTTGGCCGCGGAGCGGGCCACCCCGACGCGATAGTTACGTTTCTGCCTGCGGATGAAGCCGAGAGCAGCGTCGATGCCCCTTTGAATCTTTTGTATCATAGATGCCTCCTACAGTATGCGGTCAGTACCGAGTCCAGCTTTGAAAAGCCGGGCCAAGATGCTGCCCATACTTTTCTCTTGTGTCTTGCTGGAAAGAGGGAATTAGGAGGTGTCTCGTCTGTGCAAGGCAAAGGCATCCTCACGATATCATCCCGTACCGATCTTGATACTATATGATCAGTACATATATAGTATTCCCGAACTAGTGTCCGGTCAACTTTACGTCATGAGCAAAACAAAACCAGCCCCGCCGGTGAGCAGGCGGGGCTGGCTGGAAAAGCCGCTA
>CAZMOW010000050.1:0-17244 GCA_964567975.1 uncultured Anaerolineales bacterium | reverse complement strand
CCGCGCCTCGCAAGCCGTCCCCTACTCGGGCTCGGTCCCGTCGGGCATGGTGGCGCCCTGCAGGGTCGCCGCCTGGGCCAGTTGATCCTCGGTGACGTTGACGGCCTGGGTGAGGTTGGCCCCGCGCAGGCTGGCAGATTGAAGATCGGCGTCCCGAAGGTTGGCCCCCCAGAGGTCGGCCTCCTGTAGATCGGCCTCTTCCAGGTCGACCCCCTGGAGGTCGGCGCTGCGCAGATCCGCCTCCCGCAGGTTGGCGTGGGCCAGGCAGGCGTTCTGCAGGTGGGCACGCCGCAGGTTGGCCTCCTGGAGGTTGGCGCGCCGCAGGTAGGCCCCCCGCAGATCGGCATAGCGCAGGTTGGCCCCCTGGAGGTTGGCGCGCCACAGGTCGATGCCCTGAAGGTCGGCCTCCGCCAGATCGGCCCCTTCCAGGTCGGGCGTCACGTCCGAGATCTCGTCCCGCCAGGCGTTCCACATCCGCACCCCCTGTTCCAGGATACGAAGATGCTCCTCGCTTGCCATAGGTCCTCCTCTGTTACTTTTGGTTTCCGGATTCATCGTGCCCATAGTATAAGGTAATGGGTCAGACAAGGGAAGTGTAGAGACGCAAGATTTTGCGTCTCTACGGTTGATTGTGTGCCCCAGGCTCGCGGAGCGGACGCTCCGCGCTATTCCCCCACCACCTCCACGTGGGCCACAAAGCACCAGGGTGGTTCCTCCTCTGTATTCCCCACGATCTGCAATTTGTCGCCGCTTCGGGCATGGTACAGCCCCACCCGTACCCGATAATGGCCGGGAGGGATCTCCTCGGGGATAAGGAGGGCGCGGTGATCCACCAGGGTCTCGCCGGGGGCGGCCTCCTCAAAGGGGCGCGTGCCGTTCTGGGGGGTGCCGTCCCTCTGGGCCCATATCTCGCCATCCTCGTCGATCAGGTGGGCAAAGACCTTGTAGGGCTCCGAGGGCGGGGGCGCGCCCACGGTCCAGCGCAGGGTGAGGGCCAGGGGGTGGCCGGGCGCCGCCCTTGAGCATAGGGGGCGATACGATAGCACCAGCCCCTCCTCAAAGGTGACGCGCTCGGGCGTCGAGGAGGCCGCCTCGCCCACAGGCCGCACGTACAGGGCCACGCGGCTGTGTCCATACTGTTCGTAGATGGCCCGGGCCGCGTTGCGCTCCAACCACGCGCCGCTGGCATTTATGCGGTGCCTCAGGGGTACCCTGTAGGTCACCAGCCATAGCTGGCGGTGGCGATCAAAGAGGCCGTGCATCTGCTGTTCCACATCCTCCTGCTCGAACCATCCCAAATAGTAGGAGGACGAGACCTGGGGGGCATAGATGCGCAATATGCCCTCCTGCCAGATATAGCCCACCACGATGGCGTCGTCGGGCCCTGCCAGGTCGCCCAGGGTTCGGGCCACGGGGCGAAGGTCCTCCTCGGGCGAGGCAAAGGGCGTATAGGCCGCTGGCAGCAGCGTGGCCCAGGCCACGATGAGGGGCAGTCCGAGGAGGGGCGCCCACTTTTTCAGGCTCGCCATCCCCACGGCCATCAGTACGTACAGGGCGGGCGTGGTGTACAGCAAAAAGCGCCCGTGAAAGAAGGGGATGTACAGCTGAATTAAAAAGGCGGCCACGATGGGCAGGAGGACGATCAGGGGCAGCAGCCATCTGCGCCGCCCATTAAGGCGGTGGACGCCCCACGCCGCTCCAAACGTCAGCGCCGCCAGGGCCAGGCCGGCGGCCCAGTTCGGTCCGTGGGCACCACCGGCGAGGGTGAAGGGTATTTCCAAAAGATAGGCACCCAAACTCAGGGATCCGCTTTCCGCGGCCAGGGTGTGGGCCCCACCCAGGGACGCCTCGTAGGTCAGCAACAGCCACGGCGCCAGCGCCGCCAGGATCGCCCCCTGGGCCAGGAGCCAGTTTCGCAGATCCCTCCTGACTGCGGGGAATCCCCTGTACAAGGCTTCCACCAAAAGCCAGGCCCCCTGGGATCCATAGAGCAGGAGGGCATAGTAGTGGCTTCCCAGGGTCAGCACGCCGCAGAGAAGATAGATGCCCCACAGCCAGGGGCGCCGGCGGGGGGCGCCCTTTAGATGGCGGGCCCACAGGTAGAGACCCAACGTGCCGAACAGGGTGACAAAGGGGTAGGCCTTGGCCTCGCGGCTGTAGTAGATGGCCAGGGGGGAGGCGGCCAGGAGCAGCGCCGCCAGCAGACCGGCCGCGTCGTCCTTCAGCCATCTTCCCCAGGCAAAGGCGAGGGGGATGGTCAGCACCCCGCACACCACGGAGAGCAGGCGGAGGTTGTAGGCGCTGTCGCCCAGCACGCCCAGCCACAATTTGAGGGCCAGACGGTGGGCCGGGGGGTTGGTGTCGTGGGTCATGCGGGACATCCTGACCAGTTCAGAGAGGTTTCGATGGGCAAAGTAGGCGTTATTGCCCTCGTCCCACCAGAGGGCGGGTCCCGCCAGGTTCCAGAGGCGCAGGCACGTTCCCAGGACCAGGATGGCGCCCAGGAGCAAAAGCGTCGTCGTCTTTGGTTGATCCGCGCAGAACCGCCCGTGTCTTTCCATCGTCACTCCCGGCAACCCATAATGTGCCCTTTGCCCGCATCCTCCTCCACAAGAACGGATCCAGGAGCGTTCATTCCCCTCGTCCGTGGTATGATAGCACCCATCCTCCGTTTTATTAAATACAGCACGGGCAAGGGGGAATGGTCCGTGTTCGTGTTCTTTCAAATGATAAAATGAGATTCTTGACATTAGCATGTGCCGATTGTAGAATTACAGTGCAAGTTGGTGAGTCTTTCAAAAGTATTGTTGTAGTAGGGAGGATCGTATGGCAGAACAAGTAGAGGGTGGTATGGAAGCGCTTATGGAGGAAGGTCGGGAGTTTCCCCCCCCTCCAGAGTTTTCCGCAGACGCCCATATCAAGTCCATGGAGCAGTATGAGGAGATGTACCAGGAATCCGTCGAGAATCCCGACGAGTTCTGGCTCGAACAGGCGGAAATTTTGGACTGGTACAAAAAGCCCACCAAGGGCCGCGAGTACACGTGGAACACGAGCGAGAACGTCATAGATACAGAGTGGTTTGCAGATGGGCAGCTGAACCCCGCGTACAATTGCCTCGATCGTCATCTGGACACGTGGCGCAAGAACAAGGCCGCCATCATCTGGCAGGGCGACGCGGAAGAAGACGTCCGCATCCTCACCTATCAGGACCTGCACCGCGAGGTATGCAAGTTCGCCAACGTGCTAAAGAGCAAGGGCGTGGAAAAGGGCGACCGTGTGGCCATCTATATGCCCATGATCCCCGAGTTGGCCATCGCCATGTTGGCCGTCAGCCGCATCGGCGCCATTCACTCCATCGTGTTCGGTGCTTTCAGCGCAAATGCCCTGGCCGATCGCATCAACGATTCGGAGTGCAAAGTTCTCATCACCAGCAACGTCTCGGTCCGTGCGGGCAAGCACATAGGCCTGAAGAGCACGGCCGATCAGGGGCTGGAATCGTGCCCGAGCATCGAGAGCGTCATCGTCGTGCAGCGTACCGACGATGAGGTGCACATGGAGCCGGGTCGCGACACCTGGTGGCATGAGGAGATGGCCGACGTCTCGACCCAAAACGAACCTGAGGTTATGGATGCCGAGGATACCTTCTTTATCCTCTACACCTCTGGCTCGACGGGCAAGCCCAAGGGCGTGGTCCACACCATAGGCGGCTATATGACCTATGTGGCGACGACGCACAAGTACATCTTTGATATCCACGACGACGACACCTATTGGTGCACGGCCGACATCGGCTGGATCACGGGCCACAGCTATATCGTCTACGGCCCGCTTGCCAATGGGGCCACCTCGGTCATGTTCGAGGGAACCCCCACCTATCCCGATGCGAGCCGCTTCTGGCAGGTCGTGGACAAGTTCCAGGTGAGCATCTTTTACACAGCCCCCACGGCCATCCGCGCACTGGCCGGTCAGGGCCTAGAGTGGGTGGAAAAGTGCGATCTCTCCAGCCTGCGCCTGCTGGGCACCGTGGGTGAGCCCATCAACCCCGAGGCCTGGATGTGGTACTATGAGAATATCGGCAAGGGCAACTGTCCCATCGTGGACACCTACTGGCAGACGGAGACGGGCGGCGTCATCATCACCCCGCTTCCGGGTGCCCATACACTCAAGCCGGGCAGCGCCTCCCGTCCGTTCTTTGGTGTCGAGCCCATCGTGCTGCGTGAAGATGGCACCGAGTGTGAGGTCAACGAGGGCGGTGGTCTGTGCATCAAAAAGCCCTGGCCGGGCATGCTGCGCACCACATGGGGTGACCACGAGCGGTTCATCCAGACGTACTTTAGCATGTACGAGGATCTATACTATGCCGCAGATGGCTGCCGCATCGACGAGGACGGCGACTACTGGCTCCTGGGCCGCATCGATGACGTGGTCAACGTATCGGGCCACCGCATGGGAACGGCCGAGGTGGAGAGTGCGCTGGTGAGCCATCCGTCGGTTTCTCAGGCCGCCGTGGTGGGAAGACCACATGCGATCAAGGGGCAATCGCTCTACGCCTATGTACAGGTGCCCGAGGGCGTCGAGACGAGCGAGGAACTGGCTGACGAACTGGTGCAGCACGTGCGCTCGGAGATGGGACCCATCGCCACCATCGATACGATCCAGTTCACGGACCAGATGCCCACGACGCGCAGCGGCAAGATCATGCGCCGCATCCTGCGCAAGGTGGCCGAAGGCACCGAGGACACCCTTGGCGATACGAGCACCCTGGCCGATCCGTCCGTCGTGGACGATCTCATCGCGGGGCGCAAGTAGTTGCTGAATAGCTGACATCATAAAGGAACGCGCTCACGGCCTCCATCGCGGTCGCAAGACCCGGGAAGTGGCGTTGGGCGCGTTCCCTTTTAGCGCCACGTTATCCACCATAGTACAAAGGACGGGGATCTTGCTATGTCACAATCTAATGTACAAGAAGCAGCACAGGAAAAAGTCAGGAATCGCGCTCTCGTCGTAATTGGCGCTCTCCTCATTCAACTCTGTCTGGGGGCCATATACGCCTGGAGTGTCTTCACTCCCTATCTCGTAGAACCGCCGTTCAACTTTTCTCGTACACAGACACAGACTGTTTTCTCTGTGGGCCTGGCCACCTTTGCCGTGGTCATGGTACTTGCTGGAAAGTGGGAGTCGACCCAGGGGCCCCAGATTGTGGCCATCGCTGGTGGCATTCTCCTGGGAACAGGATATGTTCTTGCCGGCCTCTTTGGCCGGAGCTTTATCGGCCAGGTCATCTTTATCGGCCTTGTGGGCGGGGCTGGCATCGGGTTGGCTTACGTCTGCCCCATCGCCTGCGGTATGCGATGGTTCCCCGACAAAAGGGGCCTCATCACGGGCATAGCCGTGGCTGGCTTTGGCTTTGGGGCCATCATCTGGGTGAAACTTGCCGGAAGCTGGGGCAATCTCCTGGAAACCATGGGTGTCTTGAGGGTATTCTTTCTGTACGGTATCATCTTTGCCGCCGCCATCCTCATAGGTTCCATGTGGATGGTCAACCCTCCCGCCGGGTGGTGCCCACCGGGTTGGGACCCGAATGGCGAAGAAGGAGAAGAGGGTACCGAGAACGCCCTCGACGTTCTGCCCGCGCAGATGCTGCGCACGCCGCAGTTTTACGGTGTCTGGATCATGTTTATCTTTTCCAGCATGGCTGGCCTCATGACCATTGGCAATATCAAGCTCTTTGGCATCGAGGCGCTCCAGGGGAGCGGATTGACGGCCAAGCAGGCCAGTGCCGTCGCGGGGACGGCCATGGCCGTCTTCTACTCGCTGGCCAACGGACTTGGACGCATTGTCTGGGGCGCCCTTTCGGATCAAATCGGCCGCGCAAAGTCCCTCATTCTCATGTGTGGGTTACAGGGGGTTATGATGCTCCTCTTCTACTGGATGGGTGGCAGTATATACCTGCTGTATCTGGGAGCAACCGTCATCGGCTTTAACTTTGGGGGTAACTTTGCTCTGTTCCCCACAGTGACGGCCGACCTCTTTGGCGCCCAGAATGTGGGGCAGAATTATGGCTGGGTCTTTACGGCCTATGGCGTGGGCGGCATCATCGGGCCCATCATGGCCGGTGCCATCCGCGATGTGGGGCAGGGATGGATGCCTCCCTTTATCATCTCTGGTATCGCCTGCCTTATAGCGGCCATCATCGGCACGCGTTTGCGTCCTCCCACCTATCTGGTTGAAGAATAGGAATCATGTTACAAAGCAGAATGTCAACACGCGGAAAAGTAATGCCGAGCCCGCAAGCTCCAAAATGCAGACGCTTGAGGCTTATGGGCTTTTTCTCATCAACATCTTTCCAAAACTGCGATTTAGAGATCGCCAGAGGCGAAACGGGCTAGAAAACGTAAAAGGAGACAAAATCCATGGACGAAAAAGTAACCATACAGGATATCACTGCTAACCCGGCGCCCCTCGGGTTGATGGGGTTTGGCATGACGACGGTGCTACTGAACTTGCATAATGCGGGATTTTTCCCCATAGGTACGATGATATTGGCCATGGGGATATTCTATGGCGGCATGGCACAGGTGTTTGCAGGGATCATGGAATGGAAAAAAGGTAATACATTTGGAATGGTAGCGTTTACATCCTATGGACTGTTCTGGCTTACTCTGGTGGGGTTGCTGGTGATGCCAGAGATGGGATGGGGGGATGCCCCTGGTAATACCGCGATGGCTTTTTACCTGCTTATGTGGGGCCTGTTCACCGGATTGATGTTCATAGGAACGTTGAGGCTGAACGGGGCGCTACAGTTCATATTTGGGACATTGACCATATTGTTCTTCCTGCTGGCTCTCGGCGATGCTACAGCAAGTGCGGCGATAACCCGTATCGCGGGTTACGAGGGCATCATCTGTGGGCTGTCGGCGATATACACCGCCATGGCCGAGGTGCTGAACGAAGTATATGGAAGGACCGTAGCGCCGATATGGCCTGTGGAATAGACTGGTCTCCATCGACACGCGGCTATGTTCTCTCATCTGTCCGGGTGAGTAGGGCCAGATGACGTATAGCAGGGCAAAGCGGTAGCATAGAATAAGGGCTTTTTTTCCAGGACTCCCAAGAATGCAAATAGTCTTGGGAGTCCTGGGATTTTTCTTTTGCCGACGCCGCTTCATGATCACGATGTATGCACGAGGATGCAAAATGTCTGGGGCTTTGCCGAAAATGGCGATGCGCTGTATAATTTGTCTATGCGCTCAAGAATGATGAAGAAATGAGGTAGGGTATGAATAACAAAAAACTGGTCGCCCTGTTGGTTGGCGGTGGCTGTCTGCTCTTTGTCTTGATCGTGGTGGCGGGGTTGGCCACTCTTTGGTTTTTGGTGCCTCGTGGAGCATCCATAGTACAGGAGATGGCCCCCACAGAGGCTTCCACCCCCAGGGTAAAAGTCACGCGCCAGGTTACTTCTGCCCCTACCTTTACTCCTGTCCCATCGGAAGAAGGGACATCCGGCGAACCCGAATCCTCAGGCCAAGAGGGAATGCGCGTGCCCTCCAGTAACCTCTCCGCCCTCTATTCACGCGTCAACCCTGGCGTGGTAAAGATCGATGTGCTGGCAACGCGGGCGGGAAGGACGGGGCAGGGATCCGGTTCCGGGTTCATCCTGAATGAGGATGGATATATCGTCACCAACAATCACGTGGTGGCGCAGGCGGACCGGCTCATCGTCACCTTTCACGATGGTTTCCAGGTAGAGGCGGAGATCGTGGGCCGCGATCAGGACAGCGACCTGGCTGTCATTCGCGTGGAAGAGCTTCCGGCCAACGTCTCTTCGCTGCCCCTGGGCGACTCGGAGGCGGTGGAGACGGGGGAGTGGGTCGTGGCCGTCGGCAGCCCCTTTGGGTTGGGCAGCACCATCACGTTGGGTATCGTAAGCGCCCTGGGACGCACGATCCCCTCGGGCGTGACGCCCTTTAGCATACCGCAGGCCGTCCAGACGGACGCGGCGATCAATCCGGGCAATTCGGGAGGTCCCCTTCTCACGCTGGAGGGCAAAGTTATCGGCGTAAACGCGCAGATCGCCTCCCAGACCGGGACGAGCGCGGGCGTCGGCTTTGCCATTCCCGCCGACGTCGTGCGGCGGGTCGTTCCCACGCTCATCGAGCAGGGAGAGTATATCTGGCCCTGGCTTGGCGTGCGCGGGACGAGCGTGAACCTGATACTCGCCAGGGCCAACGACCTTGATGGTCAGGAAGGGGCTTATATGGTGGAGGTTCTCGACGGGGGCGCGGCAGATCAGGCCGGCCTGAAGGGTAGCTCCCGCACCGAGACAATCGACGGGCAAGATGTTCCCGTGGGCGGGGACATTGTTGTAGCCATCGACGGCGAGACGATAAAGAATTTCGATGAACTTTTGGTCGATGTGGCCTTTAGACAGGTGGGCGAGGAGGTGGAATTGACCGTGCTCCGCGACGGCCAAGAACGCCAGATCGCGGTGGAACTGCAGGCCCGCCCCTCGGAATACGAGCAGTAGGGCCCACGGGCGTCCCCAACAGAGAAAAAGATCGAGCCCCCTCCGATTTGGAAGGGGTTCGATCTTTTATGTTAAATATACTTGACACAGGGGGCGATCCGTGTTATCATGCAGTTGGATAAGTGGACCGGGTGATCGCGCCATGGTCACAACTATGGTGAGGAAAGTCCGAACTCCACAGAACACGATGCTGGATAGCGTCCAGGCGGAGCGATCCGACGGCAAGTGCCACAGAGAACAGGTCGCCATGGAGTATTGCTCTATGGTAAGAGTGAAACGGTGGTGTAAGAGACCACCAGCGATCCAGGTGACTGGATCGGCTAGGCAAACCCCATCGGGAGCAAGACCAAGCATGAGGCGGATGACGCAGCGGCCTCGCGGCCGCACGGCGCCATCGCGGGCTGTTCGTCCGTTTGCCTCGGGTAGGTTGCACGAGGCGCCGAGCAATCGGCACCCCAGACAGATGATCGCCAGCTCCAAGGGGGCTACAGAATTCGGCTTACAGGTCCACTCATCCCACTTTTTGTGGCATCTCTATGGGAATCGCCGGCGTTTCTCCCTGTACCTCTTTGACCAGATCGACAGCCTTTTGCAGGGGCGCCTCCTCGCCCCTCAAGAGCAGGCGAACGCCTCCCTCCGCGCCCGCCAATCCTCCTGCGGCCACCGGCACGGTATCCACGCCACAGAGCGTTTTCAGGGCCTCGATCTCTGTGTAGATGTGTCCCCGCACGGGCCAGAGGGAAAACACCCTTCCCAGATGCTCGTCGGACTCGGCACACAGGCGCCCGGCCTCCTCAAGATCAAAGGGCACCTCTTTCTCCAAGCCCACAGGAATCAACAGGTGAAGCTTTTTTCCGATGATGGGGCCCAGGGCGCGACCAATCGTTCCCCCGGTGGGACTTCCGATGGTGATGCCGGCCACCCCCGCCCGATAGTTGAGGGCATTGGCCCCTTTGATATAGATGTCATCGCGTTCCATCTCTTCCAGGGCACTGAAGCGATCCAACGTGGGATCCGGCGCCCCATCCACCAGGACGAGACTCTTTTCGGGCTTGACGCGCCAGGAGCGGCCCACGTGCGCCGGGGCCATGCCGCCGGTCACATAGTTCCGCTTCTCGATCTTTTCTCCCGTGAGTTCCTCATAGATATAAGCGTTGGTGCTGCCGTTGCATAGCACGATAATACCCTCTTGCCTCTTTTTCTTTACGCTATCCAGTTGGGCCACACCTCTGGCAATGAGCCGTTTCGACTCCGATACTGTCAGGACAACTTGTGCTTTCACCTTTTCTATCTCCTTGCTTTATTGAACAGTGATCAATGGCTCGATCTCCTCATAACGGCCCTCACCGATCCCCTTTACCTCCATAATCTGTGACGTATCGCTGAATGGACCGTCAGACTCTCTATAGGCGACGATGCGCTGTGCATATACGGGCCCGATTCCCGGCAGACGCTCAAGATCGGTCGCCGAGGCGGTATTGATATTTATCCGTTGTGTGTTCTGGGATTCCACACTTTGGTTCACGGTAGAGGATGCCGGAGGGGGACGCGTGGCCTCCCCCATACATGGTATCCACACCTGCTGTCCATCCTGCAGAAATCCCGCCAGATTCACGCCCTCGACATGGGCGTCATCCGCCATGCCCTCGGCCGCTCGCACCGCATCGAGCCACCGACTGCCTGGCGCAAGCGCATAGACGCCGGGACGGTTCACGGCTCCCACCACGTGGATGCGGATGGGCACAGGGGTGGGGGCGGGCGTCTCCGTAGGCTGCACGATCTCCAGGGGCTCCGGTTGGGGCCGGCGATCATACAGCACGTATGTGCCGAACAGGAGGGCATAGACAAGCGTCAGAGTGATATAACCACGATAGCGAGAAAGAGCATCCATCGGAACCCAACCACCCTGCATCAAGGCCCGTGTCGACTGCCGATATTATAACAAAAAATTCGTAACAGACCAAGCTCCACGGGCAGGTACCAGACAGTTCAAGATAAGGTCGAATCGACCTTATCTACCATATCTCGCCGCTAATTCATCTGGATTCAGGATGATTCCGTCCGCAAAAAGGGCAACTGAGACACAATTCTTGGCATCGGAGCTGGCTGTGAAGATGAACATAAAGGTTATCTCAGATTGTCTGGGTAGGTACTGGAGAATACAGGAGGTCAACCAATGTGGTGCATCGCAGCACTCTATTTCTTTTGTTGCCGCTGTTTTGCTTATGCGTTCCTTATGGTATAATAGGATTCGTTATCCTGACCGTAGGTCGGGTTTTCATACTTGCATATCATCCAGTTCATCGAACGTGTGGAACGGAGGAGAGGGGGAAACGCAACCGCAATATCACAGTCTTTCCGAGCAATGGGGCTTGGACTCGTAAGAGGGGGTAAGGGTTGGCGACCCACCCTGGCAGTGTCGCTCAAATGAGTATCGTTTTTTCTGAGCAACAGGAGGAGTACAAAATGAAGCTCAAAGCAAAGCTTCTTATCACCGTCCTGCTCATAGCCATCTTGGCTGTGTCGGGCTGTCAGTTGGGGCAATCCAAAAAGCTAGAGATAGCCATTCTGGGGCCTCTAAGCGGCGACGTAAAGACCTTTGGAGAATCTAACCGCAACGGTGCCCTTATGGCCATCGAGGACGCGCGAGAAGAGGGTATGGAGATCGAAACCATCATCGAGGACACGCGTTGCGATGCCCAGGAGGCGGCAAACGCGGCCAACAAGGTGATCTTTGAGGACGAAGTCAAATTCGTCGTCGGAGCCGTATGCTCCAGCGCCTCCATCCCCATCTCAGAGATTGCCGAGGCGAACCAAGTTCTGCAGATCTCGGGCACATCCACGAACCCGGCTGTGACGATCAATGAGGACGGCTCAAACAAAGAGTACGTCTTCCGCGCCTGCTTCCTTGACCCGTTCCAGGGGAGAGTAATGGCCACCTTCGCACGCGAGGAACTGGAGGCGGAGACGGCGGCCGTGCTTTACGACGTGGGTAACGACTATGTAAAGGGTTTGGCAGAGTACTTTGAAGCAGCCTTTGAGGAACTGGGCGGTACAGTTGCCGTCTCTGAGGCCTATACCAAGGATGACACGGACTTTTCTGCCGTGCTGGGTAAGGTCAAGGATGCTGAAGTGGATGTCCTCTACCTCCCCGACTACTATGCCAAGAACAACCTCATCGCGGCACAGGTCAACGAAAAGGGTATCGAGGCCACGCTGCTGGGTGGCGACGGGTGGGATTCCCCCGAACTAGAGTTCGCGCTCTTTGAGGGCGGCTACCATTCCAACCATTACTCACCCGCCGACCCTCGCCCCGTGGTGCAGGACTTTGTCGCGGCTTACAAAGCGGAATACGGCGCTGAACCCGATGCGCTGGCCACCCTGGGCTACGACGCGACCAAGATCCTGCTACAGGCCATCGAGGAAGCGGACAGTCAGGACCCCGCCAAGGTGAAGGACGCCATGGCAGGTATCGAATATGAGGGCGTATCCGGCGAGATCACTTTTGATGAATATGGCGATCCCATCAAGAGCGCCGCTATCATCAAGATCCAAGGGGCTGAGCCCGTGTTCCAAGAGTTCGTCTCGCCCTAAAGGTGTGTTCGTTGCAGGGAGGGCGCATGCGCCCTCCCTTTTCTATGTAAGGACAGCATATGAAAAAATCGATTAGCAAGTTTCCCCTGCGCATTATAGCCTGGCTTACCTTTGTGGCCCTGGGCGTGGGCATCATCTGGGGGCTGGCTTTTCTCATCCGCCTGAATGGCCCCGTCTACTTTTTTCAGGCCGTCGTCGATGGGGCAAGGCTGGGTTTTGTCTACGCTCTTATCGCCCTGGGATATACCCTGGTCTATGGCATCGTCAGTCTGATCAACTTTGCCCACGGCGACGTCTTTATGGTGGGCGCATTTGCCAGCTTTTATGCTGTAACCCAGTACGGCTGGAGTTTCGTGCCCGCCATCCTTTTTTCCATGATCGTGTGTACGATCCTTAACGTGGTCATCGAGCGGGTGGCCTACAAACCCCTGCGCGACGCCCCGCGCATCGCTTCCCTCATCACTGCCATCGGGGTCTCGTTCTTTTTAGAGTACTTTACCGCCCTGCGGTGGGTGTTCAGCCCTGACTTTATCACCTATCGGCGCCCCTTTGAGGTCGTGGTATGGAATGTCGGCGGCGTGACCATATCCAACATCACCGCCATCATCGTCGGTGTGACCGTCCTGCTCCTGGTGAGCCTGCAATATCTGATCCAGAGTACAAGAGTGGGCAAGGCCATGCGCGCCACGGCTCTGGACAAGCCAACGGCCCGACTGATGGGCATAAACGTGGATGGCATCATCTCCCTGACCTTTGCCGTGGGAGCCGCACTGGCCGGTGCGGGAGGCGTCCTCTATGCCATCGCCTTTCCACAGATATGGACATTTATGGGGCTCATGCCGGGATTGAAGGCCTTTGTCGCCGCCGTCCTGGGAGGCATCGGCAGTGTGCCCGGCGCCTTTGTGGGATCGCTCCTGATGGGTGAATTGGACGTCCTGGTGGTGAGTTTCTTGCCCATGGGCTCGCGCCTGCGAGATATCTTTGCCTTCTTTGTGCTCATCATCGTATTCCTGGTCAAGCCCACAGGGCTCTTTGGCGAAGCCATGGTAGAGAAGGTATAGGAGGCATCATGAAGAAACGCGGAAACAGCTTGCCTTCTTGGGCCCCCACGCTTTTGGTTGCCCTGGGCCTATTTCTCATCGTCTGGGCAGCCAAAGTAACGGGTATCATGTCCCGCTATTGGTACCAGGTGATCCAGTTGGCCGCCATAACGGCCATCTCTGCCCTGGGGCTGAACCTCATCTATGGTTTTAACGGCCAATTCTCATTAGGACATGTGGGATTTTACGCCATCGGCGCCTATGGATCCGCCCTGATCACCAAGGATTTTTTGGTCGCGTGGAGCGGTACAAAGGTGGGCGCCCTATCGTGGATCGTGGCGGGTCAGATCGGTCTCGTGCTGACACTGTTGGTCAGTCGATGGCTGCATATTGGAGCCATACGAGACGCCCTGAACGAATGGATGGACGACGATATGCCCACCCATGAGAGCTGGGTGATCGTCAATCTCGTGTCCCTGTTTCTGATCGCCGTCGCGGTCGCCGTGGGCGCGCTCGTGGCATGGCAACTACAGGGCGTCGTGGCCGCTGTCGTGGGAGGCCTCATCCCTGCACTGCCCAACAAACTGGGGCAAAACATCATCTTTATCCTGGCCCTGCTGAACGGTGGAACCCTGGCCGCTTTCCTGTCCTATCTGGTGGGCTTGCCCCTGCTGCGCCTGGGCTCCGACTATTTTGGCATCGCCACGCTGGGGCTGGCCATCATGATCTACACGGCCCTCCAGAACTCTGATACGGTCATCGACACCATGAAGGGCGCACGAGGCATGGTGGGTATCCCCCCCCTCAGCAGCTGGGTGTGGGTCTTTATCTTTCTGGTGGCCACCATCGTCATCATTCGCAATCTCATCTATTCTACGCACGGCCGCGCGATGGTATCCGTTCGCGAGGACCAGGTTGCGGCCAGGACCATGGGCATCCGCGTGACACAGTGGAAGGCCATCGCCTTTGCCTTTGGAGGGTTTTTCGCCGGCATCGCCGGAGGACTGTACGCCCATCTCTATGGCTTTCTGCACCCCAGCACCTTTAACGTGGTCAAGGGGTTCGACCCCCTCATCATCATCGTCTTTGGCGGACTGGGCAGTATGACGGGGACCCTCGTGGCATCTGGACTTTTCGCCGTCATCATCGAGGGCCTACGGGTCGTCCTTCCGGACGGTTTCGAGGACTGGCGTTTCGTGATCTATCCCATATTGCTTCTGCTCATCATGTTGTTGCGGCAGGAAGGACTCTTGGGCACCCGTGAATGGGGGTGGCTGAAGGCGCCTTCCCTTCCCGAACGCGCGTCAGCCAGGTCTGAAAAGGATCAGAACGAAGGGAAAGAGGAGGCCCGCGAATGACCAAAGAAGATGAACGGGGCAATCACCAACGTATCCTGGACATCAACAACCTGACCAAGTACTTTGGCGGCCTGTGTGCTGTCTCCAGCTTTGATATGGCCGTTCCTCGGGGTGGCCTGTACGGTCTCATCGGTCCCAACGGGGCGGGGAAAACCACGGTGTTCAACATGGTGACCGGATTGTACACGCCCAGCGACGGAGAAATCCTGTTCCGTGGAGAGGATATGGTGGGCGTGGATCCCCCCATGATCACACGGATGGGCATTGCGCGCACATTTCAGAATATCCGCCTGTTCCAAAATCTCACCGTGTTGGACAATGTACGGGTCGCCTACCATACCCACGCCGGCTATGGCCTGCTAGAGTCCATAACGCGCCTGGGACGGTTTCGCCGTCGGGAGAACGTGCTCACCCAGCGTGCGCAGGACTTTTTGGATGTCTTTGGTCTCTATGATCGGCGTACGGAGATCGCCAGGAATTTGCCCTACGGCGAGCAGCGCCGGCTGGAGATCGCCCGCGCCCTGGCCACGGAGCCCCAGTTACTGCTCTTGGACGAGCCCGCAGCGGGCATGAATCCCCAGGAGACCGAGGAGCTTATGGAGTTGATCTACTTTGTTCGCGACGAGTTCAACCTGACCATCCTGCTCATCGAGCACCAGATGCGCGTGATCATGGGCATCTGTGAATGGATCACGGTGATGGACTTTGGGCAGGTCATCGCCCGGGGCACGGCGCGGGACATCCAGAACAATGAAAGGGTTATCGAGGCCTATCTGGGCACGAGAGAGAGGAGGCTACGCTCCGATGCTGCTGAGAGTTGACGATATACAGGTGGCCTATGGGGCCATTCGCGCGCTGCAGGGTATCAGTTTCCACATCCAAGAGGGGGAGATCGTTACCCTGATCGGGGCCAACGGCGCGGGCAAGAGCACCACCCTGCGTACTATCTCTGGCCTCCTACGCCCCGTCGCGGGGGACATACTGTACAAGGGCGAGAGCATTATCAACGTCCCCGCCGAACAGATCGTAAAGATGGGCATCTCGCAGGTCCCCGAAGGGCGCCAGATCTTTTCCACCCTCACTGTCAGGGAGAATCTGGATATGGGTGCCTATACGCGCCGGGATAAGGAGGGCATAAAAAGATCCATGGAACGCGTCTTCTCCAGCTTTCCCCGCCTGCAGGAACGGCTGGGGCAGTTGGGTGGCACGCTGTCGGGCGGCGAGCAACAGATGCTGGCCATGGGACGCGGTCTCATGTCCACCCCCGACCTCCTCCTCCTCGATGAGCCGTCCATGGGCCTGGCCCCCATCCTGGTGGAAGAGATCTTTGAGATCATCCAGCAGATCAACGCCCGGGGCACCAGCATCCTGCTCGTGGAGCAGAACGCGGCCATGGCCCTCTCCGTGGCCAGCCGCGGGTATGTGTTGGAAACGGGCAGCATCGTGCTGGAGGGGACTCCGCAGGAATTGCTGGAGGATCCACAGGTACGCATGGCCTATCTGGGCGAGTGAGGCCACATATAGTGGGGAGGGGATAAGGAAGAGTTCTCTCCATCATCTAGGGAACCCCCCGTAAAATGAGGGGAAGACATAGGAAACGGGCCTCTGCCCCAATCCACGTCGGGGAGGGCGACGGCGTCGCCGTGCTTGAGGGAAGCGATTCGCAGGCGATCCCGTCCTCGTCACCGTCCAGTCGGTGCACGTCCTCCCCCACCTGCTGGAAGCAATGATCGAAACAGGCCTGGGCTTCCTCCTGGGTGGCGAAATCGCTGCAGTTGTACAGGTCCCCGTGGCACAAGCAGATCCCCTCCTCCTCGGTGGGCGTCGGCGTGTGTGAAGGCGACGCCAAATCCGTTGGCGTGGATGTGGCGGATGGCGTGTGCGTCGACGTGGAGGTGGGAGTGGATGTGTCGGTCGCGGTCGACGTTGGAGGCACGGGTGTATCGGTGGGTGTGGGGAATGGCGTGTGCGTCGACGTGGGCGGGGGAGGCGTATCCGTCGGCGTATGCGTGGGAGAGGGCGTGGGCGTCGGCGTGAAGGTGGGGGTGGTTGTGTCGGTTGCGGTTGACGTTGGAGGCACAGGGGTGTCCGTGGCCGTGGGAGCTGTACCAGCAACGAGTGTGACCAAATGGAGACCCTTCGATTCCCAAGTGTCTTCACTCGGCCAGACTGCTGTCGCGGGATGACCGTTGATATGAAAGGTGATTGTAACACCAGGGCCCGCTCCCTCATCTTCCTCTGTCCACGGATCATCTGAAATCACTTTCATAGTTCCTTCGTCGGGATTGCCCCATTCTCCAGCAGTGGTTACGGTACACGAACCACAGCATACACCTTCTGGATCGTACGCCGTGATCACTGCCCCAACAGGAACTGGTGCTCCATCCAGGGTGGAGTTCTCGCTATAGAATATGCAGTAATCATAGGGATCTTCACTATCCGCGGACTCTCTTTCGGCGAGAATCCTCGGCAGGACGGCGCTCAAAAAACAGAACAGGAGGAGGGTCACACAGACGTTCCGCCTTGCAGCGGGTGGCGACCCTGTGGGGGACGAATTGCTCATGGGGAATCCTCCTCGAACGAAGGGATATACATTTTGAAACCCATCATAACAGGATGTAAAGGCGATTGCAAGCGAAGGCATTGATTCGGCAGATGGCCGTGCGTTGCCCGAGGGCAGAAGCGGCGATCCTGGATCCGGGAGAATCGTACACCGTATGAGATC
>CAZMOW010000049.1:0-17319 GCA_964567975.1 uncultured Anaerolineales bacterium | reverse complement strand
GTCTCTTCTTTCTCGTATGTGGGGTCAGCCTAACAGACTTTGCGTGCACCCAATTGACATATCACATGGGAATCCTATAATAGAGACGATGCGATTCAGATGGACGGGGTAAAAAAGTGTCCCAAGATCGAGAAGCGGCGTATTGGCTGGCGGCACTAAATGCAAAAGATCTGGACCGCCGTGCAGCAAAAAGAGCGATTCATCATTGGTGCACGGAGGAGGAACGTACCCTTTCAGACCTTTTTGCACAAAAAGCCGCCGAGGTGGCGGCCCAATGTGCCATCGACATCCAACAGGCGGCCTGCCTGTTGAAAGCGAAAGGGGATGTCCCCGCCAAGGAGACCCTGTTGCAGGAACTGGAGCAGGAGCAGATAGGCCTGGTAACCTATGCGGATGTGGCCTATCCCGAATCGCTAATCCAGCATCTGCCCAAGGACTGGCTGCCCTACTTTTTGTTCTACCGTGGAGACCTGTCCATTCTCACCGAACCCGGACTTGCCATCGTCGGAGGGAGTAGTCCGCCCCCCGAGGCATGGGATTTGACGGAAGCGCTGACTGAACGCCTGGCGCAGGAAAGTTATCCTATCATAAGTGGCTACGACGCCGGTATAGGACGCCGGGCCGTGGACGCTGCCCGCCATCAGGGTGGGACGGCGGCGATCCTGCTGCCCATGGGCATCCGTCGTTTCGACGGATATCTGGACGAGATGCACGAGGAGATTACGGAATCCCGCCTGCTCGTATCAAGTCCTTACCTGCCCAACGTCGCCTATACCGAGACCCTCGCCCGGGCGCGAGAGGTGCTCGTCGCTGCGCTGAGCGAGGCTATCTTTATCGTGGCGCCCGATCATGGCCCCAGCCAATGGGCCTGGCTGGAGCGCTTCCAGGATCGCGGTGGCAAGGTCTACGTCTGGGACGACGGCGAAAAAGGGGTCAATGACTGGACGCGAGCCGGTGCAGCCTCCTTTCGGGAAGTGGCCGATGCGGAGGATCTACTGCGGGATCTCTTTGGCGCCACACCGAGCGAGCTGGACGAGGAGTTGGAGGACGAGAAACTCGCCGATATGGATCCCATCAAGTTCATAGATGCTGATTCGGCCATAGAGGTACTGAGCCAATCTGGTGAGGTCCCAGACGTGCTGGCCAGGCGCCTCCGCGATGCAGACTGGCCAGAACCGCAAATTCGCGACGACGATCTCTGAGCGGCACGAGAACATAGAAATAGGACCGCTCGATCTTTCTGACCAATTCCCCCCTCTTATCCGACGATCATTCAGGCATCCGGCAGTCAGTGGAACTGTCGGTGCCCTTATAGGAGAAAATACAACGTGCCCGAATTCGAACTCGTCTCCGATTTTGTGCCCACCGGAGACCAACCCAAAGCCATAGCCAAACTCAGCAAGGGGCTGGAGCGGGGAGACCGTTACCAGACCCTCATGGGGGTGACGGGGTCTGGCAAGACGTACGTTATGGCCAACATCATCGAGGCTGTACAGCGCCCCACCATCGTCATCGCGCACAACAAGACACTGGCAGCACAGCTGTATTCCGAGTTCAAAGAGTTCTTTCCGAACAACGCCGTGGCCTACTTTGTCAGCTATTATGACTACTACCAACCAGAGGCTTATATCCCCCGCACCGACCTGTACATCGAAAAGGACGCCGACATCAACGAGGAGATCGATCGCCTCCGTCTGGCCGCCACGTCCGCCCTCTTCAGTCGGCGCGACGTCATCATCGTAGCCTCTGTCTCCTGCATCTATGGCCTGGGCGATCCCCAGTCCTACGGTCAGGTGGTCATCAACATGCGACGTGGAGAGCGCCGTCGCCGCGATAGACTGCTGCGACGCCTTGTGGACATCTTTTACGAACGCAACGACGTCGCCCTCTCCCCCGGCAAGTTCCGCGTACGGGGAGACACGCTGGAAGTCATGCCCGCCTATGGTGAGACCACCTATCGCATCGAGTTCTGGGGAGACGAGATCGAGCGCATCGTCGAGGTCGACGCCCTCACGGGAGAATTGTTGCAGGAGCACGAAAGCATCGACATCTTTCCTGCCAAACACTTTATCACACCAGAGGAGAATCTTGCCCAGGCCGTGGAGGAGATAGAGGAAGAGCTGGAAAAGCGCCTGGCCGTACTCAAAAAGCAGGATAAACTGCTGGAGGCCCAGCGGCTGGAGCAGCGCACGCGCTACGACATCGAGATGCTCCAGGAGATAGGGTACTGTCCCGGCGTGGAGAACTATTCGCGACACCTCTCAGGCCGCCGAGAGGGCGAGCCACCGTGGACGCTCCTGGACTATTTCCCGGCAGACTATTTGATGTTCGTCGACGAATCCCATATGACCATACCTCAGGTGCGGGGCATGTACAAAGGTGATCGCTCACGCAAGGAGACCCTGGTAGAGTACGGTTTCCGCCTGCCCTCGGCCCTGGACAACCGTCCCCTGACCTTTGAGGAATTCGAGGATCACCTGAACCAGTGCATCTTTATCTCTGCCACGCCGGGCCCTTATGAGCACGAACACAGCACCCAGATCGTGGAGCAGATCATTCGGCCCACAGGCCTCGTGGACCCCAAGATAGCAGTGCGGCCCATCGAGGGGCAGATCGACGATCTCATCGGGGAACTGCGGGACTGCGTGGAGCGGAACGAGCGTGCCCTGGTCACCACCCTGACCAAGCGCATGGCGGAAGATCTGTCAGAGTACCTGCAAGAGGCCGGCTTTGACGTGCATTATTTACACTCGGAGATCGGAACCATCGAGCGAGTTGACATCCTCCGCAGTTTACGAACCGGTGTCTATGATGTGGTGGTAGGCGTCAACCTGCTCCGTGAGGGACTGGATCTGCCAGAGGTCTCCCTGGTGGCCATACTTGACGCCGACAAGGAGGGTTTCCTGCGCTCCACCCGCGCGCTCATCCAGACCACCGGTCGTGCGGCCCGCAACGTCAACGGGCAGGTGATCATGTACGCCGACCGGACCACCGACTCCATGCGCCGGGCCATCGACGAGACGAATCGACGCCGCGAGATACAACTGGCCCACAACAGGGAACGGGGCATCACGCCCAGCAGCATCGTCAAGGAGGTCCACGACCTGACCGAGAGCCTGCACGCCGTGGCCGAGTCGGGAGCCGCATACGAGGTGGAGACAGAGATCCCCAAGGATGAAGCTCACCGTATCATGGAGAACCTGGAAAGACAGATGAAGGCGGCGGCCCAGAACCTAGAATTCGAAAAGGCGGCACTGTTGAGGGATCAGATTCTGGAATTGCGCCGCTCGGTGAATAGAGGTGAGGATATTCCAGAGTGGGAAAAATATCGCGAGTTCGAGCGCCAGCGAGGATGATGTGAAGGAGGGCATGCCTGGCTATCAGAGATTATATGAAGAGGATCTTTTACATGGGCGCGTGGAGGCGGCACGGGAACGGCTCCAGTCGTGTGATCTCTGTCCACGAGGCTGCGGCGTCAATCGCCTGAAAGGGAAACACGGCTACTGCCGCAGCGGCGCGCTGGCCAAGGTGGCCAGTACCAACGTGCACCACGGAGAAGAGCCCTGTCTGAGTGGCACAAGGGGCTCGGGCACCATCTTTTTTTCCAACTGTACGGGCCGCTGTATCTTTTGTCAGAACTATCCTATCAGCCAACTGGAATCGGGGTCCGAGATGGAAACCGAAGAGTTGGCAGAGGCCATGATCGCCCTTCAGCGGCGAGGATGCCACAACATCAACCTGGTCACCCCCACCCACTTTTTGCCGCAGATCCTGGCCGCCCTTGAAGGGGCCGTGGCACAGGGCCTGCATATCCCCTTGGTGTACAATACCAGCGGCTATGAACGAGTGAGCATGTTGAAACTCCTCGACGGCATCGTCGATATCTACCTCCCCGACGCCAAATACGCCGACGAGGACGTGGCCCACGAGCTTTCCGATTTCGATAATTATGTACAGTCCAATCGCCACGCTCTCGTGGAGATGCAACGACAAGTGGGCGAGGAACCGATCCTGGATGAGGAGGGTATTGCGCAGAAGGGACTCATCGTGCGCCACCTGGTGCTGCCCCACGATCTCTCGCAGACGGAGGAGGTCCTATCCTGGATCGCCGAACATCTCTCGAAAAAGACTTACATAAGCCTTATGGCTCAGTACTTTCCCGCACACAAAGCCGTGGACCATCCCAAGCTAGGAAGGCGCCTCCGGCCCGACGAATACGCGGCGGCCCTGGAGGCCTTTGACGTCGCCGGCCTAAAGAACGGCTGGTGCCAGGGTGTAGACAGCGCTCACTGACGTTCGCAGCCCGTGTCGCTCTCTCCAATGACCCTTTCCATAAAAACGCTTACATGCCACCTTTGTCCCCTCATGCCCGCTGGACTATAATATGCGTCTGGACATCGTAATATAAGAGTTCCTTTTTATATTCCATCAGGAGAGTATATGGCTCAAGAGAACATCTCGATTCGGGGTGCTCGACAGAACAACCTGAAAGATATCGACGTCGACATCCCAAGGGACAAATTCGTCGTCATCACCGGCGTCTCTGGTTCGGGGAAATCCTCCCTGGCCTTTGATACCATTTATGCCGAGGGACAGCGGCGCTATGTAGAATCCCTGTCGGCCTATGCCCGCCAGTTTCTGGGACGCATGGACAAGCCCGACGTGGACTATATCGATGGGCTTTCCCCCGCCATCAGCATCGACCAAAAGAGTACCAGCCACAGTCCCCGCTCCACGGTAGGCACGGTAACAGAGATATACGATTACCTGCGCCTGCTTTACGCTCGGGTCGGCACGCCCCACTGTCCCCAATGTGGTCGCCTCATCAGCCGCCAGACGGTGCAACAGATTGTGGACAGCATCCTGGAATTCGAGGACGGCAGCCGTATCATGATCATCGCTCCCCTGATCAAGGATCGCAAGGGCGAGCACCGACGCATCTTTGAGGATCTGCGCAAGGCGGGCTATGTGCGCATGCGCGTCGATGGGGAGATCTATAGCGTGGACGATGAACCCACACTGGATCGCTACAAGCGGCACACCGTGGAGGTCATCGTCGATCGCCTCATCGTGCATCGTTATGAAGAGAATGAGGTAGAGCGCGCCGATGCCGATCGCAAACGACTCACCGACTCGGTGGAGACGGCCCTCGATTTGGGCGACGGGGTTGTACGCGTGAGCCTGCAGGACGGCGAGGAACGCATGTACTCGGAAAAGTACGCCTGCCCCGAGTGCGATATCAGCCTCCCCGAGCTCGAGCCACGGAGCTTTTCCTTCAACAGTCCTCACGGCGCCTGTCCCGAGTGCACGGGTTTGGGGACGAGACAGGAACTCGATCCGGCCCTGATAGTGCCCGACGGAAGCGTATCCCTCTCCGAGGGGGCCATCAAGCCCTGGGCCAAGAGCATGGAAAAAGATGGCTACTATGCCCAGTTGCTGAAAGCCGTGGCGCGCCACTATGATTTCTCCCTGGACACCCCATGGGACGAACTCGCCCCGGAACATCGTCAAGTGATCCTCCACGGCAGCGGAAGCGATATGATCGATGTACATTACAAGAACAAATCGGGACGCACGAGGGACTATGAGACTACCTACGAGGGCGTCATCTCCAATCTGCAGCGGCGCTACGAGGACACATCCTCCAGCCGCGTGCGCTCCAACATAGAGCGCTACATGACCGAGAGTGCCTGCCCCGCCTGTGACGGTCGACGGCTGCGTCCGGAGAGCCTGGCCGTGACGGTAGGGGGGAAATCCATCGATGAGATAGCCCGCATGTCCATCCAGGGAGCGGTCGAGTTCGTCGAGGGGCTTCCGCATCAGTTCGATGAGCGGGAAAAGCTCATCGCGCGGCAGATCATCAAAGAGATCCTGTCACGTTTGCATTTCTTGGATGACGTGGGTCTGGAATATCTTACCCTGGACCGCGTCGCGGCCACCCTTTCTGGGGGCGAGGCCCAGCGCATTCACCTGGCCACCCAGATCGGCTCCCGTCTCATGGGGGTGTTGTATATACTGGACGAACCCACCATCGGCCTGCACCAGCGGGACAATCAGCGGCTAATCAATACTCTGACGGAACTGCGAGACCTGGGTAACACGGTGCTGGTGGTAGAACACGACGAGGCGACCATTCGTGCGGCGGACCACATCCTCGATCTCGGCCCTGGGGCTGGCAAACATGGCGGCCAGGTGGTATGTCAGGGCACGCCAAAAGAGGTCGCCAACTGTCCCGTATCCATGACGGGGCAATACCTCAACGGCGCGTTCACCATCCCCGTCCCCCCCGAGCGTCGAGAGGGCAACGGCAAATCCCTGGAGATAAGGGGCGCCCGCGAGAACAACTTGAAGAATATCGATGTGACCATACCGTTGGGGCGCTTTGTCTCCATCACAGGTGTATCAGGATCGGGCAAGAGCACGCTCCTGATAGACACCATCTACAAGCGACTGGCGCAACTGCTACACAATGCCTCCTCTCGACCCGGCGACCACGACGATATCGTGGGCGTAAAGCATCTGGACAAGGTCATCGACATAGACCAATCGCCCATCGGGCGCACGCCGCGCTCCAACCCGGCCACCTATACAAAGGCTTTCACACCCATTCGCTCTCTCTTTGCCTCCATGCCAGAGGCCAAGGTACGAGGCTATCAAAAAGGACGTTTCTCCTTCAACGTCAAAGGGGGACGGTGTGAGGCCTGCAAGGGAGCGGGCATCATACAGGTGGAGATGCAATTCCTGCCGGATGTATACGTCCCCTGTGACGTGTGCCACGGCCAGCGCTACAATCGCGAGACACTGGAGATCCGCTACAAGGACAAGACCATCGCCGACGTGCTGGACATGACCGTCGACGAGGCACTGGGCTTTTTCCAAAACATCCCCAAGATCAGTTCCAAACTTCAGACCCTGCACGACGTGGGTCTGGGCTATATTCATCTGGGGCAGCCGTCCACGACGCTATCGGGCGGCGAGGCCCAGCGCATCAAGCTGGCGCGAGAGCTCTCTCGTAGGGCGACGGGCAACACGCTCTACATTCTCGACGAGCCGACGGTAGGATTGCATGCGGCGGATGTGAAGCGCCTGCTCCACGTCTTGGAACGCCTGGTGGATGCGGGCAACACGGTGGTGGTCATCGAGCATCAGCTGGACGTCATCAAGACGGCCGACTGGTGCATAGACCTGGGACCCGAGGGAGGCGACGCGGGCGGCAGGGTTATCGCCGAAGGCACACCAGAAGAGCTGACGGCCCAATCTCAATCCTACACCGGCCAATTCCTCCGCCGCGTCCTGCGTCCCGAACGGGAGCAGGCCAGCATCCCGCAGGCCGTATCCGTATTGGCAACACCTTCCTCAGGATAAGAGAATGGCGCAAGAGCGCACCACAACTCCGCAAAAAAGGCGTCAGAGACATCTGCACTATTACCTCTGGAACATAGGCTGTCAGATGAATCGAGCTGACGCCCACCGCATCGGCGAGGCGCTGGAAAGGCGTGGCTACCTTCCCACGCGGGATCCTGACGAGGCAGATCTCATCCTGCTCAACACGTGCGTCGTCAGACAGAGCGCCGAGGACAAGGTCGTGGGGCGCCTCAGCTCCCTGCGCCCCCTCAAAGAGAACGAAAAGGAACGAGCACTTTTGGTCATGGGCTGCTTTGTGGGCGATGTGGACACCCTGACCTCTCGCTATCCTTTTGTAGACGCTTTCTTTCCTCCTTCAGCCATCCATGAGGTGGTACGATTTGCGGAGGAATGGGCCATGGACTGCGGGGAGAATGTCTCACCAGAACGAAAACCTCTCACCCCCCCCCATGTGGCCGACTTTGTGCCCATCAGCTATGGTTGCAACCATCACTGCACCTACTGTATCGTTACCCTGCGAAGGGGCGAGCAGTGCAGCCGGCCGATTTCAGAGATCCGTGCCGATGTGAAGAACCTGGTGTGCCGGGGCACGCGAGACGTTACTCTTTTGGGACAGAATGTGGATGCTTACGGGAGCGATCTTTCCCTGAAAGCAGACCTAGCCGACGTATTTGAGGCCATATACGATATTGAGGATCTGTGGCGCATCCGCTTCCTCACCTCCCACCCGGCGGACATGACCCAGCGTATCATCGACGCTGTGGCCACATATCCCAAAGTGTGTCCCTGCTGGGAACTGGCCGTCCAGTCTGGAGACGACGAGATCTTGCGACGGATGGGCCGCGGTTACAGCGTAAAAGAGTTTCGCACCCTGGTACGACGCATTCGCGAGGCCACACCCCATTGCGCCATCAACACAGACGTGATCGTGGGCTTTCCCGGGGAAACGCGAGAGCAGTTCGAGAACACGCTACGTCTAATACAGGAGATACGCTTCGACGTGGTGCATGTGGCAGCTTACTCGCCCCGCCCGGGAACCCCAGCCGCCGCCTGGGAAGACGATGTGCCCGCCGCGGAAAAGGAACGTCGCCGTGGACGTGTCGAGAAGATACAGGAAACGATAGCGGGGGAGATCAACGCCTCATTCCTGAATCAGGACGTGGAGATACTTGTGGACGGAAAACAACGAGGGCGATGGCGCGGAAGGACGCGGACGCACAAGCTTGTCTTCTTCGAAAGCGACGAGGACTGGCTGGGGCGCATGACCCACGTGCACATCACCTGGGCTGGTCCTTGGTCCATGGTCGGCGACGTCGTGACCGAGCGCCCTTTTAGCGGCGGTTGCTGAAGGTGAGCCGCAGGGGTGTCCCCTCAAAAGGATGGCGCTCCCGTATACAGTTCTTGAGGTAGCGCTCATAGCCAAAGTGTACCAATCTTTTGTCGTTCACGGTGAACGCAAACGCAGGAGGGGCAACGCCGGCCTGACGTCCCTCATAGATGATGAGCCGTTTCCCACGTCCACGAGGCGGCGAGCGCCGGGCAATGGCCTCTTGAAGGATATCATCTACCTCTGCATCCTCAAGGCGCACATACCGCTCATGGTAGAGGTACAATACCAGGGGCAGCACCCGATCCACCCGCTGCCCCGTCAGCGCCGAGATAAAGAGAATCGGGGCATAGGGTAAGAATTTGAGTTGATATCGCACATGCTCCTCAAACAACGTGGCCGTATGGGTATCTTTTTCCACCAGATCCCACTTGTTGATCAACACGGCGACGCTTTTGAACTCGTCCACGATATACCCCGCAATATGCGAGTCCTGGGCCGTCACCCCGTCGAGGGCGTCTATCATCAATAACATCACGTCCGCGCGGCCGATGGCCCGCAATGCTCGTAGCACGCTATACTGCTCAACCCCTCGCTCCACACGTCCCCGTCGTCGTATGCCCGCCGTATCGATGAGGGTCACCTCCTCCTCACCATATATGACGTTCGTATCCACGGCGTCGCGGGTCGTGCCCGGCACCTCGCTGACGATGACACGCTCCTGTCCCAAAAGCCGGTTCAACAGCGAGGATTTGCCCACATTCGTACGCCCGACGATGGCCACACGCACTGCGGAGGAGATCTCCTCTTCCAGCGAGATCTCCGATAGGGCATCCACAATTTCGTCCAGCAGGTCGCCCGTCTTCAACCCCCTGAGCGCCGATGTACCGACCGGGTCTCCCAATCCCAGGGCGTAAAACTCATAGATGCCCGCTTCACGCTTGAGATTATCCACCTTGTTGACGGCAGGCACGATGGGCTTTTCCGCACGGCGCAGGATATTGGCGATCCTCTGATCGGCCCCCGTCACCCCATCCAGAACGTCCGTGACAAAGACGATGGCATCCGCCTCCTCGATAGCTAACTGGGCCTGCTTTTGCACCTGCTCGGTGATGGTATCCGAGGGCTCATGGATCAGACCGCCCGTATCTATCAAGGTAAAGACTCGCCCCTGCCATTCCACGTCGGCATAGTGGCGATCCCGTGTCGTGCCGGGCGTCTCATGTACGATGGCTAGACGCTCCCCCACCAGACGGTTAAAGAGCGTGGATTTCCCCACATTGGGGCGCCCCACCAGGGCGACGAGCGGCTTCCTGGTCGCGGCCTCTTTTGGTTTCCCGTTATATGCGGCCAAAGCAGTTTCCTCTGCCACGGGTATCCTCCTCGCTATCTGCGACGTATAAGGGTTGGCGTTGGTGTGGGCTCCCGTGTCGGTGTCGCGGTGGGAGAGGCTGTATTCGTCGCCGTAGCTGTAGGGGACGCTCGTCCCTCAGGCGTAACGGTTAGCGAGGAACTCAAAGTCACTTCCACATACTTTGGTGATATATCTTTCACAACGAGATCTTGCAGCTCCGAATCTTCGGGAGCGAGCATCTCCACCGCAGGTTCGACTTGATGCGTTCCCTCCTCCAGCCCTTCCAAATCGACGTAAGCATCGAGCAGATCGGTCTGCAACTCATCAAGGAGCACGGCGGGACCCGTAAGGATGACATCTACTGCCGGCACCGACATCTCTTCAACGTACAAATCGTCCTGTACATTTCGTGCTCGCAGAGACACTTTGACCGTCGTACCTCCTGTCACTGCATCGACATTCGCCGTCACCAGGACGCGAAAGACTTCTCCCTCACGAGAATCCAGCACCGATACTCCCTCGGGCAGATCAAGCGCCATCCTTTGGGCAATCGTCCGTGTAGCACCCGACAAATCGATCTGTCCCCTGGTCTCCACGTACCCTCCCATAGCTTCTATCGTTTCTGGAGGGCCCACTATGGTGACGGTAGGAGGAACGACGTCAATCCCGCTGAAAAAATACCCTCGGCGCGGAGCACCCGTCGTGCGCACTCGCACGGCAACCTCTCGATAGTTCTGCTTCTTTTCGATGGGAACGCGGACCGTCACCTTGGCAGGCGAAACCTTGACCCCCGTCACGTCTTCTCCGTCCTCGTCCACGGGGACGGGTTCGATCTGGCGCTCCAGGGATGTGCGTTGATCGACGAGGGAGAGGGAGACGTTCACCTGTTCCACACGATCGACGGCCGAGGCCGCCCCCTCCACCGTGACAGCATCGGGCTCAAGTTCCGGCGAATAGACCTCATAGCCCAAAGGAACCTCGTCGCGGCCTGTCAGTTCAACTTCTACTTTCTTGAGTTCCGCCTTCCTGGGCTCCAAGTGAACATAGATCACCTGCGGGTGAAAATCCAAAATATTCACCGTGGGATCGGCACAGCTCACCTCAACGTCCACAGTATTCACCCCCTCTTCCAAATCCCCCCAATCGGCCGTGGCGTTGAAATCGCTGACCCCCAACTTCTCCCACGTGGATGAGAAGGTCCTTATCTTTAGCTCGACAACCTCTGCAGGATCGTTTGTGACCACGAGCTCGGACGGGGCATCCAAAACTTGAATGGGGATCGGAGGAGGGAAGAAATCCTCCCTAGGAGGATCTTTTTGATAGGTAGCATTAACCCACACGATAAGGGCTAACATGAGGGCCAGTAGAGCCGTACTGATGTGCTCTCGTATACCTTCCAAGAACTCACTCCTCACTACTCAGGCCGCTTCGGCCTCTTCTTCTCTTCGACGTGCAGCCTGTCCAGAGATCAACAGGGCCCTCAAAAGCGTTGCCAGTCTCTCCCCATCAAGATATCTTATAATACGTCCATTTCTGGTCAGAGAGATGATACCCGTCTCCTCCGAGACGACGATGGCCACCGCATCGGTCTGCTCCGTAATGCCCACTGCTGCTCGATGCCGTGTTCCCAGATGCACCTCCGAAGGAACTGTCTCCGCCAAGGGCAACACACAGGCGGCCGCGACGACGCGATCCTCGCGTATGATCACCGCTCCATCGTGAAGGGCAGTGTTGGGGAAAAAGATCGTCTGTAATAGTTCCGCACCAACCAGACCATCGATCTCCACTCCGGTCTCGATGTGATCCTGAAGGCCCGTCTCCCGCTCTATAACGATCAACACACCGTGGCGCCTCTCGGAAAGCCGCCTGCAGCTTTCGACGATCTCGTCGATTACATCCTCCATATCAAACTCGCGGGAAGACCAGAGCGTCATCCCCCCTGCCCTCCCAAGGCGATCCAGAGCACGACGCAATTCGGGCTGTAGAACGATGGCCACCACCACGAGCAGGGCCTGACTTCCCTTTTCCAAAAGCCAGTTAAAAGCCGTCAGTTGCGCGACGCTGCCAAAAAGGGCCACGATCAATGCCAACAAAATGACACCGCGCAAAAGCTGAACGGCCTGCGTGCCCCGCAACAACAACAGCGTCCCATAGACGACCGATGCAACGAGAAGGATGTCCACGAGGCTCCGTAGATCCAGCTTGGACAGGAGCCAGAATACTTGGGCCACAGATGTCCTACTCCTCTAGCACGTACGCGAGAATCGCTTTTTGGGCGTGCAGGCGATTTTCCGCCTGATCGAAAACCCAGGCATGGGGACCATCCATCACCTCTCCCGTAATCTCTTTTCCCCGGTGTGCCGGGAGACAGTGCATGACACCAACATCGCCTCCCGCGTGCTCCAAAAGGGCCGCATTCACCTGATAGGAGGAAAAAACGCGTTCGCGCTCGTCCGCCTCATCCTCCTGGCCCATGCTCGTCCACGTATCCGTGTAGATGACATCTGCTCCCTCGACGGCCTCCACAGGATCCCGGATGATCTCCAACTTCGTCCCCGTCTCCTCTGCCACCTTTTTGGCCTGGGTCATCACCCTTGGCAGAGGCTCATAATTTTCCGGTGTCGCTGCCACCACGTGCAGGCCCATGGCAGCCCCACCCAGCAGCAGAGAGTGCAGTACATTGTTGCCATCGCCCACATAAGCGAGTTTAACACCCGCGAATTCGCCAACTTTTTCATAAATGGTCAGCAGATCCGCCAATCCCTGACAGGGATGATTATAGTCGGAAAGACCATTTATCACAGGAACAGTTGCCCATCGCGCCATGGTAACCACATCTGTGTGAGCATACACCCTGGCCATCAAGGCGTCTCCATAACGACTCAACACCCTTGTCGCATCGGGAATACTCTCGCGTTCGCCCAGCTTGATCTCATCGGGAGACAAATAGACGGCGTATCCCCCCAGCTGAAACATGGCCACGTCAAAGGAAACCCGCGTGCGCAGGGAGGGTTTTTGAAAGACCATGACCAGAACCTTATCTCGCATATGCTTGGTCCGTTGGGCATCAATGTCACCCTTTTTGAAGGAAAGCGCCAGTTCTAAAAGAGACTGTATCTCCTTTGTGGATAGATTGACCAAACTCAAAAAATCCCTTTTCATTTCCCTCTCATCCTTTCAAAACATCCCTAATAGGAGCAAAGCGGCCTTACCCACCCAAATCTCCGTCCTTGCGCGCCCAAATGAGATCGTAATGCACTTGCCAACGCTGCATATGCACCCTCTTCACACCCAGTTCCTGCAAATAGTCTTCCACTTTCCCCCGGCCACAAAGCTGGCCAGGAAAAAACCAGGCGTCCTTGCCGACGCGGTTGGAAACCAGCAAAACACCACCGGGCTTTAATACACGAAGCATCTCCTCTATGACTCCCTCGGGATCGGGCATGAACTCCAGAGCCTCCAGACAGGTCACACAGTCAAAACACGTCTCTCGAAACGAGAGCGCCTGCGCATCCTCCAGCAAAAGCGTGATGCGATCATCGTATGCCCCTACCGCACGCTGAGCCTCTCGCAACATACCTCGAGAACGGTCCATGCCCACGACCGTGCCATCAAACTGAAACTGGCGCATCAATGCCAAAGGAAGGCGCCCCGTACCCGTGGCCACGTCCAGAACACGGGGCGAGGAAACCACCCTCAGCCGCCTCGCCAACGGTATTCCCAAACGGCTGGCCTCGTCAATATAGTTCAGTTTCTTTATGTCATTGTAGCGCTTTGCCGTCCAGTCGTAAAGCAATGTCACCACGCGGGTTCCTAGATAGACCCCCTCCGTGGTAACCAGCAACCAGTAACACACAAGGCCGAAGAGGATCAACCCGAGAGCGATACCGACCCATAACATATAACGCCCCCGTCACCAACGCGTTACGGCAAGTGCCACGGTGAATGCGCTCGCGAACCACGGAATGCTATATACTAGTGACCGCTCTTCCCTCAGGGGCTGTTCCCCACACCACATCGTCTCCACCAGAGAGGCTATCACTATCACCATTGCCAGTACCGGCTGCTGAGAAAGTAGCAGGATCAGAACAAAAGCCCAATTCGTAAGGCGCAAGAGGTGGACGAATCCCCTCTGCCCTCCGGTGTCAAGGCCTTCCCTGGCGTATGCGCCCAATCCCATCAAAAGCGCCAATCCCACAATCGGCACCGCCAACGGGCCCAGCACCCTTGCGCCAAGCATCCAGGCCAGAGAGAGCCGAAGAAAGCGTAGCCAACGGGAAAGCGTCTCTCGCTCATCACATGCCACCATCAGACCCACACCAAGTATCAGCCCCAGCGCCACGACGGCCAGCGTCTCGCGGCCCAAAAAGGTCGCCATAGCCAGAGCGATAGCCGCCCCCAGGATTGCCGTCAGGGCCACACGGCCAGCCAGTGGCCACACCACCTCGCCCCACAGCGAGACGAACCCTTCTAGCGCCTGGGCGAGCCGGGCACCCGGAGACCCTGACACAGCATAGGGAAAGAGCCTCGGGGGGCGTCCGCTTCCCCCTTCAAAGACCTCCTGAAGATCTACCCCCTTCAATATTCGCCATTGAGCAAAGACCAGGCCAAACACTATATCGACGATGAGCCAGACAATCCATATCCTCAGAAGCTGAATCCCTTCCCAAGCAAACCGGTCCGAGGCGACGACGCCACACATCAAAGCCACACTGACATCCACCACAGGCACGAGGGTGACTTCTGCCGCCTTTACTCCCCACCTTTTACTTACCAAGGGAAACCCTTTCCGGCCACAAACACTAACTCACGGTGGTCTATTATATCATCGACAGAACCCTACAAGCAAAAGAAAAAGGTCAAATCCATCCCGATACGGATCGTCAGACGGCACAGGCTTGCTTTCAACGTCCAGGCGTCCAACGTCAACACGACATATTTGACGCCTATTCATTCTATACCTATAATTTGGGGTCGTGGAAGCATTCTTTCAGAAGCTTGAAGCTCTCCGCAGGGGTCTTTTTGTTCGCACAGGTTTGGAGGATTGGTAGTAGCTATGGCAGATAGAATTCAACTCACAGGGGAACTGCGAGACGGCAAAGAAAAAGCAAAGGCATTGCGACGCCAGAAAATTGTACCCGGCGTCGTTTATGGACGTAATTTTGATGCGCTGAGTATAAAATTCGACAACCAGACCATAAACCAGGTGATTCGTGCGGCGGGAACGAGTCGCCTCATCTCCCTGGAGATTGACGGTGATGGTGACTCTTACACCACCCTCATTCGCGATATACAGCGTGATCCCGTCAGCAGCGATGTCTTACATGTGGATTTGTACCACGTGGTAGAGGGGCAGACAATCACCAACCTCGTGCCCATCACTACCTATGGGCGAGCGCCTGCACTGGAGATGGGGGCTACCATCGTACGGATTCTGGATCATGTTGAGGTAGAGTGCCAACCAGAAGATATGCCAGAGGCCATCACCGTCGATTTGGCCACACTGGAGAGTATCCACGACCACGTGGCCGTCGCCGATCTCGCCGTTCCCGAAGGCGTCGAGATACTGACAGCGCCGGAGACAGAGGTCATCCACGTCATCGCGCAGCGTTCCGAGGAAGAGGTCGAAGAGATCCTCACGGCCGCCGCGCCTGTAGCACCGGAGGTGGGCCTCGAGATCGAAGAAGAGGTCGAGGAAGAACTCGAGGAAGTCGAAGAAGGCGAGGAAATCGAAGAGGGCGAAGAGGAGGAAGAAGAGGAAGGTCCCGATATGATGCGTGGAACCTTCTACGGCTAACCTCCCGAAGAATCGCCACTCAAAAGGGCTTTGTCCAAAGTTGTGGACAAAGCCCTTTTTTCGTTACAGTACTGCTTATATGAAGTGAGAAGGCAAAAGTGACACAGGAGAATCCGCCAGGCACCTATATTCTCATCCTCGAGCTACCGGACAGCCACACCGTTGAGGTGGGGAGCCTGGGCGCGGTGATCTTTGAGAAGGGATACTATCTCTACGTGGGAAGTGCCCTGGTAGGCCTGCGAACCCGGCTGCAACGACACCTGCGCGCCAATAAACGCCTACACTGGCACATTGACTACCTGCTACCGTATGGCCGCATCCGCGAAATCTGGTATCATCGCGGTTCGAAGCGGCATGAATGCGCATGGGCCGATGCCCTGCAAAGGATGTCCGGGACAGAGCCCTCCAGAGTGCCCTTTGGTGCCTCCGATTGTGACTGTCACACACACCTCTTTTGCAGTGAAACGTTTCCCCGTCTCAAAGCATTCGAATCGAAACTGAAGGAAAAGGTAACAATACGAAAAAGGAACATCCCTCCTGGCGATTCAACAACCGACGTGTGTCCGTAGATACCTTGAAATCGGCGGCTCATGGCGAGCCCAGCACGCCCTCAAGCCAGGCAAAGACGGTTTCCTCCACCTCCGAAGCAACAAAAGCATCCCTTCCCTCGCTTACCGGTCCCCGGCCCTCGAACGTGTGAAGGGTGATATTCTCTTTCCCCTCCGCGATAAGGCGTCCATGCAGGTTTATAGCCCCTTCTATCGGCGTCCAGGGGTCTTGATCACCATGCAATAGCAGCACGGATATTTCCGTCCTCGATAGCGGCGCATACAGATCCGTCGCCGCGTTGTTTTCCAAAGCCCCTAGGGAGGCACGTCTTCCCAACAGCGATACTTCTGTTTCGCCCTCATACAACCACGTCTGCCACCGCTCGAGGCTGTTATCAAGATAGACCTGCAACTCCTCGTCGCTCCATCCGTAGAACGGCGCCAATACATGATGGATCCTGTGTTCCACTAAGGTGGGGAATATATTGCCCTCGCTCGCACAGGAACTCAGGACAGCGGCGGCATATCGTTCGCCCTGCGCCACCGCCAGAGCGCCAACCTGCCCCCCTTTGCGTACCCCGAAAAAGGCGATCCGCTCAGAATCGATTTCCGAACGCGCAGAGAGCATATCAGCCGCAGCGACCGCGTCCTGCGCAAGCACGTCGAGGGGACCCCGCCCATAGTCCCCCTCGCTCTCACCCAATCCACGTTTGTCGTAACAGTAGACGGCCCACCCCCTTTCCGCTGGCCCGTCGCCGGGATCCCAGCGAGGCAAGACCCCCCCTTCGCTATGAACCACTAGGCATGGGAAACTTCCCTCTCCAGGAGGCAAAATAAGGGTCCCCTGCAACGAGATGCCATCGTCCGCCTCAAACGCCAGGGGCAGGCGGCGCGCCTCACCCTTGGGCGAGGGTGTGGGACGCTCCGG
>CAZMOW010000048.1:0-17559 GCA_964567975.1 uncultured Anaerolineales bacterium | reverse complement strand
CGTAGCCAATCATTTGACCATACGCGATGGATGTTCCATCCTAAGCCTTCTAGAACCTCTTGTCTCACCTTGTCCCGATCTCTTGCCGTCTTTGATGAATGATATGCGCTACCATCACACTCAATTCCTAGGATATAGGTACCTTTTTGCTGTGGATGCTTTACAGCTAAGTCTATCCTGTAACCGGAGCATCCTACTTGGGTAGCCAAATCCCAGCCTTCAGCATTTAACCTATCGTATACCGCCTCTTCAAAGCTGGATTCAAAGTAGTGGCCGTCATTTACCCGAAGTTTTCGGGCTATAGCATCTGGCCCTTCTTTTGCGTACCTCATGTAGTTAAGGAGATGTCTGACACTAGGATTCGAAATATCCTCCAGATCGATACGCTCCGGCTGAAAAGATGAAACCAGGTAAACCTTTTCCCGGGCTCGTGTGATGGCTACATTGAGTCGCTTGTAACCCCCCTTTCTGTTGAGGGGCCCAAAGTTAAGCGTCATTCGACCGGTCTCGTCTGGTCCATAGCCTATACTGAATACTATCACATCTCGTTCATCTCCCTGGACAGTCTCCAGATTCTTCACAAAGAACTCATCAAGGATGCTTTCAGCGAAAAAGTCTGAATAGCGGGGCTCTTGTCGCCGCAGAATCTCTATCTGTTCCTGAATCGCTCGCTGCTGGCTAGCGCTGCACGCCACTACGCCGAGAGACTTTTTGGGGTACTTCTCAATGGGGTACTTCTCAATATGGCCTTTGACCAGATCGGCCACTTTTTTGGCTTCCTTCACGTTCTTCCTTGATTTGCCCCTTCCATAGACAGCATCTTCCACATAGACAGACTCGACACCTGTCGAGTCGGACTCGCTCTTGCTGTTAGGAAAAGTGACAAGTCTTCCCTCATAAAACTCTTGGTTTGAGAAATGCACCAACGTCTCATCCCGGCTTCGGTAATGCCATTTCAGATATTTTTCATATAGGGTTGTGGAAGCTTCATCGAGCAAACTGCTCAAGTCCTCTAGAGGCTCATCGATTTCCGGATCGTCATCAAAGGTTCTGAAGAAACGTGTTGGTGGTAACTGCTCAGAGTCACCGACGATGATGGCCTGCTTCGCCCTGATAAGGCTGCTTACGGCGTCTTCCATCATGATTTGAGAAGCCTCATCAAAGATGATGGTGTCAAATGGTTCCACATTGTCAAGATTGATATATTGGGCGACGGAGAGGGGGCTCATCATGAAACATGGCTTCAGGACTGATATAAGGTTGGGAATCCTTGCCAATAGCTGACGCAGGGGCAAATGTCGTCTTTGCTTCTTTATTTCGCGTTTGAGTATCGCCAACTCTGAACTCGACGTATTGGAAAAGGCCTCAATATCAGGTTTGTCACTTTCCAATCGCTCTACAATGCGTTTCTTGGCGAGACCCGGAAGCTTTTGGTCCAATTCCCGAAACTGGTGGGCTCTACTTATGTAATGAGAACCAGTTCTCGATGTTGTTTGGTTCTCCACATTGTCCAGAAAAACCGTCCAGAAATCCTTGTCGAAGGACCTTGTTAAGGATTCAGGTGGGTAGCCTTCATCTAGGAAATCGGATACATAATCCTGGAGTCGTTCTGGTAACGCATCCACCGTATTTGCGAATTCTATCCATCTCCGTAGTTCAGGCCTTGTTCTATCCAGTTCAGCAAACCAGTCAAGGAGCTTTTTTATCTCCACCTGATCGATAGGTTCGCCGTGAAGTGTGTACTCTGATGGGAAAAACGCGAGCAATTGCTCGTAATTTTTCTCAAAGTGTTCTTCATACAACTCGGAATAGACTTGCACCAATTCTAGTAAATCAGCTTCGCCCGTTTCCACACTTTCAATCAGAGAGTTGATGTTTTTGTCCTGCGCCGATGCTGGCGAGATCGAGTTGATCAAGAGATTAACCGAGTGGGCCCATATGAGACCGTCTCTGAAAGCCTGCCAGTCGACCATTTCAATATCTGTATCGTCAGGCAGCAAGTCCTCCACTTGCTGCTTTCTCTTCGCATTTTCTTGCTTTTTCTGCTTTACTTCCGTCAAAGTCTCTAGATCGTTGTATTTGTCTCTGAACGATCGATGCTCATCTTTCAAGAGATCAAAAACTCTGTCTGATATCTTGCGTCTCTGTCGCCAGAATTTTGGCCTGAACCAACGAAAAGGCGACTTGTACAAGTCCTTGAATCCTCGTAGCAAAGCATTCGCATCTAGATTGAGATAGGCTTCACTGTAGTGCTGCAATAGACAATCGACATTCTCTGTGATAAATGCCTCGTTATGAGCAATCACCTTCGCGTTCTCTATCTTCTTCTCTATACCGTCTCTGAACCATTCCTCTTGCAGAGCGATGGTTCCTGACCACTCTTGACAGTGCGCAAGCAGCTTTCCCAATTGTGCAAAACTATGGATCGAGTTGGGAAAAACTCCTATAACTTGTTTGCTTCGCGATATAAAGTCTTCTATTTCTTGACTACCCTCTCTCAAATCCGACATAATCTCTTGCAGTCTTGAATTGACTTTCAACGTGAGCTTCTTGATCTCCACGTCCCGCCACGGAAAATCTTTTGCCTTGCGCATTTCGGCAGCATATTCCTCGATCCCTTCCAAGTCTCTAAGGTATGATCTCATGGTACCCTCATCAAGGTGATCCATGACCGCAGATCCTGTCGCAACAGAGGGGGCATCTATGACGCTCGCAAGGTTTCCTCTGGCCTCATATAGAGAGGTTCTTCCGTCTGGCTCCGATAATATCTCCTCACCGTATCTATTCAGTTCCTGTTGTGTATCCTTAAGTCTGGGACAGACATAGAATCCCTTGGCGGTGTTTCTCACCTCTTTGCGATGATAGAGCTGTCTCTCTAACTGCTGTAGTACCTCTCTTTTATTGGCGCGATGACTATGTAGATCGAGACAGTAGTCCGCGAGATCCGCTTCTTCGAGTCTTTGTTTTACCACCTCAAGAGCGGCCATCTTTTGACTAACAAACAGTATCCGTTTACCCTGTGCCAAAAGCTCAGCGATGATATTCACGATCGTCTGGCTCTTACCAGTCCCAGGGGGGCCTTGGACAACGAAACTGACGCCTCTCTTTGCTGCTTCGATCACCACCTGCTGGCTAGAGTCGACAGGAAGGACATGATTCATCTTTTCAGGCATGACTTTAGCATCAAGCTCTTCTTCCGACGGAATATCGTCAAAGCCTCGCGTGAGTTCGGTAGAATCTCCAGCAAATGCCCTTAATATCGGATGATTCAGGATTCTGTCGATATGCTCCTCGATGTCCAGATACATCTTCAGCTTCTCAAAGGCAAAAGTCCCTATACAAATCGAGTGCTGCACAGACCATCGCCTCTGACTCTGCACAGCCTTACGCAGTTCATCAAACCAGCTCTCTACTTCCATATCAGTCTCAAAGTCTGGAAGCTCCAATCCGAAATCTGACACAAACTTCCGAGCAAGGGCGGGATTCACTTGAACATCGTTTTCGAGTGAGCTAAAAGCATAGCTGTGTTTATGCTTGAACGACTCTCTGATGCGATCTATGCTCACTGGAAGGAGAAGTAAAGGCGCTGTCAGTTCTTCGTCACTATGATCTGCTTCGTAATAGTGTAAGAAACCGAAAGCTATGAAGAGTGTATTGATACCTTGTTCTCGGAGACTCTGTCGGCTTCTCAGATACAAATTGTATAATCGACTCTCTGTTTCTTCTGCTGGGTGATCGGGCAGCCATATATTCTGGCTCAACAGATCGGAGATAAACTCCTCTTCAAGTGGTAACGTCTCCCGAAGCTCTTCTTTTGCATCTTTTTCATCGGTGTTTGCGAACAGAGGGCTCTGCTCTGCGGGTACCTCCCCCTCCTTCTCTTCGGACTCAGGAAACTTGTATATGTATAACTGCCGACGTGCAAGAAAGGACTTTATGTTTTCCAGGGGATGAGGAGATCGGATTAGCAAAGTCGATGTTTTGTAATCCTTGAAAGATATCAACCTATTGCGGCGGGAAAGATCCAGCAGTTTGCTCCTCCAGTAGGGGATCTTCTCTCGCAAGTTTTCTACCGCTACACAAGAACCATCGTCGTTTTGGTTCTCTTCTACCGTTTCAGGCGTTGTCGTTTTGCTCTTACCTTGTAGATTCTCCATCAACAGCACCTTTCTAGCCTGTTTCATGACGTATCACACCAAGGGCAAATGTCAACGAGCCCTATTAATCATCCTTATCTATTCTATCCATCATAACATAAAAAGAGCATAAAAAAGGAAGGGCCGGCTGCTACAGAAAGCCCAATAATTAGCTAATATCCTTTCTGATCCACATGACGTCTACCCATAGCACGCAAAGCGCTCCTACTCCGTTGGCGTGCTTCGATTATGCCAACTCTTCGGAATGCCGTCAAGAGATAAAGAAGCCTGATTCGGTAGGCGCGAGGGGACATCGCAGGTGATCGGGTCGGAACCGCGTTCCGACCTACGTGATGCCTGCCCCGCCTCTTTAAGGGCAGTGCCTTACTACGAGCCTGCAGGCGGAACGGCTTTCCGCCCTACGTGACCTCGAACTGGTCCGTCACATAGGCGGCGCCTTCCTCTATGGGTTGGCCGCCGCATCGTGCGCCATCTGGGAAACCTTTTCCTCCAGCGTCATGCGCGAGATCATATCGTCCACGCGCTCCTCTGTGGGCGCCGTAGGATCTTTGCAGCGTGGTTCGTTATTGGCGTTCATGGTTTCCCCCTCGTTTTTACTGTGGAGCGGCGCTCCGCCTTATACTAATCCGGTGCGTTTCAGCGTTGCACGTATCCGCTCCCGCTGTTCGGCGTCCACGGGTGGGATGGGCCGCGTGGTGACGGGCTGGCAGAGTCCCAGCACGTTCATGGCCATCTTGAGACAACTTAACCAGTATCCCTGACCATAGACGCCCTCCCGATAAGCGGCCGCCTTTTCGTTTTGCGCGCGTACGGCCTCCATGTCCCCCTGTTGGAAGGCGTCCCACAGGGCGGCGAACCACTGGGGTGCCACGTTGGCCGAGGCTGAGACCAGACCGTGGATGCCCAGCTCTAGGCTCTCGAGTAGGGCGCGCTCCGAGCCCTGAAGTATCTTGAGGCCCGAGGTCTCGCAGAGGGGCACCAGCCGCCGCAGGTGCTCCATGTCGGCGGAACTGTCCTTGACGGCCACGATCTCCTCTCGCTTCCCCAGTTCGGCGGCGGTCTCCGCCTCCAGGAAGGCGTGGGTCATCCCCGGGATGTTGTACATGACCACCGGCAGGGGGCTATTGTCGGCCAGATAGGCAAAATGTTCCAGGAACACCTCCTGATCCTCGGTGCCATAGTAAAAGGGCGGCGTCATGACCGCGATGTCGGCGCCACAATCCGCCGCCTCCCGGGCGCAGTCCAGCGCCCGCTGGCTGCTCACGGTCATGCATCCGGCCAGCACCGGCACGCGGCCCTCGACCGCTTCCACTACGGCCTTCAACAGCACGGAGCGCTCCTCCTGGCGTATGGCTGGGCCCTCGCCGGCCGTGCCCAGGGCGAATATGCCGCGCACGCCGCCCTCCAGCAGGTGGGCCACGACCCTGTGGACGCCTGCCACGTCCACGCGCTCCTGCGCATCCAAGGGGGTGATCATGGGCGGAATGACGCCCTGCAGACCAAATTCTCCTGACATCATATCATCCTCTCTTTCCTGTGGGGATTAACCTTTCTGGTACGCTCTAGTCCGCTACCTCTACTGTTCTGTAGTATAATGTAGGGGGCGTGGCTTGTCCACGCGGATGGCTGTTGTCTGGAAACGGGGCGCGCCAGGGGACGTTGACAGGGGGACGGTACCATGATATATTTCAGTTTGCTTTGGAAAAAGTCAGGAATTCTCAGGGATTCATTTTTTCTATCGGAGGTTGATTAAGAAGTGGCACCTCAGAAGACGGATCGGAGCAGGGTGGTGGCCTTTGCCGGCACGCAGGGACTTTCCATGTTGTTGTCCGCCTATCGGGACGCTCCCTGGGAGATCGTGGGGGTCGTGCCGCCGGCCAATGCGGGGGCCTCTTTTGCCCAGCTGCACTCTTCCATAGGGGCCACGGCGGAAGAGGTGCTCATGCCCACCCTCGACCGCGTGGAGGTCTGCGCCGAGCTCTCGGACGGCTCCCAGCTTGTGGGGGAGGCGGCCATCGCCGAGGGCAAGGAGGGGGAGACCATCCGCCGCGTGTTCCTCATCTCCGAGGTGGTGGGCAAGCGGGCGTCGGATTTTCGGCCCACGCCCGAGGTGCTGACCGCCGTGGAGGGCGCCGATGCCATCGTCATCGGTCCGGGTTCCCTCTATACCAACCTCATCCCCGCCCTGCTCATTGAGGAGATAAACGAGACCATTCGCCAGAGCAGAGCGCGCAAGATATTCGTCTGCAACCTGATGACTCAACCCAACCAGACCGAGGGTTATTCGGTGGCCGATCACGTACGCGCTATCCATCGCCACTGCGGATTTCGTCTGGATTACGTTCTCGCGCACCGCAGGGGCACCATAAGCCCCGAGGTGCTGGAGCGCTATCGCAGGAGCTCTGCCGCCCTGGTGGAACCCCAGGTGGTGGGTAACGACGACTCACAGGTGACGGTCTTCCCCGGCACTCCCCAGGAGATGGCCCTGATAGAGGGCGCTATCTTTATCGAGCGCGACCTGGCCGCCGAGGTGATGGAGCCGCATCCGGTGACGGGTGAGGAGCGCCTGGTGGTGCGCCATGACCCGCAAAAGTTGGGCGAGGCCCTTCACACCCTGCTGCATGACTATGCGCTGGAGAAGCGCCTGTCGGTGAGCCGGGCCATCTTTCGCGAATACGATATTCGCGGCATGGTGGGGTCGGAACTGACCACGACGGCGTTGGAGTCGCTGGGGCGGGCCTTTGGCACCTATATACGGCGTCGCGCGGGGCGCCGGCAGATCGTCGTGGGTCGCGATAGCCGCCCCAGTTCGGATCCCTTTGGCGAGGCCGCCATTCGCGGCCTGATGCGCTCCGGCTGTGAGGTCATCGACATCGGACAGGTGCCCACGCCGGTCACCTCTTTTGCCGTCAACCATTTCTGGGTGGATGGCGCGGTGCAGATCACGGCCAGCCACAACCCGGCCGACTTCAACGGCCTGAAACTGCAGGTGGGCATGGAGGCCCTGGCGGGAGAAGAACTGCAAAATGTGGAACGTCTCATCGCCAGCGGCTCCTTTGCCTCGGGCGAGGGGGACCGGCTGGTGCGGGATGTGGTGTATCCCTATCTCAATTGCATTCTGCACAAGGTGGAATTGTCAAGGGGCTTCAAGGTGGCCGTCGACGCGGGGAATGGCGTGGGCGGCCCTATGGCCGTGCGCCTGCTGCGCGAGCTGGGATGCCAGGTCGTTCCCCTGTACTGCGAGCCCGATGGTACTTTTCCCAACCACCCCCCCAACCCCAGCGAGGCGGAGAATCTGGCGGAACTGGCCAAAACCGTCGTGGAGGAGGAATGCGACGTGGGCATCGCCTTCGATGGCGATGCCGACCGCATCGGCATCGTGGATGAAAAGGGCCAGATCGTCTCGCCGGACACCTACCTCCTGCTGTATACGCGGGAGGCCCTGCGTGCGGGACCAGGCAAGGTGGTGTTCGAGGTGCGCTGCTCGGAGACGCTGTTCGACGGGGTGCGCAAGTATGGCGGCGTGCCGGTCATGTCCAAGTGCGGCAACACCTACGTCCTGCCGCGCATGCACAGGGAGCGGGCGGTCATCGGCGGCGAACTCAGCGGCCACGTCTTTTTCAACGATCCCCCCTTCGAGTTCGACGATGCCCTCTATGCCGCTGCCCTTCTCCTGCACTATATGGAGCGCGAGGGGAGGCCGTTGAGCGAGATATTTTCCTCGTTGTTGGAGGGATTGCCCGAGTACGTGAGTTCCCCCGAACTGCGCATCGACTGCCCCGATTATCTCAAGTGGGAGATCGTGGAGGCCGTTCGCGAGGCCTTTATCGACCGCTACCGCGTGATAGACATCGATGGTGCCCGCATCTACTTTGGAGACCGCGATTGGGCGTTGGTGCGTGCCTCCAACACCTCCCCCAAGCTCTCCCTCCGTTTCGAGGCGTGCAGCGAGAAGGTGGTCGAGGAGATGAAAGAGGCCGTGCACGGGGAACTGGTAAAACACCTGCCCGATCTGCCCTCCTTGTGAGTCCCTTTATCTCATACCTATGATGAATCTCGATCTTTGGCCCTTACAATTCACGTTGATCCGTTTTCTGCAAGGCTTGGGCAGCTGGCTGACCTTGCCCATGAAGGGATTCACCTTTTTGGGCAACGTAGAGTTCTATATGTTTGCCATGACCGCCCTCTATTGGTGGTGGGACGCGCGGTTGGGTCTGCGCATGGCCTTTGTCTTGCTCCTCAGCGCGTGGAGCAACGACACGCTGAAGGTGATGTTTCATGCTCCTCGCCCCTATTGGGTAAGTGAGGGCATACGGGCTTGGAGCAGCCAATCCTCCTTCGGTCTGCCTTCGGGCCACGCCCAGAACAGCGTGGGCATCTGGGGCCTGCTGGCCCATACTTTTGCCAGACACTGGGCATGGGTCGGGGCTCTCTTTTTGATCCTGCTGACAAGTCTTTCGCGCCTCTATCTGGGGGTCCACTTTCTCACCGATGTGCTCGCAGGATGGATACTGGGCGGATTGGTTCTGTGGGCCTTTGTACGTTTCGAAGGGCCCGTCAGTTCATGGTTGAGCCGGCAAGGCACATCGGTTCGGATACTGGTCGTTTTCCTGGTTTCCATGGCCATGCTGCTTCTGGGATTCCTGAGCCGTGTTGCCCTGAGCGCCTGGGAGATGCCCCGGCTGTGGCGCGAGAATACCCTGTATCACACGGGGCGCGTCGCCGATCCCCTCGATGGCGACATCTTGCTGCAGATAGCGGGGGTGTTCTTTGGTCTGGGAGGCGGCGCAGCCTGGCTATCGGACCGTCGAGATTACCGAGGAGGAGGTGTTCTCAGACAGCGTGCCGGGCGCTATGTGGTGGGGATGTGCGGGCTGCTCCTGATCTGGTACGGTTTGGGCGCCCTGCTGCCCACGGGGGAGATGGCGACGGCGGCTTTCGCTCGCTACATTCAGTACAGCCTCATTGGGATATGGGTCTCGGCGGGGGCGCCCTTTTTGTCGTTTCACCTGGATCGACAGTTTTTAGAAGGACTTTTTTTCCTGAGCGGTCCCACCCTGCTTTGCTAGAGAAAGGGCAATGTCGGTCTGGTCTCTGGAATAGTCTTGGAGAGATCGCGGTATCCCGCGGCCTTTTCCAGGGCGTAGCGTCGCACGGCGTGGAGCAGCTCACGTCCCTCGCCCGTGGTGCGCAGCATGGTGTGGGCAGCGTGGTTGTCGTAGAACTGGGCTGCCGCTTCCAGGGGGATGTCGAGCCGCGTGCACACCCAGGCCAGGAGCTCGCCATAGAGGGAGACGTGCGTAAAGTCGCCGAACGATGTCGCCGGTTGCCCGTCCCAGGTGAGGCGCAGCTTCTCGCCGATGATGGTATCCTGCAGGGCCGCCTCCACGATAGTGACTGTCTCCGGTCCATAATGCCAATAGTCCTCCGGGCAGAGGCAGGTCATCTGCGGCACCTGTTCCACAAAAAGTTCCGCCGCTATCCCCTTGCCATACACCTTGAAGCCGCTGCTCAGATCGGGCACCGTATCATCCCCTAGACAGTTGGCGAGGTTCATAGCGCGACCCGATCGCGCCAGGTGGTACGCCAGGGCGTCCAGGGTGACGCTGTCCAGCAACGTCTCCAGTTCTCCCCGAATCCAGCCCATAGGGTGGTGGCGGCTGCGACGGGAGCCGATGGCGATGACGTGTGACGTGTCGTGCGCCTCTGCCAGGTAGGTGGCCGTGCGCACGAGGGAGGGAACCTCGCTCATATCGTGATCGCCGTCCCCATCGCGGATGACAAAATACTCTAGCGCGGGTTTGGCATCCAGCAGGCGTGAGATGCCCTTTTTGATGGCCCAGAGCTTGCCCCCGTTCTCTGGCAGGACGAGGATGCGAAAAGTATCGCCGTGTTGGGTTGCCAGCGCGTCCCCTATCTCCCTGACAAGGCGGGCCGTGCGTTCGTCCCCATCGACGACCGTGACCACGTGATGGAGGGGCACATAGTGGTGACAGTCCCCCAGCGTCATCCACAGCAGGTCGCGCACCATGGCATCGGAAGGTTTGGAGGAGAAGTAGGCGGGCACCACGATGCCCGTGATCTGTGATAGTTCGGATTGATTCAGCCAACGATCCACAAAGGCCTCCCCATTGTCTCTCCCGTCCACCGAAAGAACTTTTCGTAGTGGACGCCCCCTTTATCCTTATGGTCACAGCATGGCATGAGGCGATCTCCCTGTCAAATTCTGCTGCGAACGCGATGTGAGGGGGAGTTGATAGTAGGGTGTGAAGAATAGTAAAAGTTGCTTGAACATTCGGACGGATCATAGTATAATGAGCATGAAAGATGAGGGCCGGGTTTCATCGAAGCGTCAATCCACGGTCGGGGAACCGAGATTGGTGTCTGGTGCTCTTGGAGGGGATCCCGGCAGGAAAGCGGATACAGTGGGGATGCTGGGAGATTGTAGCCTATATCGCGCCGTCCGACGAGCGATGTTGGTCGGCGTGACTTTAGAGAGGAGGGAGAAATGCCAGTCGTTACCATGTCACGACAGGTCGGAAGTGATGCGGGCGAAGTGGCCTATCGGGTGGCCGGCGAGTTGGGGCTGCGGGAATTCGACAAGCGCGCCATGACGCAGGTGGCCTCCGAGGTGGGAATTTCGCCGTCCGAAATCGTGGATTATTCCATAGACGAGTATGAGGCACGTAACTTTTTCGAGCGTCTCTTTACCCGTCGGCGGGAGATCACCGAGGTGACCACCTGGGTGGGGGAGGGGGGCACGCGGTCCTCTCGCATCCTTGATGAGGCGGGGGCCATAGATCTTATCGAGGCCACCATGAACGCCGCTTACGGGCGGGGAGATATGCTCATCATCGGGCGAGGAGGGCAGGCCATCCTCGAGGGCAAGCCCGACGTCCTTCACGTGCGAGTGGTGGCACCCCTGGAATACCGGGTGGAGCGGTTGCAGGCGGAAAGAGATGTGACGGCGGCGCAGGCGCGGCGATTCGCCAGGGAACGGGATGAGGCGGCCGCCGAGTACCTGCACAAGTTCCACTTTATCGATTGGGATGATCCCACCCTCTATCATCTTGTGGTAAATGTGGGAAAGCTGGGGATCGACGGGGCGGCGGCGCTGATCATCAGGGCGGCCAGGGATCTGCAAAAGGCCATAGCCTGACGGTGTGGTCGTTACTGTACAAGGGCCCACAGCCGGGATGGCCTCCCGCGGCGGTGGGCCCTTTTTTGTCGTTGGCACTTTCTTTGTCCTACATTCTGTGCGGACTATAATAAGTGGAAATCAGGGCAAAGGAGGTGCATGATCGCTTCAGTCGTCATCGTTGGTCTGGGGCCCGGATCGCTGGGCCAGATTACCCTGGAAGCCTGGCGAGCTATGGAAGACGCCAGCGAGGTTTATTTGCGTACAACGCGTCATCCTTCGGTGGAGGACCTGCCCAAGGGGGTCCAGTATCGGTCATTCGACGCCGTGTACGATGATCACGATTCCTATGAGGACGTCTATGACGAGATCGCTAACCGGGTTGTGGCCCTTGGAGAGCGCCCACAGGGCGTGGTGTACGCTGTCCCGGGACATCCCTTTATGGGAGAGACGGCCGTGCCCCGTATTTTGGAAATGGCGCGACAAAAGGGGCTCTCCACGCACGTCATAGTGGGGGTCAGCTTTTTAGAGCCGGCCACGACGGCCCTGGGGATCGACCCCTTTGATGGCCTGCAGATATGCGACGCCACGCTTTTGGGGCAGCGCCATCATCCGAACCTCTGTCCCGATGTGGGAGCCCTGATTGTGCAGGTCTGCGATCGCCATCTGGCTTCGCGGGCCAAGATCACCCTGATGAACCTCTATCATGACGATCATCCCATCCGTCTGGTGCGTCACGCGGGCACAGCGGAGCAACAGGTGCGCGATCTACTCCTTTACCAGCTGGATCGCCAGGAGAATCTGGATCATCTGACCACGGTGTATATTCCCCCTCTTTCCTCGCCCTCTTCCCTTTCCAGTTTCCAGGATGTGATAGCCCGCTTGCGGGCGCCTGGGGGCTGTCCCTGGGATCGCAAGCAGACCCATCAGACCCTGCGTTCGGAACTGCTGGAGGAGACCTATGAGGTGCTCGCCGCCCTGGATGCCGGCGATACGGAGGGTTTGGAGGAGGAGTTGGGCGATCTCATGCTGCAGGTGCTCTTTCACGCCCAGATCGCCACAGAGGATGGCGATTTTAAACTCATCGATGCCAACCGGCACATCATCGAAAAATTGATACGGCGCCATCCCCACGTCTTTGGTGAGGAAAAGGTCGAGGACGCGGAGGAGGTGCTGCAGAATTGGGAGCGCATCAAGCGCGAAGAACGGGGCGAAGAGGTCTTTTCGTCCATGCTGTCGGGCATCAACCGGGCTCTGCCCGCCCTCTCGCAGGCCATGGAGATACAGCGGCGGGTGGCCCGCGTAGGCTTTGACTGGTCCAGCGCCGAGCCCGTATCGGCCAAAGTAGAGGAGGAACTCCAAGAGTTCCGTCGGGCTTCCGACGCTCAGGAGCGCCTGGCAGAGATGGGCGACCTGCTCTTCAGCCTGGTGAACGTGGCGCGCTGGCACGACATCGATGCCGAGAGTGCCCTGCGCCAGGCCAACCAGCGTTTCATGGACCGCTTTGCGCTGTTGGAGCGTCGGGCCCAGACACAGGGTAAGCCTCTGGAAGAGATGACGTTGGAAGAGATGGACGCCCTGTGGGAACAGGCCAAGGGCGAGGGGCGTAGGCATGGGGACGAGACGTCGGACTGAAAAGCTCTCCCGCTTTCCTTCCCAGCAGGATATAGTCGTCGGGGAGATCCGATAATGTGGAGGAACGCCACGGGCCCTCAACGCGCCCCTCGCGTTGGGGCCTTGCGAGATGTCCCCCATCTCCAATGATAAAGTCTGCTTTTGTGTCCTCCGGGCGTTTGGACCGCCCGGAGGCTGAGAGGTCGTCGAATGGATGGTACTATTTGCCCTCTCAATGGCCCTTTTCAGGAGGAGAAAAAGGGTTTATACTGTAATGGATCATTCCACTTGTGGTCCATGTAGAGATGCAGATTTCCATCGATCGCGAGGGCAGCATCCCCATATATCGTCAGATCGAGGCACAGATTCGGGCGCGTATATTAGAGGGACGCTTGCCCGAGGGAAGTTATCTTCCCTCGGAACGAATGCTGGCTCACCACCTGGACGTCAATCGCACCACGGTGGTCAACGCCTATCGGGAGCTGGCCGCCGATGGCCTGATTGAGGGGCGCGTCGGGCAGGGAACGGTCGTATTGGGTCCGGATATGGAAGAGGCGCAAGGCGAAGCCCCTTCCACTGTGCCCCTGTCGTGGACGCGACTGATTCGGCCCGAGATCCGCGAATTGGGGGGTTCCCTGGTGCGCCGTGTGGCCGATCTTTCCACACGGCCAGGCATGATCTCCCTCGCCACGGGGGTTCCCCGGACCATCCCCTCGCCCCATCTGCATCTGGAAGACTTGTTCCAGCAGACCCTTGCCGCGAGCGGACAATCCCTGTTCCAGGACTCGCCCGTGGCGGGTCTTGCGCCCTTGCGCGCCGAGCTGGGACGCCGCCTGGCGATGCGGGGCTGCATCAAGCCCTCCGCGGAGCACATTTTCGTCCTCTCGGGCTCGCAACAGGGACTGTATCTCGTCGCTCAGTTGCTTCTGCAACCTGGCGACGTGGTGTTGGTTGAATCCCCCACCTATCTGGGCGCTCTGGAGGTCTTTCATGCCGTCGGCGCCCGGCTGGTGGAGGTTCCCATGGATGATGAGGGGATGCGGCTGGAGGCGATGGGACGGATACTGTCCCATATCGACGTGCACCTTATCTATACCATCCCCAACTTTCAGAATCCGACAGGGAGTACCATGAGCGCTGAGCGTCGGATGGCCCTGTTGACGTTGGCGCAGCGTCACCAGGTCCCCATTTTAGAGGACGATCTCTATGGAGAGCTGGCCTACGATGGGAGCCCGCCTGCTCCCCTGCGGGCCATCGATGAGGAGGGCTGCGTGCTCTATTTAGGGGGTCTTTCCTCGATCCTTGGGCCGGGGCTTCGGTTGGGCTGGTTGCTCGTGCCGTCGGCCCTCGTTAGGCCCTTGACGGCGCTGCGCCAGGCCATGGATCTGCACCCCGACAGCTTTGTCCAGGAAATAATACACGCCCTGTTGACGGATGGGTCCTTTGATGCACACCTGGAATGGGTGCGCTCGACCTATGCGCGCCGTCGCGAGATCATGCTTGGGGCCCTGGAGCGATATATGCCTCCGGGCGTGCGCTGGAACCGTCCCAAGGGGGGATTCTATATCTGGTGCTCTCTCCCCCAACCCCTCAATAGCGAGGAACTGCTCGAGACAGCAGCCAGAGAGAGGGTGATTTTCGTTCCCGGCAGCGTGTTCTTTTCCGATGGGCGGGGCGAACGGTTTCTGCGTCTGAGTTTCGTGCATGCCTCGGGGAAAGAGATCGAAGAAGGGGTGCGCCGTCTGGCTGCTGCCATAGGGGAGTTGGGAGAGAGTGCAAAGGAAGGAGGATCGTCCCTTTTCGGAACGGGACGAGCGGTCGTTTGATTCACGTGTGCATAATGGCATCCTTGGATGGGGCTCTTTGCGAGGACGAGAGGCTTATCCCCGAGGAAGCATGCCATAGCGATTGCCTATGTGGGGTCTATGTTATTCAGGAGGTAAGAGCATGAAAAAGTTTACGCCACTTGTCATAGCCGTTACCGCTATCATGATAGCCGTGGTGACCGTCTTTACCATGGTGGCCCGGGTACCCATACCCGCCACGCAGGGGTACTTTAACCTCTCGGATGTGGCCATCTATTTCAGTGCCTTTAGCTTTGGCCCCTTGGTTGGGCTCGTCGCTGGGGGCGTCGGTGCCGCTCTGGCCGACCTTTTGGGAGGCTACCCCCAGTGGGCGATATTGACGTTGCTGGCCCATGGGCTTGAGGGACTGGTGGCCGGCGTCCTGGCGCGGGGCAAGGGGTTTCTCGGGTTGGTGGTGGCCTGGGCGGCCGGGGCCATGGTCATGATGGCTCTCTACTTTTTGGGTGCTGGTTTGGTACTTACCGGGTGGGGACCGGCCCTGACCGAGCTTCCCGTCAACCTACTGCAGAATGTGGTGGGGGGCGTGGTGGGCATCCCGCTATTTTATGCCGTGCGTCGGGCCTATCCTCCCATCAGGCGTCTGGGCAGGGGCCCCGCGTGGCGCGAAGAGTAGGGGATCGAGGGGATCACCCTTGAGCGTCATTACCGTTCGTGATCTACATTATGCCTATGATCCCCTGCTGCCCGGCGGCGAGTCCATCAGGGTCCTGAGGGGTATCGATCTCTGTGTGGAACGGGGCGAATTCCTCTCCCTGATGGGTCCCACAGGGGTAGGCAAGACCACCCTGTGTATGGCCCTCAATGGATTGGTCCCCCAGGCCACAGGGGGGCGCATTCGTGGCAGCGTGGAGGTGTTGGGCTGCGATCCGCGTCGTACCCCTGTGGAGAAGCTGGCCGCTCGCGTGGGCATCGTCTATCAGGATCCCGAGAGTCAGCTCTTTTGCACCACGGTGCAGGATGAGGTCGCTTTTGGCCCGGAGAATCTGGGGATAGCGCCGCAGGAGATCGAGGAGCGCGTGGAATGGGCCTTGAACGTGGTGAACATGATCTCCTACGGCGACCGCTCGCCCAACCAGCTTTCCGGCGGAGAGAAACAGCGGGTGGCCCTGGCCGCCAGTCTGGCCATGATGCCCGAGGTCTTGATCCTGGACGAGCCCGCCGCGAGCCTGGATCCTCTGGGCCGCCTTCAGGTATTTGAGGCCATCGAGGCCCTTTGCCGCCAGCGGCGTATGACCATCGTCATGGTCAGCCACGACGTGGAACACGTGGCCCGGTTCTCCGATCAGGTGGCTGTTATGTGGGAGGGCCGTCTGGCCAGGGTGGGCGCGCCACCGGAGATCTTTTTTGATCGCTCCCTCAGGGAGCGGGTGGGATTCGCCGTTCCTCAGGTGAGCGCGTTGGCCATGGCCCTCAATGATCGCTATGACACCGCCTATCGCTTCACGCGGCTCGACGAGGCCGAGGAGGCGCTTCGCCGCGATCTGGTGAAGCAGAAGACATCTCCATGAACGATAATCCCTGCCTGCGCACGCGGAATCTGTGGTACGAATACGATGCCGCGATCCCTGCCCTGAACGGCGTTGACCTGAACGTTCCCGACAATGCCTATCTGGCGGTCGTCGGTCAGAACGGCTCGGGCAAGACGACCCTGGTGAAGCATTTCAACGGCCTGCTCAAGCCGACCCGGGGAGAGGTCTGGGTCTATGGCCGTTCCACGGAATCGGCCACCGTTGGCGAGCTGGCTCAACAGGTGGGCTATGTCTTTCAGAATCCCGACCATCAGATCTTTTGCGCCACGACGCGGGAAGAGATCGGTTTTGGACCGCGGAATCTGGGGCTGCCCCCCGAGGCTGTTCGTGCCCGGGTCGACCATGCCCTGGAGACGTTTGCGCTCACCCCTTACGCCGACACGCCGCCGGCCGTGCTGGGCTATGGGCTGCGACGCAAGGTGTCCATCGCCGCCGTCTATGCCATGCGCCCCCAGATTTTCATCCTTGACGAGCCTTCCATAGGCCTGGACTGGCGCAGCACCCAGGAATTGATGACCCGGGTGGACGGTCTCCATGCCCAGGGGCACACCATCATCCTCGTCACCCACGATATGCGCCTGGTGGCCGAATACGCACGGCAGACCCTGGTAATGCATGAGGGGGGCGTGCTGGCCCATGGGTCGACGCCGGAGGTCCTTTCCCGCACGGAGCAACTGGAGCGAGCGCAGATCGCCCCACCACAGATCAACCGCCTCGCCCACCGCCTCTCCGATCTCGGATTCGATGGCCGGGCGTTGACTGTGGAGGCGTTCTGTGCCGCCTATGGCGAGATTCGGGAGGGGAAGGCATGAGCGTCGTGTACGATCTGTATCAGCCGGGAGACTCGTGGCTGCATCGCCTGGATCCCCGGGCCAAGTTGCTCTTTGCCTTTTGCGGTTGCCTTCTGTTGCTCCTGTACAGGAACCTGTGGCTCATCATGGGAATCCTGGTGCTGACCCAGCTGGCCCTGTTGAGCGCCGGGATCAACTGGGAGCGGCTGGCATGGGTATGGCGTATCACAGCCCCCACCATGATCATGATCGCCTTGCTGTGGGTGGTCTTTTATCCCACGCCGGATAAAGCTTTCCTCTCCTGGCACTTTGTGCGCGTCGGCATTAATAATCTGGCCGAGGGGATCGCCATGGCCCTGCGCATAGCGGCCCTGGCCTTTGCACTCTTTTTCTGGCTTTTCAGTACCGATCAGACGATTCTGGTGCGCAGCCTGGTGACCCTGGGGCTGCCCTATACCTGGGGGC
>CAZMOW010000047.1:0-18123 GCA_964567975.1 uncultured Anaerolineales bacterium | reverse complement strand
ATGTTGGTGGTGCAGATGGTCTTGACCGCGTCCTCGAAGAGGGTGGGGGAGCGCAGCAGCCGCCCAAACCCCTCGGTGGCTCGCGTCCAAGAGCCGCCCCGCTCCCGGCACAGGGCGTAGAAGGTACTCAGATCCTCGTCGGCGCGCAGGATGCGCCCCACCATGTCCTCTATCTCCTCCGCTTGGTCAGGTGACAGGGGGCCGACGTGCTCCACGGCGATGGCCACCCGTGGCACCTCCACAGAGCCGGCATCAGAGATGGACAGCCGCACCACCCTTCCCCCGCTTAGGTCCTCCACGCGCTGCAGCACGCCCTCGCCAGCGTTCCACGACGTGGGCGGCAGGCCCGCCCACCCGTGGGAATGTGCGGTGAGGACGAAATCAAAGGGCGCGCGCGGTGTGATGGTGAGGTGGGTGGTGTCGGTCACGTGCGGGTTCTCCCTGGCTATCCAAGTTGCCCTATCGTATGCCATGGGGACGGGCTTTGTCAAAGGGGAGTGGGCCAGCGAAGCTGGCCTTGAAGAATTGCTATGCAATTCTTCATAGTTGATGTTAGGCCGTTTGCATTGTTTCCACATGCCGTTCGTAGTATACTTATTGTCGAGCTTGAGGATGCGTTACTGTGTGGGAGGCGAAGGATGTTCAAGCCACGGAGATCAAGTTTCGAAGAGTTGAGCCGTCGTTTGCGCGAGTACGAGCAAAAGTATGGCTACTCGACCATCGAATTCTACCGTCGCTTTACAGACGGCGAACTGGACGACGACGATGATCTATTGATGTGGGCCGGACTTTACCACCTTTACTTGACCTCGCTGCCGGTCCGTCAGTTCATGCGGCAGGGGCCGGCAACGGCGTGATCATTGACGAGCGAAAAGGGCTCGCCCGAGTTCTCACTTACGCGCTATGCCAACTCTTTGACAGAATCTCCAGCGAAATGCCAAGCTCCGTTCTTGTGCTTTCCAGTGGCATCGTACATACCATACAGGACTTGCACATCCGTTCCCCCAATCATCTGGGCCACCTTCTCTTTGTCGAGGATCCTTCCCGAATTCGATGACCAGTCGCGACGCGAGAACTGGCACTTGGATTTGGAGAGGCGATAGAGATGAATCACGAATCCCTGGTCAAGATTGGCGTTACAATGATTCAGGCGTTCTATGTCCCGTGCTAGGTGCTCTTTCGTCGCATTCATGCCGAGCTCCACGACGGCTTCAAGATGGAGATAGTCGAATGCGTTGGCTTTCTTTGGGCAGCAACTCGTCGGCGGTGTCTTGAGCAGAGAGATGTCCCAGTTCTGCCGCTTCGATGCGCCCAGGGGCGCCGCCGTCGGATACTCCTTTTGCAGCACGCACACCTTCTTGCCTTTGAACGTGGTATACCGTTGTGTAGCGGGTAATGCATTGTAGAGCCTGGTATAGAGAAGGGCGTGCAGTCCATGCTCCGTGTAACAGAGATACGGATTCTCCACAAACTCTTTTGCAAAATCTGTGATCACCGCTCGAATCGTAGGCATCGGGCTCTCCATCTCACTCCCCTGCTACCCTATGTTGCGATACGAATTTTTCCATCACGCCGGTCTCATATCATACAGTTGCGACCCTATCACACACAAGTGCCTCCTGTCAAGGAGGTTCCACATTTAGACTTTGCTCACTCGGCTTTCTTTTGACAAATTCTCCCCTCCCCACTACCATTAAGGTTCAACTGCTTATAGTATTCATAGTCCAAGGTAGGGGAGTGTTCATGATCGACGTCACGGACCTGTCCAAATCCTATGGCCCCATCAGGGCCCTGGACGGGATCAGTTTCCACATGGAGGAGGGAGAGATCGTCGGGCTACTGGGCCCCAACGGGGCCGGCAAGACGACGGCCATCAAGATCCTCACCGGCTATCTCCAGCCCGACGAGGGCGACGTGTGCATCAACGGCATGGACGTGTTGGAGCAGACCCGCCAGGTGCAGGCCCAGATTGGCTACCTGCCCGAGACGGCGCCCCTCTATCCGGAACTCACCGTGCAGTCCTATCTGCGCATGGTGGCCGACCTGCGGCGCATCCCCGAGGACGAACGACGCCATCGCCTCTCTCAGGCCATCTATGCCACCGGGCTGCGGGAGCAGCTCACGCGGCCCATCGCCGAGTTGAGCAAGGGCTTTCGTCAGCGCGTGGGGCTGGCCCAGGCCATCGTCCATCGCCCCCGCGTTCTCATCCTGGACGAGCCCACCATCGGGTTGGACCCCACGCAGATCGTGGAGGTGCGCGACCTGATCCGTGACCTGGGCCAGGACAGCACCATCCTCTTTTCCACCCACATCCTGTCCGAGGTGGAGGCCCTGTGCGATCGGGCCATCATCCTCATCAACGGCCAGATCAAGGCCGACGCTCGCCTGTCGGAACTGGCCGCCACGACCAACGCCCTGCTCGTGCTGGACGAGGCGCCGGGCGACGTGGATGCTGCCTTGAGCCAGCTCGATCTTGTGCGCGGCGTGGAGCGGATGGAGGACGAGGATGGTTTTCCCACGTATCGCGTGTTGGGACAGGTGGAAGCCGACGCTGATCTCTGTCCCGCCATCTATGCCCTGGCCAAGGACCATGATTGGCCCCTACGCGAACTGCGGCGCGACGTGCGTACGCTGGAGACCGTATTCAATGAACTCGCGACGACCGCTGAGGTGAGCGCATGAAAGAGATATTCGCCGTCACACGCAAGGAACTGGAAGAGTACACCGGCTCGCTCATGGCCCTGATCTTTATGGGCGCCTTTTTGGCTGTAACCCTGTTCACCTTTTTCTGGGTGGATACCTTTTTCGCGCGCGGCATCGCCGACGTGCGCCCCCTCTTCCGCTGGATGCCCGTGCTGATGATCTTTTTGGTGTCCGCCCTGACCATGCGCCAGTGGAGCGAGGAGGAGCGCTCGGGCACTCTGGAGACGCTCTTGACCTTGCCCGTCTCCTTTGCTCAATTGGTGTTGGCCAAGTTCCTGGCCGTGCTCGCCCTGGTGGTTGTGGCCCTGGCCCTGACCATCTTTTTGCCCCTCACCGTCTCCCTGTTGGGTAACCTGGACTGGGGTCCCGTCTTTGGCGGCTATCTGGCCTCCATCCTGCTGGCCGCGGCCTATGCCGGCATCGGCCTTTTCATGAGTTCCCGCACCGATAACCAGATTGTGGCCCTCATCTCCACCGTGCTGGTATGCGGGATGTTCTATCTGGTGGGGTCTGGTGGCGTGACCGATTTTGTGGGGCAGGATCTGGGCGAGATCCTGAGGGCCATCGGCGCGGGCAGCCGCTTTGAGAGCATCGAACGGGGTGTGGTGGATCTGCGCGACCTGCTCTACTATCTCAGCTTGACGGGGCTTTTTTTGACCCTCAACGTGCTTTCCCTGCGGGCCAAGGGTTGGAGCGAGGGCGAGCGCACGTGGCCCAAGCGTGCGGGGATCACCCTCACAGTGGTTTTGATGGCCCTCAACCTTGTCTTCGTCAACGTGTGGGCCTACCCCCTGCACGGCCTGCGCCTCGATATGACGGCGGAGGACACGTATAGTCTCTCTCCGACCACCAAGAGCATCCTCGGTGATCTGGAGGAGCCCCTGCTTATCCGGGGCTATTTTAGTGCCAAGACCCATCCGTTGTTGGCCCCCCTGGTGCCCACGGTACGCGATATGCTGCGCGAGTACGAGATCGCCTCTGGGGGGCAGATGGAGCTGGAGATCGTCGATCCGGCGGAGGATCCCGAAAAGGAGGCCGAGGCCAACGAGGTCTATGGCATTCAACCCACTCCTCTGCAGGTGGCTGACCGCTACGAGACGTCCATCGTCAATGCCTATTTTGATATCCTCATCCAATACGGTGATCAGAGCCAGGTGCTGAATTTTCAGGACCTCATCGACGTGGAATCGCGCCGCGATGGCACCGTGGACGTGAACCTGCGTAATCTCGAGTACGATCTGACCAGCGCCATTCGCAAGGCGGTCTATGGTTTTCAGAGCACAGAAGCGGTGCTGGCCTCGCTGGAGGCGCCCGCCGAGCTGACGTTCTATGTCACGCCCGATACCCTGCCCGAACATATGATGGATGCGCCAGAGACGGTGGAAAAGGTGGCCAACGAGATCGTGGGGCAATCGGGGGGTAACCTCACCTACAAGCAGGTGAATCCGGACGCGCCGGGCAGCGGAGTTACGCAGGACGAGCTCTATGAGCAATATGGCCTGCAGCCCATTCGCGCTTCCCTGTTCTCCAATGAGACCTACTATTTCTATCTGCTGCTGGAGGTGGGGGACGAGGCCCGGGTGGTGGATGTTGGCGAGCAGATCAGCGAGGCCAACGTGCGCACCGCTTTGGAGTCGGCCCTCAAGCGCTTCTCGCCCGGTTTTCTCCAGGTGGTGGGGCTCTGGACCCCGCCGCAGACGCCCACCCAGGATATGTTTGGGCAGACGCAGCAGCCCCTCTCCAGCTGGAATATGGTGCGCGAGGTGCTGAACCAGGAGCATCAGGTGCGCAGCGTCGATCTGAGCGGTGGACAGGTGCCCGCCGATGTGGATGTGCTGGTGCTCGTCGGGCCGCGACAGATGACGGATAGGGAGCGTTTTGCCATCGATCAGTACCTGATGCGCGGCGGTTCCGTCATCGTCGCTGCGAGCGATTATGAGCTGGCCGCCGATCAGATGAGCGGCGGCCTGGCTCTGCGGCCCATAGTCGGTGGTATCGGAGATATGTTGGCCGAGTACGGCATCGCGGTGGAATCCTCTCTGGTGATGGATCCCCAGAACGAGCCCTTTCCCGTGATGGTCAATCGCCAAGGGGGTGAATCGCAGGTGCAGCAGATTCAGGCCATCGACTATCCCTTCTTTGTCGATATCCGGTCCGATGGTATGGCCACGGAGAGCGCCCTGGTCTCCAACCTGCCCGCTGTCACCCTCAACTGGGCCTCGCCCGTGAGGGTGGATGAGGAGCAGAACGCGGGGCGCGAGGTCACCACCTTCTTGCGTTCCAGTCCTGCGGCGTGGACGCAGGAGGCGTCCGGAGAGGGTGGGCCGCCCGATGTCCAGCCCAACTTTGATATGTATCCTCAATATGGCTTCCCGCAAGGGGAAGAGACGGATTCGTATCCACTGGCCGTCGCTGTGCAGGGCGTGTTCGAGAGTGCCTTCAAGGGCGAGCCCTCACCCTTTGAGACGGAAGCGTCCGATGAAGGGGGGGAAGAGGCCTCCCAGCCGGAGGTCATTCCGCCCACCATCGAGTTCTCCCCTCAGACATCACGGCTGGTGGTCATCGGCAGCGCCGAGTTCCTGGACGATCTGGTCTTTGATCTGTCATACAGTCTCAGCGGCGACCGCTATCTCAATAATCTCAGGCTGGTGCAGAATGCCGTGGCCTGGTCCACCGAGGATACGGATCTGCTGGATATTCGGACCCGTGGCGCCTCGGCCCGCGTGCTCCGCCCGCTGAGCGAAGGCGAGCAGTCGTTCTGGGAGGCCGCGAACTATGTGGCGGCTCTGCTTTCCCTCATCGTCCTGGGGTTGGTCATGAGCCGCCGTCGGCGCAATGAGAAGCCCATGGAGCTGATTCCTCCCCAGGGCGAACGGGTATCTCGGGAGGAGGTGCACCCATGAAACGCCATCATCAAATCCTGGCGGCAATTTTGCTCGTGCAGATTGTCCTCACCGTGGTCGTCTTTTGGCCCCGGTCGGCTGCGGAGGCAAAGGCGGAGCCTTTGTTTCCCGATCTCGCGGCCGATGATGTCGTGTCGTTGAGCGTCGTGGACGAGAACGGGGATCGGCTCACCTTGCGCAGGGGGGAAGAGGGATGGATCTTGCCCGAGGCGGATGACTATCCCGCGCAGACGACGAGCATTACTCCCGTGCTGGACAGCTTGGTGAAGGCGAACACAGATAACGTGGTGGCACGCAGCGAGGGCAGTCACCGGCAGTTGCAGGTTAGCGAGGAGAATTTTGTCAGGCAGCTGGCCTTTGAGACGGAGGACGGCTTGGAGCGCGTGCTCTATGTGGGATCCTCGCCCCGCTACGGCGCCAGTCATGTGCGGGTGGAGGGAGAGGAGGAGGTATATCTCACAGCCGCCATCTCTGAGTGGAATCTCACGGCGCAACCCTCTTCCTGGGTGGACGCCACCTATCTATCGGTACCCCAAGAGGAGTTGGTGGGGGTGACGCTGGAGAATGAGCAGGGGACGTTCACCTTTGTTCGTAGCGAGGAAGGGACGTGGACGTTGGAGGATCTGGCAGAGGATGAGCAGGCCTCCGAGACGGAGATAAGCGGCCTGGTGAACAGCGTGGCCAGTCTTCGCCTGCAGCGTCCCCTGGGCAGGACGGAAGAGGCGGCCTACGGATTGGACGATCCCCATGCCGTGGTCACGCTACAGACGACGGGGGGCGAGCACACCCTCGTCGTGGGTGCCCACGATGCCGAGGACGGGAGCTATGTGGTCAAGGCTTCCAGCGCTCCCTACTATGTTACCGCCTCCGAGGCCAGCGTCCGCCGTGTGGTGGAGGCCGGCCGTGAGGACCTGCTGCAAGTAGAGTCCACGCCCACGCCGGCTCAGTGAGATAGGCGGGCGTTATCGGGCGGCCAAACGGCGCCCATAGTCCCGTTCGGCCAGGAGGGAATGCCCATTTAATGGCTAAAAAAGACCTGAAGGACAGGATCGCCATCGTCACGGGGGCTTCCAGTGGCATTGGGCGCCTCACGGCCCTGCGGCTGGCCCGCGAGGGGGCGCATTTGTCTTTGGCGGCGCGTCGTGTAGAATTACTGGAGCAGGTGGCACGCGATATTCGAGAGATGGGGCGCGAGGCCCTGGTGGTGCCCACCGATGTGACTGAGCGGGATGCGGTGCGAGAACTTGTGGGATGTACCCTTGCCCGGTGGGGGCGCGTCGATCTCCTCATCGCCAACGCGGGGGCCTACGTGCGCTCCCCGGTGCGAGAGCTGACGGCGGAAGCCATCGAGGGTTCCATGGCCGTGAACTTTTATGGGGCTGCATATGGGGTGCTCGACGTTCTGCCCCACATGTTGGCCCAGGAATCGGGGCACATAGTGTTCGTCTGCTCGCTGGATGGCCGCAAAGGGCTTCCTCTGGATGCACCCTATGTGGCGGCCAAGTTCGCCATGCGCGGTTTTGGGGATGTGTTGCGTCAGGAGTTGCAGGGTACAGGAGTGGGGGTGAGCATCGTCTATCCGCCACGGGTCGATACGCCCCTCATCGAATCCCTAAAGGTGCCGTGGATCTCCCCCAAGATGCCGCCCGAGCGAGTGGCGAATATCATCGTGGGAGCCATTCGACGCCGGCGCGCCGAGGTCGTCATCGGCTTTTGGCCCCGGATGTTGGATCTATTGAACGCCATCGCCCCCCGCTGGGCCGATTGGTTCGTGCGCGTTCTTGATCTTGAGGGGCACGAGGTGGTGTCGGAAGGATTGGATATAGACGATGGGGACATGGCATGATCTCTCCCGGATCGCCAAAAAGCGATCACCCCTCGGCCAAAGTTGAGATATGAAAGAGCTTGCAGCTCGGAAGGAGCATTGGGGATCATGAACGTCCCCGCAGTAAAAAGTCCACCCGTTCATACGTGGCTCAAAAAGATATCCGTCGCTTTTGATCTTGGGGAAAAGACGCCCATGCTTCGGCGGATGGTCGAGGGATTAAAGGCGGCGTTTGAGGGCCTGGGACACAGGATACATGCCGTGCCCCAGGATGATACCGATGTCCTCATCACCAGCGCCCCCTTTGACGAATCCCTATCGTGGCGGGAGGCGCTGTTGTTCACGGCGCGCAGGCGATATAATCTGGAAAAACTACCCGCCCTCTATACCCTGGTGCAGGTGACCCGGGAGCGTTTCTGTGCCCTTTGGTCTCACCTTGAGGATGCCCTGGCCAAGGATCCTCCCGACCCCCATGATTTTCGCTTTCCCGGCCTGGCTCCTGAGGCCTATCACGTCCTGCTGGAGCAGGGCCGCCGCGCGGGGCCCATCCTGGCCCTGGAGCGCATCATACAGGCCCGCACCAAGTGTCTGCGCGTGATGCTCCTGGTGGGCGATGAGGAGCCCGAGCACCTTTACCATTTCGATCTCGTCGGCTCCTATCCCCGCAGCGAGGGAGCGGATCTCGACGCGTTTTATCAGGACATCGTGACGCGCATCGTCACCGACGTCAGTACCGAGGAGGTGACGCGCCATCGATATGTGGAGCAGCCGCCCATCCCCCATCGGCTATGGAAAGATTTGTCCACCCCCGATGCCATGTGCGCGGCCAGCGAGGCCTTGAACGAGAGGGGCTTTTTCAGCTCCATGATACGCATAGCCGATCTGGTACGGGTGCCCGCCGTGGGCGATGCCGTGGCTGATCAGTACAGCGAGGGCTGCTTCTCCACCTGGGAGCCTCGGCTCGAGGCCCTGATCGCCACCATCACGGGCAGCGCCGGGCCGGTGAACAAGGGCAAAATTGGCTATGATGATCTTGCCGTGATCGTGGGGGTGCGGGAAGATGGCCTGGGAGCCCTGGTGCGGCGTGTGGAGGGACAGGCCAACCGTCCGCCCTCTTCTGAGGCACTGGAGATGATGGTGATGGACAGCGCCTTGCCCTCCATCACCCTGGCACCCAGCTGGCAGGTGGAGGGACGCGTGCCGGTTGTGCGCTCCAAACTGCACGGTCATCGTGGCGTGGCCGCCTACGATCCCGCGCGAGTGGAATATGTGCCCCTGGGTTCGCCCTACTATGCCTATCCGGTGACGTGCGGGTCGGATGCGCAGGCGCGAGGTATCAGGGATGCCTTTGCGCGTTCGGAGACACTGCAGAACCCCGAGGATCAGCGGCAGGTAGTTTTCACCGTCCTGCCGGGGCATGGGGTGGTCATTGGCGAGAAATGGGTGTCGGGGACCGCTCCCTTTGAGACGATCTGGCAGTATATGGATCGGGGCTATCTTGTCGTGGATACGCGCGTTCCCCAGGGGGCCATGGAGTACAGGCCTGCTGCGGATGGTCGTTGTACGTTATGTAGGAAGCAAGCGTCCGATTCCCCTTGTTAGCACAAGGACGGCGATCCTTCGGGGTTGTGAATCCGCCGCCGTATAGCGGTTTTCCTCGAAGGATCGCTGTGGTCGGATGGACAGGGAGGTGCTTTCAGTCCTGAATGCGCGATAGGATCTCTTGATCGAGACCACCGACGTCGCTCCAGTCCTTATCTTCGTCCGCTTCGCCCTCTGTCTCTTCTTCTGTCTCTTGGGCTTCTGGCGCTTCGACCTCTTCTTCCGTTTCTTCCGCCTCTGCCTCTTCTATCTCCTCCTCTTGTTCGACCTCCTCCGCCGTCTCGGGCGCTTCTGTTTCCTCCACCTCGGACTCTGCTTCTTCTGCTTCCGGCTCCTCGATATCGCGCATACTGAGGCCGATCTGCTGTTTCTCATGGTTGATGTCCAGCACCCTCACCGTCACCTCTGTGCCTGGCTCGAGCGTTGACAGGGAGGCCTCGCCGTAGGGCATCTCGCTGACGTGTACCAGACCCTCAAAGCCCTCGTGTATGCGCACAAAGGCACCAAAGCCTACGATGCTCGTCACCGTGCCCTCGATGAGGTCACTCTCTTCTACTTCCTCGACCACGCTGTCCCAGGGATCGGGCAGCAGATTTTTGCGGCTCAGGGCAATGCGTTCCCGCTCCAGGTCCACGCTCAGGACATAGACCTCGACTTCTTCGCCCAGGCTCAACTCCTCGGCCGGGTCCGTCACGTGGCGATGGGCCAGCTCCGAGATGTGCACCAGGCCGTCCACGCCGCCCAGGTCCACAAAGGCGCCAAAGTCGACGAGGTTGCGCACCACGCCGGTTCGCACCTGTCCCTCTTCCAGTTCCTCCAACAGCTCCTGGCGCTGGCGGCGCTGTGCAGCGCGTCTAGAGAGCACCAATCGGCGGCGGCGCTGGTTCACCTCGATCACGGCCAGGCGCATCCTGGTGCCCACCAAATCCGCCTTGCGTTCCCGCAGTTCCTCCCCACGCAATCCCGTGGGTATGGAAGTGAGATGGGAGTTGGGCACAAAGCCACGCAGGCGACCAAAGGAGACCAGTACGCCTCCCCGGTTATAGTCCTGTACCTCGCACTCCATGACCTCGCCCGTCTCCAACATCTCCTCCGCCCGCAGCCAATCCTCCTGTTGCAGGCCCTTGTTCAGGGATACGAGGATGCCATCTTCCTGGCCCCACGTTTTCAGGACGGCGACGGGGATGCGGTCGCCCACTTTCAAGGTATCGACATAGTCGTCGTCCACAAAGCTCAGGTCTTTGGGAGGGATGATGCCATCGCGCTTGGTCCCCATATCGACGACGATGTCATTGTTCCCGATGGCCAGGATGGTGGCCTCGTGTACCTCGTTACGTCGCATCTCGGTATAGTCGTATTCCTCTTCCAGGAGGTCGGCAAAACTTTCTCCCCCCTGAAAGCGTTCCCCTTCATCTGCCGGAGGGACGGCTTCCTCGACAACCGGCTGCTGAGAGGGCTCTTCTCGCCCTTCTCTCTCGCCTTCTGCCTCTGGAGCCTGTTCTTCCTCCGAGGCTTCTTGTGCGACGTCCTCCTCGGCTTGCGGCGATTCGGCAACGGTCTCCTCTTCCTCGCTCGCCTGTGGCGCTTCTTCTTGTTCTTCCATCCCTTTTTCTTCAGAATCCTTTTCTTGTTCGCTCATTTCTTGCAGTGTACTGTTCCCTTCCTGATCCATTGTACTCCTTCTCATAATCTGCTTTTCCGTGCCTCTCGCCCCCAAGGACGATATCTCGTCCGGGCGCCCATCTGTTCGTCCCCAAAGGCGACATCCTGCATGCCTCTTCCAATGTCAGTAGCGGAAAACGGCAGTCGCCGAATCTTTTACCTGCACCTCCTTTGGCCCGTGGGTATAGACTCTGCCGCCATTGACAAAGGTATAGCCCGCAGCCTGATCCAAGAGTTCTATATCTCCCGCCTCTGGTTCTGTGTGGCACTCGACGTGGCCCGCCTTCTCCTCAAACGTCCCCCATCGCTGAAGGTCCATGGGGATGAACAGCGTCTTGATCTCCCCACGGTAGGCGGCGGGAAGGATCTCTGCCACATCGTTGGAGACGACATCGCTGCCGCGCCCGGCCAGCCGTTCGTATTCTGCCCAGGCACGTCTTTTCTCCCTGCGCCAGGGGGGCGCTACTATTTCTAGCCCTCGCTGGTGGAGGGTGTCTTTGTTTAGAGATCGAGTTTTTTCCGCCTCGATCTCCTGCTCCACAAGCGCGGGATAGGCGCTTACACTCCTGTATTGGGAGCGGCAGTCCTTCTCTCCCGCCAGAACCAGCGGCACCTTGCCGGTCAGCAGCGCGTTCAGTCCCTCATCCAGCTTTCGCAAGTGCGCCCGTATACCCTTTTCGTCCTCCTTTTCCGCGTCAAGATCGGGACCAGCGAATGTGGCAGGCCAGTAGTTGATCTCCCCATTCTCCTCCCTTGGGGGTATCCGCATTGTGGGGGCTTTTCTTCTCCATATCCCCGAGAGATCCTCGGGCACTTTTTGTAACTCGACGCGATCCATCCCCTCTACTGTGCCCTGCCATAGCTCGATTACATCTCGTTTCAGCGTCAGGATATAGAAACGCCCGTCAGCGCTGATGAGGGGGAGCAGGGGTCTGACATGGAACTGATTGCTCACTGCGGCTTGCTGTTCAAAGGGGTAGGGGAGCCGAAGGATGTGAAGCGTGTCGGGAGCGAAAAAGATGGCCAATCCTTTGCTTTGATGCCTCCAGAATGCCGTGGAGCACGTCAGCTCTTGAACGGGCTGCAGCAGGTCCTCTACGTACGCTGGAGAAAGTCCCAGTGCCCTCAGGCGTTCTTCTATATCCCGCACCATGATAGATAATCGCTCCGAGGCCTTTTCAGGTTCCTCACGATCAGTGGGGATAAAGAGCGATATGGACGGATTCGGATGATATGCAATCAGAGCGGCCAGATGAGATACTGATAAAAGATTCATAAGTATACTGCCCATATTATAGCACATAAACCGTATAGAAGTCCAGTTTGCTTTTTCTCTCTTTTTGCGGGCACAGTGTAGATGCTGACGGCAAGGGAAGATCTACCTCATAGCGCGTTCAACGATGCGGAAACGGGAAGCTGAAACGCTGTCAGATGTCCCCATCCTCCTTACAGAGAGGCGGACAGCGTCTCGCAACGAAAAAAGCCCCGCTTTCGGCGGGGCGATAAAAACGCAAGGTCCCAAGTGATCTACGCCGTTTGCCCTCATCATCCGTTTCGTTTTTATGGAGTGTCTTCTCCCAAAGCCCGGCTTGGCGCTTTTCATCGCCTTTTACGACGATTACTTTGCTCCGATTTCCCTGCGGCAATCCTTCAACTGCCACACTCACATCGGATGACGGGCCACCGAACTCGCGTTCGGCTTTCCGTTCGCTTTACCTTGCTTTTTAACGAATGATTGGATGCAAAGGCCTCAACCTCTCGGAACCTTGCACCATTATAATAGCACATTCCGTCCCCTTTGTCAAGGGTTTTCGAAAAAATTGACGGATAGATGGCTTGATGCCCGTCGGCACATCTCTTTCAGCACCTAGGGCCAATCCCCCAAAAAGCGCACATCCAGGCCGCTTCCCGCGAAACGATGCTCCAGCGCCTGGTCGGCAGTGACCATGGGGAGCCCGAGGTGGCGTGCCAGGGCCACATAGGCCGAGTCATATGCGGTACTCCCATGCTCCACGGCCAGGGCGAGGGCGTCCCTCGCCAGTGCTGCGGTGGAGACGATCTGCAGGGGCAGACGGGTCAAGTCGGCCACATCCTTCCGCGCCACGTCCGCCGGGTAGTCAAAGCGGCGCACATACTTCCACAGGATGTTGGTGCACTCGATGAAAAAGAGATCGGGCACGTAAAAGCGGGCCGGTGGGTCGTCGGTCAGATGGTCAAACAGCACATCGGCAGCGTCAGAAAGGGGCTCCATAAGGAACAGCTTGATGCCCACGCTGGCGTCGATGACGCAGTCAAAGGGGCTGCTTTGTACCCCCTCTTCCGATGTCATCGCTGGCGATCCTCCCGCAGCAGTGTCGTGCTATCGGGAGCGCCTACGGCGTGAGGTGCAAAGAAGCGACGCTGGCGGATGGACGCCAGAGGCGACGTGGATGCGCGCTCGGCCTGCTCGACGGCCCATTCCAGCAGGGTGATCACCTCGGCGCTCAGGGAGCGCCGCTGTGCTTCGGCCCGGGCTTTTAGCCGATCGTGCAACTCTTTGGGGACGTTTCGTACATGCAAGATGGACATCGTATCACCTCCAACTCCCATTATATCCCCGATGGTTGCAAAATGCAACCGTGTGTCGCCTGCGGCGGCCGTTCGCGGTGGTGCACCACGATCCCATCGTTGGGAAATGCTCTCGACCAGGGCGCATTACCAACCCGCCCTGCGCACAACAAAAAAAGCCCCGCTTTTGGCGGGGCGATAAAAACGCAAGGTCCCAAGTGATCTACGCTGTTTGCCCTCATCATCCGTTTCGTTTTTTTGGAGTGTCCCCTCCACAAGTTCGGCTTGCCGCTTTTCATCGCCTTTTACGACGATTACTTTGCTCCGATTTCCCTGCGGCAATCCTTCAACTGCCACACTCACATCGGATGACGGGCCACCGAACTCGCGTTCGGCTTTCCGTTCGCTTTACCTTGCTTTTTAACGAATGATTGGATGCAAAGGCCTCAACCTCTCGGAACCTTGCACCATTATAATAGCACATTCCGTCCCCTTTGTCAAGGGTTTTCGAAAAAATTGACGGATAGAAGACAGGATGATGGTCAAAGGCTGGGATGTTTCGTGATGGGAACACACCATTTGACATAGGCACCCTTTGTCCATAGAGTGAGTAGCCAATCGTAGCTGGTGTTCGATGAGCAAGGAGTGGTGATGGATTTTCAGCAGGTGATCATGCGGCTGGACGAGTTCTGGGCGGATCAGGGATGCCTCCTCTGGCAGCCCCATAATGTGCAGGTCGGGGCGGGTACCATGAACCCTGCCACCGTGCTTCGCGTTCTCGGTCCGGAGCCCTGGAACGTGGCCTACGTGGAACCTTCGGTCCGTCCGGCCGATGGCCGCTATGGTGAGAATCCCAACCGCTGGCAAAAGTACTATCAGTACCAGGTGATCCTCAAGCCGGATCCCGGCAACCCCCAGGAGATCTATCTGCAAAGCCTTCGTGCCCTGGGGATCGATCCCCGGGTGCATGACGTGCGCTTTGTGGAGGATAACTGGGAATCCCCCGCCCTCGGCGCCTGGGGCCTGGGCTGGGAGGTGTGGCTCGATGGGCAGGAGATCACCCAGTACACCTACTTTCAACAGGCGGGGGGGCGCGATCTGGAGCCCGTCTCCGTGGAGATCACCTACGGCCTGGAGCGCATCGTCATGGTGCTGCAGGGCGTGCGCGGCTTCCCCGATATTCGCTGGGAGGACGACGTCACCTACGGGGAACTGTTGCTGCGCGGCGAGGTGGAGTACTGTGCCTATAACTTTGAGGTGGCCGATGTGGATGGCCTGCGCCAGATGTACGATCTGTGCGAGATGGAAGCCAAGAACGCCCTGGCTCGCGATCTGGTCATGCCGGCCCACGATTACGTGCTCAAGTGTTCCCACCTGTTCAACGTCCTCGATGCCCGAGGGGCCATCGGCGTGACAGAGCGGGCGCGCTATTTCGTGCGCATGCGCGATCTGGCCTGCGAGGTGGCCGACCTCTTTGCCCAACAGCGCGAGGAGGCGGGGTATCCGTTGGGAAGCGGCGAGGTGTTGGAGGATCCAGAACCTCTACCCGCGCCTCGACGGCCAGAGGGCGAGGCGCCCCATGATTTCCTGTTGGAGATCGGCAGCGAGGAGATGCCCGCCACCGACCTTGATACGGCCATGACCCAACTGGAGGAGGCGATGGGCGACGCGTTGAGCGCGGCGCGCCTGCACTATGAGAAACTGGAGGTCGTGGGCACGCCCCGCCGCCTGGTAGCCCGGGTGCAGGGTCTGCAGGGACGGCAGGAGGATGAGGAGCGGGAGATCAAGGGGCCGCCGGCCGACGTGGCCTTTGACGAGGCGGGGGAGCCCACCCGCGCGGCTCAGGGCTTTGCCCGCAGCCGGGGTGTGCAGGTGACCGATCTGCAGGAACGGGATTTCGACGGCCAGGCCTATGTGGTGGTGGTGGTCCGCGAGGAGGGCCGCGACGCCAGTGTCGTCCTGTCAGAGATTCTCCCCGAGGTGGTCTCGTCGCTGCACTTTACCCAGAGCATGCGCTGGAACCCCAGCGGCGTCGAGTATTCGCGTCCCATTCGCTGGTTCGTGGCCCTTTTGGACGACGTGGTGGTGCCCTTTGCCTATGCCGGGATCCACAGTGGGCGCGAATCTCGCGGCATTCGCTCCCAGAACTCCCTGTCGTTGTCCATACCGTCCGCCTGCGCCTACAAAGGCGTTATGGAGGAGGCTGGCATCATGCTCGATGTGGAGGCGCGGCAGGAGACCATCCTGGAACGCGGGCGGTCGCTGGCCGGCAGCGTGGGGGGCAGGTTGGGAGAGGAGCCCGATCTGGTGCACGAGGTGGCCAATCTGGTCGAGTATCCCCTGCCCATCCTGGGCGATTTCAGCCGCGAGTATCTGCGCCTGCCCGACATCGTGCTCCTGGCCGTCATGCGCGAGCATCAGCGTTATCTGCCCGTGACAGGAGAGGAGGGGGCGCTCCTGCCCCATTTCATCGCCGTGGCCAATGGTGGGAATCTGGATGTGAAGGCCGTGCGCCATGGCAACGAGGAGGTGCTCCGCGCCCGCTATGACGATGCCGTCTACTTTTACGATGCCGATACCGAGACCCCCCTGCAGGAATTCACCCCCCTCCTGGAGACGCTGACCTTTCAGGAGGATCTGGGCTCCGTGCTGGACAAGGTACATCGTCTGGAGGAACTGGTGCCGGAACTGACGCGGATGCTGGACTATTCCGAGCGCGAGATCGCCGTCGCCAGCCGGGCCGCCTCCCTGTGCAAGAGTGACCTGGCGACCCAGCTGGTCATCGAGTTCACCTCACTGCAGGGACAGATGGGGCGTCACTATGCCCGGTTGTCTGGCGAGGACGACGCGGTGGCCCTGGCCATCGAGGAGCATTATTTGCCCCGCTTTATGGGTGACCGCCTGCCAAAGGGACGGGTCGGCCTGATCGTCGGGCTGGCTGATCGGCTGGATACCCTCGTCGGTCTGTTCGCCGTGGGCATCCGTCCCTCGGGGGCCGCCGATCCGTGGGGGCTGCGGCGAACGGCCCTGGGCCTGCTGGAGTTGTTAGTGCAGAAGGGGATATCGCTGTCCCTGCCCGAGGCTCTCGCCCTTGCCGCCGAGGGGCTGCCCGTCAGCGTTGGCGATCAGGTCTTGGAGGAGGTGGGGGACTATATCCTGCGTCGCTATCGGGGCTATCTGACGGATGAGGGCTTTCGCTACGATATGGTCGATGCCCTCCTCAGCGAACGGAGCCACGATCCCTATCGGGCGTACAAGGGGTTGCAGGAATTCGCGCCCTGGGTGGCGCGCGACGATTGGCAGGAGCTTTTGGACAGTTATTCGCGCTGTGTGCGCATCACCCGCGATCTTGAGAAGACGTTTTCCGTGGATCCCCAGCGTCTGGTGGAGGCCCCGTCGCGTGACCTCTACCGCGCCTACGACCGGGCCGCGGCGCGCCTGGAGGAGGACGACAGCGTGGACGCCTTTTTCTCCGCCCTGGAGGAGCTACAGCCCTTCATTCGCGAGTTCTTTGACGAGGTGCTGGTGATGACGGACGATGCGGAGCTGCGCGAGAACCGCCTGGGGCTCTTGCAGGCCATCGGCGCCCTGGCCCACGGTATCGTCGATCTGACGGTCATGGAGGGTTTCTAGATTGAGGTGAGGGTGACCTGTCATCCGCTAGATTCTGCCATTTGCGTAACCTATCGTGGAAACGAGGGTTATAATTCGATGAAAAGGTGGGGTATGCGTGTATCATAACCATGGGTTACTTGATTTTGCTCTGAGGAGGTTCGATGTCTTCCATCGCCATCGTTTCTGATAGCACCGCCGGCCTGTCGGATGAGTATGTGCAGCGGCACAATATCTCCGTCATTCCCCTTTACATAAATATGAATGGGGAGACCTGTCGCGAGGGGATAGATATAGGGCCCGAGGAATTCTATCGGCGGTTGCCGCACTGCAATCCCCTGCCCACGACGTCACAGCCGTCCGCTGGAGACTTTCAAGAGGTTTACTCCAGGTTGGAGGAGGAGGGCGCCGAGGGGATCCTGTCGGTCCATCTCTCCTCAGAGATCAGCGGGACCATCAATTCGGCGACGTTGGCTGCCAAAGAGGTGGATGTCCCCGTAGAGATCGTGGACACCCGATGTGCCGCCGCGGCGCATCTCCTGGCTGTGGAGGTGGGCGTCGAGGCTGTAGAGTCCGGGGCGGATCTCCACGAGGCTGCCAGGGCTGTGCGTGGCGTCCTGGAGGCCCAAAAGACCCTCTTTGTCGTCGATACGTTGGAATACCTTTACAAGGGAGGGCGCATCGGAGGGGCGGCGGCCCTGATGGGTTCCCTGTTACAGTTCAAGCCCCTGCTCTATTTTAATGATGGCGAGGTCGATGCGCTGGAGCGGGTGCGCACCTCGTCGCGGGCCTATAAGCGTATGGCAGAGGTGATGGTGGAATGGATGGGCACGGAGGACCCGCTGGAGGTCATCGTCATGGAGGCCGATTGCCCCGAGAGGCTACCGGGCCTCGCAGCTTCCCTCAAGGAATCCCTTCCCGTCGCCAGGATTCGCGAGACCTGTGTGCCGGTCGTTCTCGGCGCCCACGCCGGTAACGGCACGGTGGGTGTGTGCTGTTGCCCCATCTCTGTGTGTGGCGAGGACCGGGACAGCGCCCTCTAATCCTTTTTCATGGTCATGCGCACGTCGGCCGGAAGGGCCATGCTGCTTGCCACTTCCACGCCCTTTAGGATGGCCGAGGGGACGGGGCAGGCGGCGTGTATCCCGCACGCGGCCGCCGCGCGGTAGGTTCGCGTCTCCGTGATCGGCTGTGCGATCTCCTCCATGGCCGGGATCTTTGTAAGACGCTCCGCGAGTTCCTGAACCCGGGGACACCCGCTGCTTATCT
>CAZMOW010000046.1:0-19153 GCA_964567975.1 uncultured Anaerolineales bacterium | reverse complement strand
CTTCGGAGATCTCTGTCATCGAAGGGGACCCCATCGACAACCGCCATCTGGAGTGCGCCGCAACTGGAGAGGCTTCCTACATCAAAAGCGGAGACAGGTATCTGTTTGAACTGGAGAGATACAGGCGGATCGTGATCCTCAATCCCACAGGCTTTCTCGCCCTGATGGCCTTGGGTGAGCAAGGGCAGAAGCCGTATACTCCTTGACGAAAACGGCAGATGCCCTCGCCCGACGCCTCCTGTCGTCCGCTCACCGGGCGCCCCCCTGCGTCCCTCGTCCGTCGCTCAATCTTTGTCTGGCGGGGCCGTCAGTGTGAGGGTGATGCTCAGGCTCCACTCGGTGGTTCCGTAGGTTCCCTGGTCGGTGGCCCCGAGGCTTACACTGCTCGTCTCCGAGGTTCCCGAGCGGAGCCTCTCGAGGGGGATACGCAGGAGGACAATGCCCTCCTGGACGACCGTATGGCTGGAGGTATCTGCGTCCGGCGGACGCTCCACATCGACGTCGCCCAGGTGGACCCAGAGATTGCCAGTCGCCTCGTGTGCCTCGACCGGGTCGGGATTCTGGCAGTCATCGGGGCTCCCCGGGTGCCAGTAGCGGAACTCTCGGGGCGGCGCATAGAGGACGAGCACCTCGTCGTCATAGGTCGGGAGATCGATCAGGGGAGAGGCGCTCCCCGTCCCGGCATCGTCGAAGGAGAGCTCGCTAGACCACTGCACCGTCCAGTGTGGGGTCGTACGGGGGTCCGGCTGTCCCCGGTCGTAGTAGCAGTGGAGACGGCCCCCGCCCTGGGCCCCGTCGATCCGATCGAGGTGGGGCTGCCAGCCCAACGTGCTCATCAGGCGACCCTCCTGCGTGTGCGTCCATCGTCCACTGCTGGCCGTGAGCTCCACACCCTCAATGGTCTCCCGATTATCAAACTCCACCTCTGCTACCACCTGGACAGGGATCCCGCCGATGGGGGCGAGGGGGAGTGCCTCTTCCGCTTCCTTCATCAGACTGCCCACGTCCGGCAGTTGCGCACATCCCGACAGCAACAGAACCAGGGTGCCCACCAGGCACGCTCGATACAGATAAAAAGTCATGATCTTGCTTCCTTCTCTGACCCGCGTCTACGAGGAAAAGTCTGTTTCCAACAGGCTGATGAGCGTGATGGCGACGTCAACTATTCGAGCATGATCATCACGTTGCTGGCGCTGTCTTCTTCGCCACTCACCATGAAATTGGCGACGCGATCCCCCTTGGTAAAGCCAAAGGACCCTGGCATCCCTCCTTGCTCCTCATCCTCTGTCCAGCCCTGTTTGGGCATCTCTTCCTTGTAGAACGCCGTGACCTGCTCGACCGTCTCTGGCGTCTGGAAGCTGATAATGGTGCCCATATTCGATACCCCTGTGGCGTTTTCTATCAGGGGTATGTCGTCCGGCAGGCCGGTCTCGCTCACGCCCTCTGGTGGCTGTATGTCGATGGGCTCGTTGATCATGTCGATGACCTGCTCGGTCTCCCACATCATCTCTTTGCCCTCGCTGTCCGTGCCCACATATCTGGTCTCGATCTTGATGGGCAGGTTATACTTGGTGGAGACCCAGATGTCGGACTTGGCTTCTTCATCGGCCTCCATGAGATTCAGATCACAGCGATAGTGCCTGGTCTCCAGCCCGGAGATCTTTTCGGTGCCCACCAGCTCGCAGCCCTCGTCGTCCATAAACTCGTCTGCACTGGGGAGTTCCATATCTCCCATGGCCTCCTCGGCGGCGAGTTCTTCGTCCCCTCCCACTGTCATCCAGTTGCCATCGTCCCCGTCGGAGGCGATACGAATGTATTGCATGTTCCCTATCTGAATGATCTCGGAGACCTGTCGGGACTCTCCCTCTACTCTTTCGCTTATGACGGTGTGGCGAGCGGGCGGCTCGCGGACGGATTTGACCGTATAGACCATTTCCTCCGGCTCGCCGTCCCCTTCCTGGATACGAACGGTCATGGTCTGTTGGTAACTATCCAGCATGTCCACGTCGACCACCTCGGCGAGCAGGCTCTCGTCCTCTTCCTCCTCCGCTGTGTCGGCCTCCTCCGTTTCCTGCGATTCCTCCTCGGTCGGTTCGCTCTCTTCTTCCTCGGTGTCTGCTGTGGGCTCCTCGTCCTCGGTCTCTGACACCGGAGTTGCCGTGGCCTCGGCGGCGGCTTCCTGTTCGCCACCGCTAGGTTCCGATTCGGCGGGCTCCTGCGCCGGGCCTGAACAGGATACCAGAGCCAGCGCCAAAACGACGAAAATGATCAACAGCGTGCGTCTCTTCTGCATTGTGCCAATATCTCCTCCAATAGGGTTGATAGTGGCAAAAGTGTACTCGCAAATGATGGTCTGTGTCAAATCGGGTGTGTGAAAAAAGCGCGCACATCGCGCAGCGACCTTTTTATCCCCCTGCTGCCCCATCGGGGGTTGCCACACGCGGAATTTTCCCCACAACTTGACATCGGCAGCATGCTGCGCCATGATAGCAATGTGGCGGTCATCCTAGTGAGTAACTGGATAGTTTATCGAGTGAGAGGTGCGAGCTGGAATGGGAGGGAGAGCATCATGCCCCGTAAGGTGAGGATAGCGACGGTGGCCCAGTTGAACGAGGGCGGGCCCACGGTGGAGGACAACCGGGAGCGGATGCGCGGTCTGATCGAGCAGGCCGCCGCCGAAAAGCCCGATATCATCTGTCTGCCGGAAACTTTTTTGGAATTGAACGTCGAGTTCGACGAACTGTCCCAGGTGGCAGAGCCGGTGCCCGGTCCCACGACGGATATGGCCGCCGCGTACGCTCGCGAGCACAACTGCTACATCATCTGTCCCCTGACCACCGTCCGCGGCGAGCGCTATATGAACGAGTCGGTGCTCATCAGTCGCCACGGCGCCATCGTGGGCTCCTATGCCAAGATGCATCCCGTGGTGGAGGGGGCCGAGTTCACCAGCCTGGAAAAGGGGATCACGCCGGGCAGTGAGCCCAAGATTTTCGGTACCGATTTCGGCCGCATCGGCATGCAGATCTGCTTCGACATCAACTGGCCCGGGACGTGGGCCGAACTCAAGCGCCATGGCGCGGAGATCGTCTTCTGGTCGTCGGCTTACGATGGGGGCAAGCATCTGGGCATCCACGCTTGGAACCAGCACTATTACGTGGTCTCCGCCGTCAAGTCGCGCTATGCGCGCATCATCGACGTCATGGGGGAGGTGCTGGCCGTGACGGGCGTCCACGATCCCATCATCGCCCGCACCATCGATTTGGACGTGGGCCTCTTTCACTGCGATTTCAACAAGTCGCAGATTCCCCACATCCGTGCCAGGTACGGCCCCGATGTGACCATCAGGATCTGGCATGAGGAGGGTATTTTCACGCTGCAGTCGAACCGCGAGGGGCTCTCCGTCGCCGACCTCACGGAAGAGTTCCTCCTTGACCCCCTGGAGGCCTATCTGGCGCGCAACGCGCGACTGCAGGACACCTGGCGCCAGGGCGAGCCTGTGCCCGATCTGACCCCGCGCTATGTGGGGCGGGAGTAGTGGAGCTGAGACCGCCCCCACAGGGAGAGAGGTCTTTTCGTCCTTTTTGACACGACGCAGGATCCCCGTATAATAGAACATATGTTCTATTATACGGGGAGGATATGCTTTATGCCAACCCCGCTGCTGTCCATATACCGCAAAATTACGAAACGAACCCATTTTTTTAAGGAGGCGAATGAGGCGCTGATTGCCCGTTCATTCTCTTAACCAATATGATGCCCGTGTGGTTTCTCAGGTCGGTGCTGGTCGAAACGGCTTTCCGACCTACTCCATGATCCAGCGATCGAACCAGTCCAGGTTGCGCTGCATGATATCCATGATCAGCCGGGGTTCCGTCGGCCCGTGCTCCTGGCGCGGATAGATGACCATCTCGACCTCTACGTCCTGGCGGTTGAGGGCATTGTACAGTTCCTTGCCCTGGCCCAGGGGCACTCGCTCGTCTTCCTCACCGTGCTGGATGAGGGTGGGGGTCGTCACGCCCTCAATCTGGAACATGGGCGAATGTTCCCGGTAGACGGCCAGGTCTTCCCAGAACTCGGCGTCGAAATAGTCGGGGACAAAGCCGGGGATATCGGTGGTGCCGTTAAAACTCATGAGGTTCGTCACGCCGGCCCCCACCGAGGCCGCGTTAAAGCGCGACGTCTGGGTGATGGCCCAGCTGGTCATATACCCGCCATAGCTCCATCCCATGATGCCCAGGCGCTCGGGGTCGCTGATGCCCCGCGCGATGAGGAGGTCCAGTCCCTGCACGATATCCGCATAGTCGCCCCCACCCCAGTCCCTCTTGTTGGCGGCGCGAAAGTCTGCGCCATATCCCCCAGAGCCCCGTGGATTGACGCGCAGGATGGCATAGCCCCTCTCCGCAAAGGTCAGGAGGGGATAGTAGGAGGAGGTGGCCAGATAGGTCTCGGAGAAGAGGGACATGGGCCCACCGTGGACGACGACGAGGGTGGGGTAGGGTTTTTTCAGGGGGTCGTCCAGGGGAAGGGTGAGGATGCCCTCGATCTCCAGGGATGGGACATCCTCCCTTCCACCGTCGGACCGCCAGTGGAGGATCTCGCTTTTAGGTACCTTTGTATCGGGCCATGCGTGCCCTATGGGGTGCACCACCTCGTCCTGCTCTCCCGTGTCAGCGTGCATGGTGCAGATGTGGTTGGGACGGTCCATCTCCTCTGCCACCATGGCAAAGGTGTCCACGTTGCTCACTCGCACTTGGGACAGGTATCCGTGGCCGTCGATGAGGGTGGAGGGCGGACCTGCGGCGTCCGTGGGCAGGGCATGGATGGCCGAGGAGGTGCCGCTGTTCTCCAGGATGTACAGATAACGGCCGTCATCCGACCAGTCGATGATGGAGGGCCGGGCATCCTCGGTCATGGCCAGGGGAAGGGGCTCGCCTTCCTCGAGGGGATAGAGTACGATGCGCTGGTTGATGGTCCAGCTGATGGGGCGTTCTCCCGTGGTGCAGGCGATCCATTCCCCGCGCACCTTGCAGATCGCGTTCCAGGCCCCGACGTGGGCTATCTCGCGTATGTGGGGCTCGTCTTTGTCCACCTCCACCAGGGAGAGGTGGTTCTTGGGCCAGTCGTCCTCCACCGGTGTGGGTTGATGCACAAAAGCCAGGGAGGTGCCGTTGGGCGTCCAATCGAAATCCGTCACGTGATAGGTGTCCTTTGTCACGGCCTCCGGTTCCGGCAGTTCGTTCCCTCCCTCTACGAGGGGGAGGACCCACAGTTGGGCCCTGTCGTGATCCTCGTCCCACAGGATGGGATCGTTCTTGGCCCTCTCTTTCTGCTTTTCCTCCTCGCTATCCGCTGTCACCATGCTGAGGGCCAGGCGCGTGCCGTCGGGGGACCAGGCGAACGCCTGAACTCCCTTTTCGCTCTGGGTGAGGGGTCGGGCCTCGCCCCCTTCCGCGTGCATCACATAGAGGTCGTTCTCGTCGTCGGCGCGGTCCGAGAGGAAGGCGATGTACTGGCCGTCGGGGGACCAGCGCGGGGAGGAATGGGACGCCTCGCCGTGGGTGAGGCGCAGGGGCTCGCCCCCCTCGGCGGATACCAGGTACAGATGGCTCACGAACTTGCTCTCCTCCTCCCTTATGATCGGCTCCCGCACGGCGTACACGATGCGCTCGCCGTCGGGCGATATGTCCAGGGCGGTGATCGAGGGATAGTGGACCAGTGTTTCCGGTGTCCAGGTATACTCGGACATGATATTCTCCTCTTAATGATAACCTATTCCATCGTGACCTGATCGAGATACGTGTTTTCTCCCACGTGACTGTAGTGCCCGGTCTGGCCTCGCGTGCCTCCTGGAGCCTCGTAAACGCTCTCGCGCGTGGTCTGCTCGATCTCGACGATATCCGGCGCCTCCTCTCCCTGCAGATCGGCCATACGCTGCAGGGCCTCCCAGTCGCCGCAGGAGATGGGCCTCTCGGGATCGAGGGCGGGTACATAGAGTTCGTTGTCCACCAGGCCATGGCGATGGGGATAGCAGCCGGTGCTGAGGGACGCCGAATTGATGCGTGTGGCCGTGGGAAAGACGGCGTGGCTTGCAGAGCAGAACACCCCTTCCTCGGCCATCTGCGCCAGATACGGCGTGTGTTCGGGGCTTATCATATCGGGCCAGAGTCCGTCCCAGACGATGAGCAATATCATATTTAGCGTTCCTCCTTTCAGGTATCGGAAATTAGTATATCCCGCCCCTGTCTCTTGCCAAGTGCTTCGATAGGGGGCCGGGCAGCCCGTTTTGATAGTCTTGGGGATGGTAGTATCATAGATGTTATGTGTACAGGCGATTTTTGAATGTACGAGATCGAATACCCTTGAGAGGAAACGTAAAAGATGCCAGGCCAGCAACCGCGCAGTCTGCTCATAAAACCCGCGTCGGGGGACTGCAACCTTCATTGTACCTACTGCTTCTATCACGAGCGCGTCACGGATCCGTACAAGGAGACAAAGAAACGCCGCATGAGCCCCGAGACCCTGGAGAAACTCATAAAGCAGGGGATGCGCCTGGATCGCCGGCAGGCCACCTTTGGCTGGCAGGGGGGCGAGCCCACTCTGATGGGGCTGGATTTTTTTAAAAAGGCCGTGTCGCTCCAGCAAAAATACGGGGTTTCTGGGCAGTCCGTCAGCAATGGACTGCAGACCAACGGTATACTCCTCGATGCGGAGTGGGCCCGCTTTTTGCGGCGTTACAATTTCCTCGTGGGTGTGAGCCTGGATGGCCCCGCGCCCTACCACGACCACTACCGCCGCTATATCGGGGGTGCTCCCACCCATGAGAAGGTGGTGGAGAATATGCACATGCTCGATGAGCATGATGTGCAGTTCAACGTGCTCTCCGTGATCAACGATGTCACCGCCCAACATGGGGCCGAGATATACGACTATTTCCTCTCCGAGGGATTCTACTATATGCAGTTTATCCCCTGTGTGGAGGTGGATCCGGATACGGGGAAGCTCACGGACTTTTCCGTGGGGCCCGATGCGCTGGCCGAGTTCCTTTGTACCGTCTTTGACAGGTGGTACAATGACGGGAAGCCCGAGGCCTCGATTCGGGATTTCGACGCCATCCTGGCCGCGTATGTGGGACAGGAGGCTCCCATGTGCTGCTATCAAGAAGCGTGTGGGTCGTATGTGGCGGTGGAGTACAACGGCGATATCTACCCCTGTGACTTTTTTGTTCAGGACGATCTTCTCATCGGCAACCTGGAGGAGATATCCCTCGAGGAGGCCTTTGGGAGCGAGAGGCTGCGGCGCTTTGCTTCCAACAAATCCGATCCCAGGCCCGAGTGTCAGGAATGCATCTGGCTTCCCCTCTGCAATCAGGGGTGTCCCCGCTTTGTTGGCGTCGAGGGACGGGCGCAGCATTATCATTGCCGGGCCTACAAGCAGTTCTTTACCCACAGTCACGAGGCCTTTATGGATCTGCGCCGCCGCGTGCTGCGGAATCGGGGCGTGGATCCCAACAGGGCGCCCAAATCCCCTATAGGGCCCATAGGCCGCAACGACCCCTGTCCCTGCGGCTCGGGCAAAAAGTACAAGCAGTGCTGCGGGCGGCGGCAGAGGGCGCGTTCCCGGTAGCGGTTTCCTCCTGAGCCGGACCTTCCCCCATGATCCTTCTCTTTCAGCCTCCAGAGGCTTTTTTTCTCTCCCCGAAAAAAAAGCCCTTGTGTCAATTTCGTATAAAGATCTTCAACATCTTTCGGGCAACTCCTCCTACTATATATTGTGGTGGGGTTGTCTTTTACATACTACATATAGTATGCATTTCCCAAAGGGTTGCTCTTTGTGGGGCGGTGGCGCAAGATGTCCTTGTCAGGCGAGGATCGCTCGTATATAATAGTGGCGAAAGGTGGGACAAAGTGTCATGATGTGGTATATGTCCCTGATTCTCTCGAATCCATAGAGGTGTTCCGTACACTCCACGATGGAAGGCGAGGCCAGCCATGTTCCTGGGCCAATACGCTCATACGTTGGATGCCAAGGGGAGGATCACGATTCCGGCGCGGTTTCGGGAGGAACTGGATGCCGGCCTGGTGATCACCCGTGGCTACGATGCCTACTTGATCGCCTATCCGGAGGCGGAATGGATCAAGTTGGCAGAAAAGATCGCCGACGTGCCCAAGACCAGTGATATGGCTCGCTCCTACGGGCGCTTTGTTTTTGGTGGGGCTTTTGAGGCCACCCTGGATAGCGCGGGGCGGGTGCTTATTCCCCCCTTTCTTAGAGAGTATGCCTACCTGGAGCAGGAGGCGATCATCGTGGGGGTGAATACCTATATCGAGATTTGGGAACCAGAGATCTGGCACCGGACCTTTGATAGCGATGCAGAGAATATGGATGCCATTCTGACCGAGATGACGAGGATGGGTGTATAGAGATGGCCATCGAGTCCGAGGAACAGACGGATGTGCGCGATCTCCCGGAACATATCCCCGTCCTGTTCGATGAGGTCATGTCCTGGCTGCAGCCCACCAGCGGGGGGCGCTATATCGATGCCACGGTGGGGCTGGGGGGACACAGCGAGGGGATCCTTGAACGGTCCGCTCCCGATGGGGAACTCTTGGCCATCGATATCGACGAGCAGGCGCTGGAGTATGCGCGTGAGCGGCTGTCCGTCTTTGGTGAACGGGTCACCTTTGTCTGTGCACAGTACGCCGATCTGGGGCGCATAGCGCGGGAGTACGGTTTCGAGGCCGTGGATGGCATCCTTTTCGACCTGGGCGTCTCTTCCCTGCAATTGGACGAGGCGGCGCGCGGCTTTTCGTTTCGGGAGGATGGTCCTCTGGACATGCGTATGGGGTCCCAGGTGGACCTCACGGCGGACGAAATAGTGAACACCTGGCCCGAGAAAGAGATCGCGCGGGTGATCTATGAATTTGGGGAGGAGCGTCATTCGCGCCGCATAGCGCGGGCCATCTGTGCCGAGCGTCCCTTGCATAGCACGCGCGAACTGGCCGATCTCGTGGCCCACGTGGTGGGGCGGCGGGGGCGCATCCATCCGGCCACACGCACCTTTCAGGCGTTACGCATCGCGGTCAATGAGGAATTGGCCTCTCTCGAGGCCGCATTGCCCCAGGCGGTCGATCTTTTGAGGCCCGGTGGACGGCTGGCGACCATCGCCTTTCATTCCCTGGAGGACCGGATCGTGAAGCGCTTTTTCGTGCGCGAATCCAAGGACTGTATCTGTCCGCCACGGCTGCCCTGGTGCGTCTGCGATCATGAGGCGGCGATCAAACGCCTGACAAAGGGCGTGGTGTGGCCCTCGGAAGAGGAGGTCTCTGTCAATCCCCGCAGCCGGAGTGGGCGCCTGCGCGTCGTGGAACGCTTGCCCTGATCCCTGGAGGAGGTGCTGCGATGGTGAAAAAGCGTAACGATCTGCTGGTGTTTTACGAGCGTACCAGGCGCAGGATCTCTATGGACAAGGTCAAGCCGCGCACGTTGGTCTATTTCAGCATGATGCTGCTCCTCATCGGATTGGCGGGGGGGCTCTATCTGCGTCAGGCAAGTGAGGTGGCCGCGTACGCCAAAGAGATTCGCTACCTGCAGATGCGTAAGGAAAGACTCCATCGCGACCTCGTCGTTCTCCAGGGCGAGGTGGCCCTGTTGGGTTCCCTGGAACGAGTGTACCAGGCCGGTGAGGATTTGGGCTATCGTTTTCCAGAGGCCGCCGACGTGAAGGAGCGCCTCCATATCGAGTGTACGCCGACGCCAGCAGTACAGCGTGCTTTTGGTTCCCGTGGGAGAGGTGGAGATTCCGATAGAGTTGGATTGAACGTTAAAAATACGTTTTGGGGGAGCCTTGTGGAGCAGTTTTACTTGTGGGTCGAGTCCCCCGCGGAACAAAGATGATGGCAATTTTGATCAGGGATCCTTGTGGACGATGGCATCTGACCTCTGGTTTCTGTGATGGATAATTCTCAATCTTTGGGGCAAAGACGACGTATAGCCTGGCTCACCACCGTGCTTTTCGCCGCGGGACTGGCGCTGGTGGCGAGGTTGGCCTTCTGTCAGCTTATGCCGCAGGAGAGGATTATCTCCTTCAGCTTGCAGGGGGGACATGATCCCGATGTCGTTCCCGCGGCTCGAGGGAATATACGCGATGCGACAGGCCACTGTCTCGTGGCATCGACGGTATCGTACGATATCTCTGTTTCCCCCAAGCTGTTGAGCGACGAGCAGAAAAGGAACCTGGTTCCCGAATTGGCGCGTCTCTTAGATCGGGAGAAAGCGGAGATATCCCGTACCCTCGGTATGACCGGCACCGTGATACTGGGCAGGGGCCTTCCCGCTTCTGTGCAGGCACAGATCGAGGGGGGGGCTTCGTCGGCGGCTTTCAAGAGCGATCCCAAGTTCCGCCGCGTCTATCCCGACAGCACCCTTGGCGCTTCGGTTTTAGGCTTTGTGAACTATGAGGGAGACGCCCTCTATGGGGTGGAAGAGCACTATGATCGCCTGCTTCGGGGGACGCGGGGAGAATGGTATGGCGTGCGGGATCCCTGGGGAGAGCAACTTCTGGCCAGCCTGACCAACTACCGGGCAGCAGAGGATGGGGCGACCTTGGTTCTCACCATAGACCGCAATATTCAATATGCAGCAGAACAGATACTGCAAATGGGCATAGAGGAGAACAAGGCCACGTCGGGAAATATCATCGTCCTTGATCCTCGTACCGGTGGCGTGTTGGCCATGGCGAATTATCCTACCTATGCCCCCGGTGACTATGGGAACGTGGACTCGTCTGAACACTATATGAACACCTCGATCTCGTCCATATATGAACCGGGGTCCGTCTTCAAGCCGCTTACGTTAGCGGGAGCGCTGGATGCGCATCTGGTTGGTCCTACGGACTCTTATGAGGATCGGGGCGAGATCATTGTGGGAGAGCAACGTATTCGGAATTCTGACCGACAGGCCCATGGGCCGACCACGATGACCGAGTTATTGGCCTATTCACGCAACGTGGGCGCAGCCCATGTGGCCACCCTACTGGGCGAAGCGAGGTTCTATGAGATGGTGCGCCGCTTTGGTTTTGGTGAAGTCACGGGGATCGATCTGCCCTACGAGGAGGATGGTATCTTGCGCGTGCCCGGTGAGAGTGCTTGGCACAAGTCGGATTTGGCCACCAATTCTTTTGGGCAGGGGCTTGCGGTGACGCCCATTCAGGTGGTGGCTGCCTATGGTGCGCTGGCCAACGACGGTGTTCTGATGCGCCCATATGTGGTTCGTGAGGTTCGACAAGACGGGGAGGTGGAGGTGACAGAGCCTTTTCCCGTGCGCCGTGTGATCTCCTCTCAGGCCGTTCAGGAGATCACGAAATTGATGGTCGAGGCCATGGAACTGGGGATGAAAGAGGGCGTTCTGCCGGGCTATGTCCTGGCCGGCAAGTCGGGCACTTCGGAGATTGCCAGCGTGGAGGGATATGTGCGGGAGTATATCATCGCCTCCTTTGTGGGCTTTGGTCCTGTGTCCGATCCGCGTTTCGTCGTCTTGGTGAAATTCGATGAGCCGAGGGAGGGGCATTGGGGAACGGAGGTCGCCGCTCCCGAGTTTCGCAGGATGTACAAATACCTGGTGGACTATTATGGAATTCCCCCCACACGTTGACGGAGGATGTTTGAAGGAAGGAATGTGCTGACCCTGAGAGATCTTTTGGATACACTTGCGCCCGATCTTGTCGTCAAAGGGGCCGCCGATATAGCCATATCCGAGATATGCATCGATTCTCGTGAGGCGAGCTCCCGGAGCATGTTTGTAGCCTTGCACGGGGAGCGCACCGATGGCCATCTCTATGTTGAGGACGCCTTTGCTGCCGGGGCGACGGTGGCCCTGGTGGAAGACGTGACGGCGAATGCGGCGGTCGTCAATACGGTAAAGGACACGGCGCCGGCCCGCGTTGAGCCGCCGGTCCTGGTCGTCGTTCCTAAGACACTGCAGGCGTTGCAGCGTCTCGCCAGGGGGCGTCGGTTGCAGAGGTCGGATCTCTGCGTAGTGGGGGTGACGGGCAGCGTGGGCAAGACGACCACCAAGGAGGCCGTGGCGTCGGTGCTTGCGCAGCGATATCAGACGCTCAAGAGCACTGGGAACTATAACAACGAGATTGGCCTTCCCCTGACCCTCATGACGCTCAGGGCAGAGCATGAATGCGCCGTTTTGGAGATGGGCATGTATGCCTTGGGGGAGATCGCCCTGCTGTGTGATATCGCCAGCCCACAGATCGGCGTGGTGACTAACGTGGGACCCTCCCATCTGGAGCGCTTGGGGAGCATGGAGCGGATCGCCCAGGCCAAGGCAGAATTGGTGCAGGCGCTTCCCGAGGGGGGCCTGGCAGTCCTGAATGGTGACGATCGTCGGGTGCGGGCCATGGAGGGGCAGACGGAGGCCCGGGTGCTGACCTTTGGCCTGCACGCCGATAACATGGTATGGGCTGATGAGATCGTCAATCATGGATTGGAGGGTATGGGGTTCACCGTTCACGTGAGGAAAGGGATGTTCGAGGAGGAAATCGGCCCCTTTTCCCTTTCCACCACATCTTGTCCTTTACGGACGTCCATGTTGGGGCTTCCCGCTGTCATGTCCAGCCTGGCCGGGGTGGCTGTGGGGTTGCCTCAGGGACTCTTGTGGAAGGAGATTGAAGCGGGGGTTGAGGCCGGAGGGCGTGGGCTGCACCTGGTGCCGCGCCAAGGGATACGCGATACGACCCTTTTGGACGATACGTACAATGCCAGTCCCGAGTCGATGATGGCCGCCCTGGACCTGCTGGCCGAGCTCCCTGGGCGCCAGGTGGCCGTCCTGGGGGACATGCTCGAGCTGGGTGCGTACGAGCGCGAGGGGCATCATAAGGTGGGCCGCTATGCCGTCGATCTGTTGGACGCCCTGGTGACGGTGGGCGAGAGGGGGCGTCTCATCGCCGAGGCAGCCCGTCAGGCTGGCTTTGATGATGGGCGGATCTATGAGGTATCCGATAATGAGAAAGCCCTGACAGTACTTGAGGAGATCATGGAATTCGGGGATGCCGTCCTGGTAAAAGGCTCACGGGGCATGGCTATGGAGACGATTGTGGAGGGGCTGGAGGAGAAAGCGCCGTGATCGCTTCCTTGCTTCGGACCGGAGGGTTTCCCCTTATATTAAGCGTGTTGGCGTTTGTCCTCGTCGTGCCCTGGGGGGGCTGGTTCGTGCAGCAGTTGCGGCGGTATGGTGTGGGCAAGCACGTCCGCGTGGATGGCCCGGCCTCCCACGAGGACAAGGAGGGGACCCCCACCATGGGCGGCATATATATCCTGGCGGGCACAACGCTTTTCACCATGGTGCTGGCTCTGGGCGGTTATTTGGAGCCCCTCCTCGTTCTACTGCCCATGGTCGCTTATGGGGCGCTGGGAGCCTTTGACGATATACGGGGGTTGCATGACCAGAAAGGCGTGGGGTGGTTGGCGAGATACAAGTTTCCCGCGCAGTGGGCGCTGGCCCTCCTGTTGGCCCTCTTTACGTATTGGGTGAGGCCAAGGACGTCGGTCCTGCTGCCCGCTTTGGAATATAGCGTGAATTTGGGGATCTGGGTTGTGCCCGTATATGCACTCTTTGTGGTGGCCACATCGAATGCGGTAAACCTCACCGACGGGCTGGATGGCCTGGCGGGGGGACTGTCGGCCATGGCTTTTGGCGCCTATGGAGTGCTGGCGATGGGGATGGGAGAGCTTCCTCTGGCCTCCCTTTGCTTTGTCCTCTTGGGTGTGTTGCTGGCCTTTTTATGGTTCAATGTGCATCCGGCAGCGGTCTTTATGGGAGATACGGGCTCCCAGGCTCTGGGTGCGGGGTTGGCCGCCATGGCCCTGTTCTCGGGCTATGCCCTGTTGCTACCCCTCGTGGGCGTCGTCTTTGTGGCGGAGGCCCTGTCGGTGATCGTGCAGGTTGCCTATTACAAGTATGCGAGGCATAGTTTCGGTGAGGGTCGGCGCGTCCTTCGTATGGCTCCTCTGCATCATCATTATGAGCTTGGCGGTCTGACAGAGGTGTGTGTCGTGTCGCGAATGTGGATCGTGGGGCTGGTGGCCGTGTTGTTGGCTGTGGCGTGGGGGGGCACGTGGTGATGCTATCCCCACACGATCTCGTAGGTCTCAAGGTGACCATCGTCGGGGCGGGGCGCGAGGGCACGGCCCTGGCACGCTTTCTGGCGTCCGTGGGTGCCCGTGTTACCGTGAGCGACACCAAATCGGCGGAGGATTTACGGGATGAGCTGGCGACGTTGGAGGGGCTCGATCTGAACTTTGCGTTGGGAGGCGAGGTTCCCGATCTGGATGTGGATGTGCTTTTCATCAGCCCTGGCGTGCCGCCTTCGGCGCCCATCGTGCAGAGGGCGAGGAAAGAGGGGGTTCCCATAAGCAGCGAACCAAGGCTCTTTACCCAGCTTTGCCGGGCGCCGGTGGTGGGTATCACGGGTTCTAGTGGCAAGACGACCACCACGGCTCTCGTTGGCGAGATGTTCAGGATGGATGGCAAGGAGACGTGGGTGGGAGGCAATATCGGCTTTCCCCTTACCAACTGTCTCTTGCAGGGGGATGCCCCCGAGGTGGCGGTGATGGAACTTTCCAGCTTTCAATTGGAACTCTTTTCGCCAGATTACCAGGGAAAGGATGTGGAACGCCGGCGATCCGAGGCCTCGCGTGTTGTGTCCCTGGAGGGTTGGAGCCCCCACGTGGCGGCTATCACGAATGTCACGCCGAATCATCTCGATAGGCATCCTTCCATGGCCGATTATGTGCGGGCCAAATCATTCATCCTGGCTTTTCAGGGGCGCGATGATTGGACCATTCTCAACGCCGACGATGCGTACTGTCGGGAGATGGCCTCCGCGTCGGGGGGACAGCTGGTCCGTTTCAGTCTGAAAGACCCGGTGGAGCGGGGGGGCTTTTTGCAGGGGGATCGTCTTTTGCTGCGCTGGATGGGATGCGAGGAGGTGATCTGTCAGGTTTCCGAGGTTGGCCTGCGGGGACGACATAACTTGTCCAATATCCTTGCGGCGGCGTGCTGTGCGGCAGTAGGGGGCGTGGACGTGGCATCCATGGGCCGCGTCGCCAGGCGGTTTGCCGGTGTGCCACATCGGCTTGAGGAGGTGTGCCGGTGGCAGGGAGTGCTGTTCGTGGACGATTCCATCGCCACGACTCCAGAGAGGGCTATGGCCGCCCTGCGCTCCTTCGACGAGCCCCAGATTCTCCTGGCTGGTGGTCGCGACAAGCATCTCCCATGGGATCGATGGGCCGATCTGGTGCTTGCGCGTGTAAAGCACGTGATCGTTTTTGGTGAGGCGCAGCCTGTCATCTGTGAGGCCCTGGCCCAGGCGCGCCAGCGGCGGCCTTTGCAGGCGGAGAACACCCACGTTCATGTGCGGGATTCGCTGAGCGGAGCCGTGCCACTGGCCGCAGAGCTGGCAGAGGCGGGGGACGTGGTGCTGCTCTCGCCGGGCGGGGCCAGCTTCGATGCCTTTGAGGATTTTGAGGCGCGGGGGGAGGCCTTTCGTGATCTGGTTGCTGCGTTGCAGGAGAAGCGTTTACTATGACGATTAAGAGAGCGCGCAGGATCGTACAATCGGACTGGATCATGTTTCTCGTCGTACTGATCCTGTTGGTTTGGGGATTGGTCATGGTTTACAGCGCGTCCTATGGGTTTGCTCTGTTTGAGGATGGGGTATATGAGGGAAGGCCCGCCTACTTTACCAGGCGTCAGGGAGTGTTCGCCCTATTGGGATTGGGCGCCATGCTCTTCACCTGGCGCATGGACTATCATCTGTATCGAAGATTTGCCGTACATATTCTTGTGCTTACCGTGCTTATGCTGGTCGTGATCGCTCCCGTTGGACGATGGGTCGTTCGATCGCGCTCTGTACAGCCTGTGGAAATGGCCAAGGTGGGCGCGATCATCTATATTGCCGTCTGGTTGGCGTCGCACGGAGAGCATATCCGGGATATCAGCCTGGGGCTGGTTCCCTTTGCGTTGCTCTTGGGGGGCATCGCGGGGCTCATCATCGCCCAGCCCGATTTCTCCTCGGCCGTGCTTCTGGTCGCCACGGCCACGGCCATGTTCTTTGTCGCTGGGGCGGATATGAAACAGTTGCTCATCAGCTTTCTGTTTGGTGGTATCGCCCTGGTGGCGGTGATGTTCATCGCCAGCTATCGCTCCGATCGTGTCCGAACGTGGCTGCGCGGCCCCCTCAGTGATCCGCTGGGTCAGGGGTTTCAGCCCATACAGTCTTTGGTGGCCCTCAATGAGGGAGGGTGGTTGGGCGTTGGCCTGGGAACGAGTCAGCAGAAATTCGTCCTCTATGCTCCCCATACCGATGGCATATTCGCCATCATCGGGGAGGAACTGGGGTTCGTCGGGGCGGTCATCGTCATCCTGCTCTATGCACTCTGGACGTGGCGAGGTTTTAATATCGCCCGTTGTGCCCAGGATGTGTATGGTATGCTTTTGGCCGTCGGCCTCGTCTCCTGGGTGGCTTTTCAGGCTGCCCTGCATATCGCCGTGGTTATAGGCCTGGCGCCCTTTACGGGGACGGTCTTGCCCTTTGTCAGTTATGGAGGTTCCTCGTTGGTGAGTTGTCTGGCGTCTGTGGGAATCCTGTTGAATATCTCACAGGGCAGCGCCGGCCGGGAAGGGCTAGCGTGAGGCTTCTTGTGACTGGCGGCGGTACGGGGGGGCACATCTATCCCGCCCTTTCCGTGGTTGAGGCCCTGTTTACAAGGGGCCACCTCGAGAGGGAAGGGGTTGCCTGGGTTGGGAGCGGGGACAGCATCGAGGAGCGTGTCCTGGCCAAAGAGGGGCTTCCCTTCCATCCCGTCACCACCGGTGCCCTCCGTGGAAGCGGGGTCGTCGGTGCTCTGGGCGGATTGAGACGTTTGATGCAGGGAGCCGTTGAGGCTAAAAAGATATTGGGTCGTTTTGATGCCGATGTCATCCTGGCCACCGGCGGATATGTCTCCGTGCCCCTGGTGTTGGCGGCCTGGCTTGTTGGGTGTCCCTCCCTCGTCTATCTGCCCGATATGGAGCCCGGCCTGGCTGTTCGCCTTCTGACCCACTTTACGCGTCGTGTGGCGGTGTCCTTTCCCGAGGTGGCGGAGCGCTTTCCTCCACAAAAGGTGATGGTCAGCGGTTATCCAGTACGCAGCGCCCTCTACAGCACCTCCAAAGATGCGGCGCGCGAGCGTCTTGGGTTGAACGACGACATTCCCGTTCTGTTGGTTCTTGGAGGAAGTCAGGGGGCGCATTCGATCAACGTGGCGGTTCGCAACGAGCTGGCAGCTCTGTTGCGCAGGGCGCAGTTGGTGCATATCAGTGGTTTTAACGATCAGGAGATGCTAGAGGGCTCCCGACAGATGTTGAGCGATGGGCAGCGGGCGCGATATCATCTTTTTCCCTATCTTTACGAAAACATGGTGGATGCTCTAGTGGCCGCCGATCTGGTCGTTGCCCGAGCCGGCGCGGCAACACTTGGTGAGTTTCCCGCCGTGGGATTACCGGCCATCTTGGTACCCTATCCGTATGCGGGGCAGCATCAAGAGGTGAATGCGCGCTACCTGGCTCAAAGGGGCGCGGCCATCATCGTCCAGGATGACCTATTGGATGGGCAGTTGTTCTCACGGGTGCAGGAGCTTCTGAATGCCCCCAGAAGACTTGAAACCATGGCGCATTCCTCGTGGGCGTTGGCTGCCCCCGATGCTGCCGAGCGTATAGCGGAGATGCTGTGTTCACTGGCCAAAGGGTGATTTGATGGAAGGTATCGTCGTTTGGGATATCAACAAATATATTTTCATGGGTATCGTTCTGGGTCTATTTGGTTTTATAGGCTTTAGGCGTGGTGTGAATCGGGAGTTGCTTTCCGTCATCGCCGTCGCGGTGGGGATGTTCATGTCCGATCGCCTGGCGCAGATTTTTCATCCCCTAGTGAACCGTTTCCACAAGCTGGCTCAGCTTGCCCTGTCCGGAGGGTTGATGGCGGAGAATCCCGCCGAGGCATGGCAGGAGGTACAAAGACTCCCGCCGCTGATCGAGACGCCGGCGGAGATACAAACCCTGGGGGTGGCGTTCTTTTTCGTGACAGTGCTCTTCTTTTATGTGATGGGGCAGGGTACCATTCCGCCGCCCCGGGCCATCATACTGAAGATTCTTGGGCTATGTGTCGGACTCGTCAACGGCTTTCTTATGGTCTATTATCTCTTTCCCATCCTTTTTTCACAGCCCAAGACCGTGATCGCCCTGCCCGGTGGCGCCGTGAGGGAGACGCTTATGGATGAGCAGGTGGTTGCCCGCGTGGTGGCCCTCTTTGTGTTCGTGCTGATCATCTTTGGCCTCTATAGTGCGTCTGGCCCTCGAGAGCGGAAACAGTCTTGAGTTCAGGGGAGGACTTGATTCATGATCCCAATTGAGGTCTTTTTTTCCGCTCTGGTATTCGTGTTCGCCCTTATCGGTTTAGTGCGCGGATTTCTGCGGGAACTGGGCGTGACCACGATTATGATGTTCCTGCTCTTTTTCCTGAGTCGCTTTGAACCGGAACTGGATAGGGGCTTGGTGAAGGTGATGGATGCGGGAGGCGGATTCATGTCTGGGTCCGATGAAAATCTGATACAATGCGGGATTTTCACCTTTGTCATCATCGGATCGGCTTTCGTCTCCTATGAGGGAGAGACGTTGGCTTTTGGGGGACGGGTGCGGAATGGAACACAATCTGTCATCCTGGGACTTTTGACGGGCACACTTAATGGATATCTGATCGCCGGTTCCCTTTGGTACTATATGGACAGATTTGGTTATCCTCTTGAGCTTTTGGGTTTCTCTGTGGAGAATCTGTCGGCGATTGCCCAAAAGATGCTAGAGTTTTTGCCCATGACTTTTTTGGGTCGGCCCGTGCTCTTTGGGCAGAGCCTGCTTCTTTATCTCAGTGCTTTGTTACTGCTGGCACGGGTGATTCGGTAGGCGGGATATGATGAGCGAACTGGAGCTTCCCGAAAGAATTCATATGGTGGGGATCGGGGGAATTGGCCTGTCTGCCATCGCCCGCGTCCTTGCCATGAGAGGGCACGTGGTCACGGGCTCTGATCTGCGAACGTCATCGACCACGCGT
>CAZMOW010000045.1:7288-19268 GCA_964567975.1 uncultured Anaerolineales bacterium | reverse complement strand
CCGAGGGCAGAAGCGGCGATCCTGGATCCGGGAGAATCGTACACCGTATGAGATCGCGTACGGCGTCAAAGCGCCGTACGCCAAAACGCAAAAGGCCTCCAAGGTTTTTGAAACCTTGGAGGCCTTGGCTTGCTCACTGTAACTGTTACCAATCCCGCGGCTTGCAGAGGATCTCGCGCACCTTGATATCAAAGAACTGCTTGGAGGGCATGGCATGGACGACGAGGGCCGTGTCCGCGCCCCAGCCGGTGCCGGCCACCGCGATCACGTCCTCGCAGGGTACGAGGCCCGCGTCGGCGGCCATGGCCGTGCACTCGACGGCGACCTTCATGCCCTGACCAAAGAGGCGCAGCACGTCGGCCACCAGACTTTGGTGGGAATAGCCACCGTATTTGCTGCTGATGGCGGCGCCCAGGTTGTGAAAGATCATGGTGCCCGTGAGCACCCTCCCGCCCGACTCCTCGATCTCGGCACGTGCCTCGTCTGACATCTCCTGGGCACCGGGCTCCCGAAAGCCGCTGCTGTGGGTGACCACTACGACATTCAGCCCATCCTGCGATAGCATCTGAGCCGCCTTCAGGCCCGTGTCGCCCCGGGTGGAGGCCACCACGACGTGCTCGATACCTCGCTCCGAGGCCTCCTCTTTGACGATCTCTAGCACTTGTTCCGTGTTTTGCTTGCCCTGTCTATCAAAGTACACTGTGCACTCCTTTCTTCGCAAAGCGTACTGAAAAATGAGGCGTCCCGATGATATTCCGGGACGCCGTCTATAGCCGCCTAGTCGGCAGGGGGCGCCCCCTCCAGGCACTCTGCCAAGGGCATCTCCTTGGTCATCACCTCGTGAATGTGCACCATCCACTCGCTGATGGGTATCTGCTGGGGGCAGACCTCCTCACACTCGCGGCATTGGACGCAGGCGGAGGCCCTTTCCTCCTCCGACATCCTGTCATATCGCCGCCGCATATCCTCCAGGGCATTATATGTCACGCTCTGGTTCAACATGCCCAGCAATCTGGGGATGTTTAGTTCATTGGGACAGGGAAGGCAGTATTCGCATCCCGTACAGGGAATGGGAGACAGTTCCTCATACCTTTCCCGCACCTGGGCGATGACATCCAGTTCCTCCTGGGACAACGATCCCACGGCCGAGGCATCGGCGCTGGCCACATTCTCCCTCACCTGCTGCATGGTGCTCATGCCACTCAGTACCACCGAGACCTCGGGCTGATTCCACTGCCACTGCAGCGCCCAATCCGCCGGCGTCCGTTCCTGAGGCGCGCTTTTCCATATCTCCTGGACCTCTTGAGGGGGATCCACCAACTTGCCGCCCAGCAGGGGTTCCATGATCACCACGGCCAGTCCTTTGGATGCCGCGTACTTGAGCCCTTTGGTGCCGGCCTGATTCTCGATATCCATATAGTTGTACTGGATCTGGCAAAAGGTCCAGTTATCGTAGCCGTCCACGATCTCTTTCAAGACCTCGTAGTCGTCGTGAAAGGAGAATCCCAGATGCCCGATGCGGCCATCGGCCAGGGCTTTTTCGGCCCAGGAGAAATAGTCCAGCTCGCGCATCTTGTCCCACCGCTCCCGCCGGAGCCCGTGCAGCAGATAAAAATCGATATGATCCGTCTGAAGCCGCTCCAACTGCTCGCTAAAGATCCTTTCAAAGTCGCTGTGCTCCTCGACTGCGGGGCAGGGCATCTTGGTGGCCAGACGCACCCGTTCTCGATAGCCGCCCTTGAGGGCGCGGCCCAGGAACTCTTCGCTGGCGCCGCCGTGATAATGATAGGCCGAATCCAAATAGTTGACCCCGTGCTCGATGGCGTAGTGAATCATCTTTTTCGCCTCGGCCTCGTCGATATTGGAACGATCGCCACCCACGGTGGGCAGACGCATACATCCAAAGCCAAGGGCCGATGCTTTCCAATCCAAACCGTCAAATTCGCGATATTTCATTCAAAGATCTCCTTTTCGACATGTGATGGGTATATCCGATGCGGATTGTGATTTTGAGGAATGCTCAAGGTGGGGGGGAGACATCCTTACAGTCCAACGAGCGTCTCATGCACAGTGCACGCCAAGTCTCTCTTCCCATGGCTGTGGAGGATGACCACCCTGCGGGGAAGCAGAATCTCAGAGAAGCTCGGACAAGTCTATGTGTCCCATGGTCCTTTGCGGTACACTGACCAATCGTGAAGCTGCGGGATCATACTTACGAAACCTGTTCAGTCGCTTAGAATTGTCATCATATATTAACACCTGTTTACTTAATTGTCAAACTTGACCAAGATTCCAAATTATGCATTCCATAGACGATGTTATCAGCAAGCGGTGATGATCAGGTATCGCTTTGCCAGCCATCCTAACTATTTGACAGGAGGCAAGCCCCATATTATACTTTTGGCGTTATGGTAATGATATAAGAGGAGAGGCTAGATTGGAATCTGTAGATGAGACAGTAACTCGTCATCCAGTCCGCGAAAAGGGCACTCGGAAAATATCTTTGTGGTTTCAGACGGCTTGGTCAAACCTGCGGCGTGGCCTCTGGGATGATCTTGCTTTATTCCTGCTGGCTCTACCAGGTCTAGCGCACGTGATCGTGTTCGGCTACTTGACGTTGCCCTTTATGCTCATTGCTTTCAAAGATTATCGTCATGCGGATGGCCTGTGGGGCAGTGAATGGGTGGGCTTGACCAACTTCAAGTTCTTGTTTGGGATGAGTGACAAGGGTTGGCAGATCACTCGGAACGTTTTGGGCTACAATATCGTTTTCATTACATTAGGTACCCTCGCGGCTCTGACCATTGCCATACTGCTTAGTGAAGTTTACAAGAATTTTTTCGCCAGATTCTATCAAACCGCCTTATTTTTCCCCAATTTTCTATCCTGGGTTGTTGTTACTTATGTGGGATACGCTTTTCTGGCCAGGCGTACAGGGATGATCAACGGCTTCTTGACAGATCTTGGACAAGATCCCATAGATTGGTACAGTTCACCAAAGTACTGGCCCTTTATTCTGGGCATCTCTTATCTTTGGAAGAGTCTAGGCGTATCAACCATCATATACGTAGCAGGAATCATGGCGATTAATCCCGAGTATTATGAAGCGGCTTCCATCGATGGGGCCAATAAATGGCAACAGACCATACACATCACGCTGCCGAACTTGGCACCACAGATTATCATCTTGACCTTGCTTGCCATTGGAAACATCTTTAGCGCTGATTTTGGCCTGTTTTACCAGATGCCCCGACAGTACCTCAATCCTGTATTGATCGGGACAACGGATGTGATAGATACATATGTCTTCCGAGCCTTACAGGATTTGGGACAGATAGAGATGGCTGCGGCTGCGGGCCTTTATCAGTCTACAGTCGGATTTATTCTAGTAGTTTTAGCAAACTGGGTTGTCAGAAAAATAGATCCAGACCGCGCCTTGTTCTAATCTCTTCGGATTATTTATTCAGGGGGTAACTCTTGGGACAGATGTCGTATCAGAAAACAGAGAGGATAAGGAATCTTTTCATCCATATTATCCTATCTATTCTCGCCCTTGCTTTTGCATTGCCTTTTGTGGTTGTAGTTTCTTCTTCGCTGTCCAGCGAGAAGGGAATTATGGCACATGGGTATAGGCCCTATCCTGTAGATTTTAGCTTGGCTGCATACGAGTATATCCTCAGAGTCCCTCAGCAGATTCTGACTTCTTATCGTGTCACCATCATCGTTACAGCGGTGGGAACCGGAGTCGGCTTGTTGCTATCGGCCATGTTAGCCTACGCCATGTCCCGTAGGAATTTTCGATTGAGAAACGTCCTCGCATTTATTGTATTCTTTACCATATTGTTCAACGGTGGCGTCGTTCCTTATTACATCCTGGTCACCCAAAACCTCAAATTTAGGGATACCCTATGGGCATTGATAATCCCCCCTCTTATTGTCCCTTGGTACGTATTGATTCTGAGAACATACTTTAATGAACTGCCAGAGGGCCTATTAGATGCAGCCAAGATCGATGGAGCCGGAGAATGGCGCATCTTTTTCCAAATAGCCGTCCCCCTGTCCAAGCCCGCCCTGGCCACCATTGGCCTCTTCTATATCATGATGTATTGGAATAATTGGTTCAACGCATTGTTATTCATCGAAAGACCAGAAGTTACGCCATTGCAGTATCTCCTTCACCAGATGCTCAATAAACTTGCCTTTCTGACAGAGCACGCACAAGACATACCGGATGCCGAACTCCCCCCCGTCCCATTGACCACAATACGTATGGCAATGGCAGTGGTGGCAGCGGGCCCGGTCGTCCTTGCTTTTCTATTTCTGCAAAAGTATTTCGTGCGGGGTCTCACTATTGGAGCATTTAAAGGAGGTGGTGAGTAGAATTTGGCCCCTTGGGAAGGGACTGGGCACAAAAAGAGGTTCGTTTTTTAAAAATCTCTGAATCATCTCTATGATTAAATTGAGGAGAAAAAGATGTTAGATGGGAAATTGACTCGTCGAGATTTGCTACAGTTGGGCACTTTTACAGCGGTAGGTATAGCTCTGGCTGCATGTGCACCAGAACCAAGCGCAGAGCCAGAGGAAGTTACAGAACCAGCAGTTGCAGAGCCAGAAGCAGAGGATACAGAGCCCTCTGGGCCTGCTGATACGCCGGCCCCCGATGTGGTGGAGGTGACCTGGCATAATTCCCCACATGCAGCGGATGACGTCGAAAAAGTAGAGGATGCATTGGGCACGATGCTACAGGAAAAGGGCGTCAACGCCAGAATCAATTTCGTCAATTACGCCGACTTGGGCGAACTCGGGGAAAAGATGAATCTCAAGTTCGCCGCAGGCGAGGTCGTTGACATCGTCTGGGTCTCCTCATGGGCGAACGATTTTTATAACAATGCGCGCAATGGCAATCTGCTGGCGCTTGACGATCTACTGCCGGAACATGCCCCTGAACTGTGGAGCGAGTTCTCGGAGAAGGTATGGAACGTGGGTAGAGTGGGAGGGGAACTGTATGGGATCCCTAACCAGCAGATCTGGGTCAAGACCTGGGGCCCCTTTATCCGCAAGGACATCCTGGAAAAGTACCCCATAGACTGGGACGAGATCAACGACATCAGGGATATGGAACCGTATATGGACGAAGTCATGGAGAACGAGGATTTCTACTCCTTCTTTGATCAGTCGACGATCCTGATACTGGCCTACTTTTCCAACTATGAGGAAGTTGGCGGGGCTCCCGGTGTGGGAGTGCTTTCCGACGATCCAGAACGCAAGGCAGCGCACATTGCGGCGCAGCCCGTGTACCTTGAGGCCGCCAAGCTACAGAGGGAGTGGGTAGAGAAGGAGTATCTTGCGGGCAAGCTGCCCGCAGAAGATGTAGCGGCCATGTGGAAACAAGAGGCTTTCGCCGGTGCTTGCCACGTATGGAAGCCCGAGTGGTACGACGTTCCGATTTCCATAAAAGATGATCATGTGTTTGAAGGAAAGCATGGTGGTCTGATCAAACAGGCCTTCCTAAGAACAAGTGGCATTAACGCCACAATGAATGCCATCGGTGCTTCCTCGCCGCACCCCGAGGCTGCCCTTCAGATCTTGAATCTGGTGAACACAGATCCAGAGGTCTTTAACACCGTTGTACATGGCATTGAGGGCACACACTGGAAGTGGGTTGACGAGGAAAAAGACCTGATCGAGTATCCAGAAGGAGTAGATGGTACGTCCACACCCTATAAATTCAGGAATTGGGCCATGGGCGATACCTTCAATGGCTACTATTTCCACGAGACCCTCGCTGAAAACGACGCCTGGGCGATGACCAGGGAGCTCAACGAAGAGGCCGAGGAATCAGTGATACTTGGTTTCGTGTTCAATCCGGAGCCAGTGAAGACAGAAGTTGCCCAGGTTAGCTCTGTCCAGACAGAGTTTGGGGAACCCCTGGGGAATGGAGACATCGCCGACGTAGAAGCTGGCGTAGAAGAACTCGTACAAAAGCAAAAGGACGCTGGCATCGAAAAGGTCATCGAGGAAGTCCAGAAGCAGATAGACGACTGGGCAGCAACGCTTGAGTAGACAAAGTCGTTAGCTAGTCACGCTACCAGGCACCTTTAAAGTGCCTGGTAGCTTCTTGTTTTCAGAGGAGAAAACCCTCAGTCTAGATGTGACATCTCTCGAAATTCAATCGTCTGTACTGAAACAAGCGCAAAGTGGTATCTATCTACAACTTTGCTGCAGGAGAATCGTAGGTGATTTCGTAGAGACGCAAGATCTTGCGTCTCTACCATAGATGGCGATCAAGTGCGCTCCTGGCGGCTTTTTGGATGCTCTGAACGAATAGAATCAGCTAGCTGTTGAATCTAGGCTCAGGAAAGCGCCTTGTTCTGGGGCATACTGTTCATAGAGATATGCCCACTGACACACAACTCGCCAATATTATAGCCCTCACGCAAACTGCCAGCGATAGACGCCCCAGCCAAGCCCGGAAGCCAAAACGACCAACGCCCCTATGCCCACCACCAGGATGCGCTCCTCGATGCGCGCTGCGATGTTCTGGTCCATGGTGGCACCGCGAAAAGAGGCGTCCACGACGGGGGCCATGAGGTTATCGACGGGGACGTAATCATCGGTGAGTATTACGTACGGCTCCTGTTGCATATAGGCGCGCAACTCCTCCTCGCCCATTGGAGCATAGTCCGCCGATAGCGCGGATAGATCCAGAGGGCGATGGCTCGCCAGCACCACAAAGGTGGTGCGCACATCCTCCTGCCAGGACGGGCTGGAGGGAATGACCGCGATGTGGGGAAATACCTGTTGCAGCGTGCCCACAAAGGCGCGAAAAAAGTGCCCATAAGGCCCCCCGTCGATGATGTTGGCCATATATAGGCCATCGTCGCGGAGAACGCGATCTATCAACTGGTCGAACTCCAGCGTGGTCAGATGATAGGGCACGGAAAAGTCGTTGAAAGCGTCCCCAAAAACGATGTCGAAGGAGTCGGGCTCTGCCTCTCGGGACAGGTAGTTGCGTGCGTCCATGTCAAAGATCTCCATCTCCGTGTTCTCATCCAGTCCCATGTGTTGATATGCCACCTCGGTCACCTCGGGATCGATCTCTGCCACAACGATGTCGCTCTGCGGAAGGGTAGTTTCCATATAGCGGGGAAAGGTATACCCTCCTCCGCCGATGAAAAAAGCGTCCAGGGCGGGATCCTCCTCGGCCATGGATTCGATGACCTGAGCATAGATCTGCTCATAGCCATAACTGAGGAAGGTGGGGTCGTCGATGTCCGAATAACTGTGTACTAGGCGGTCCAAAAGTAATTCCTTGACCTGACGTCCTCCCTTTTCGGTCTCGCGGACGTTGATGCAGAAATAGTTGCTCTCGCGCACACATTCGCTGCGTAAGAAACCTCCCTGGGACAGCTGAAAGATGCCCAAGGCAAAAAGCCCCCCTATCACCAGGATCCTTAACAGGGCGCGAGGCCAGGAGACGGCGCTTACGAACCACAGCCCCAGTAGCAACAGTAGACCAGCGACGCCCAGGATGGTCGCCTTGGTACCCAGATGAGAAACGAGAACAAAGCCGGTGGCAAAGGTACCCACGATGCTGCCGGCAGTCGACCAGGCATAGATCTTGCCCACCGTCCGCCCGGTGTGCTCGAGGTCGGTCAGACTGAGTTTGACCACGATGGGAGATATGCATCCCAGGATCACCGCGGGCACCAGAAACACGGCGGCGATATAGAGGACGATCCAGAGCATAAAGGGCGCATCGAAGGATAACTGAAAATCGTGAAGATCGTTATTGAGCCAAAGAATGGCCAGGGTGCTCAGGGAGGCGAGGGAAAAGATCACACCGAGAAGGCTCATCGACGCCCGCCAGTCGGCCAGGCGCCCCCCGATATAGTTACCCAGCGAGATGCCGGCCAGGATGACGCCGATGACGGAGGTCCAGGTATACAGGGAGACCCCCACCCGGGGTGCGATGAGGCGGCTGGCGACCAACTCGATCACCATGATGCAAGCGCTGCTCAGGAAAACCAAAAGGTTTGGATTCCACAGTTTCTGTCTGAGTTTCACCCGACCTCCTCTATCAATGCCAGACCAAACGACGTTCGCCTGCTTTTCCAAATCGATGGGTGGATTATAACAAGTGGAGGACGGGGATGCAATTGCCCCTCGCTTTTCTTGTCAAATCAGGGGCGGAACCGTACAATAGGAGCACCGAATTTCATACGGGGAGGTGACATCCCTGTGAGGGAACGCCGCGCTGGGCATGGACCGTCGCGTTGCGCGGCAAGCTATGGAGAGGAGCATACATGTTGGATATTCTATCCACACTCGAAAAGGGCGAGTTGATCGTTGGCGACGGGGCCATGGGGACCATGCTGCAGGCCAGGGGGCTTCCCGCAGGGGCGCCGCCCGAGCGCTGGAACCGGGAACACCCGGAGGTGCTATTGGAGATCCATACCGCCTACTTGGAGGCGGGGGCCCAGATCGCCACGGCCAATACCTTTGGTGGTAATCGCCTGCGCCTGCGAGACGGAGGGTTGGAAGACGAACTCGTGGCGCTCAATCGCCTGGGTGTGGAACTGGCCCGGGAGGCCGTGGGCGATGAGGCCTGGGTGGCGGCCTCTGTGGGTCCCACGGGGAAATTGATGGAGCCCTTTGGGCCCCTCGCCATCGCCGAGGCGGAGGATGTGTACGCCGAGCAGATCGCCATACTGGCGCAGGCGGGGGCGGACGTCATCCTCATGGAAACGGCCCATGACATCGACGAGGTCTGCTGCGCCATACGTGCGGCCAGGGCCGAGACGGACCTGCCTGTCTTTGCCACCTTTGCCTTCAATGCCAAGGGGCGCACCATGATGGGCCTTCGAGCCGACGACGCGGCCCGACGGGCCGAGGAGGCGGGCGCCCACGTGGTGGGAGCCAACTGTGGCGAGGGGCCTCAGGCCATCAAGGCCGGATTGGAGGGCATGAAGGAGGCCACCACGTTGCCCCTCATGGCCCAATCGAACGCTGGCGTGCCCCGTGGGAAGAGCAATGAGACAGTCTGGGACGTCACCCCGGAGGAGATGGCGGAATATGCCCGCGGTTTCGTCTCCCTCGGTGCGCGGATCGTGGGCGGATGCTGTGGCACAGATCCCGAACATATCGCGCGCATCGGCTCAGCCCTGCGCGGATAGACGATACAGAAGATAGAAAAAACTGGGAGGATATGACCCATGGGTGAGAAACTGGCCATCGAGGGGGGAACGCCGGTAAGGAAGGAGCCGTTGCGTGGTGGTTTCCACGGCTCCGCCGAGATCGATGAGCAGGAGATGGAGGCTATTCAAAAAGTTCTGCAGAAGAAACGCCTGTTCCGCTTTCTGGGCGAGGGCGTCGAGGACTCGGAGGTGGCCAAGATAGAGAACTGGTATCGCGAGCGCCTGGCGCGCAAGTACGCCCTGGCCGTCAACGCGGGAACGTCCTCCCTGATCTGCGCCCTCTATGGGATCGACGCCGGGCCGGGGGACGAGGTCATCATCCCCGCTTATACGTATATAGCCACGGCGGCGGCCGTCATCGCCGCAGGGGCCGTGCCCGTCATCGCCGAGGTGGACGATTCCCTGAACATGGACCCGAATGACCTTTCGGGTAAGATCACGCCCTATACCAGAGCCATCATCCCCGTACATATGCGCGGGGTCAACGCCCGCATGGATGAGATCATGGCCGTGGCTAGGGAGTACGATGTCGACGTGATAGAGGACGTGGCCCAGTCCAACGGCGGCAGTTACAAGGGACACCCCCTGGGCACCATGGGCCGCGTGGGTTGCTTTAGCTTCCAGCAGTACAAGGTCATCACCGCCGGCGAGGGCGGCCTCATGGTCACCGACGATGAGGAGGTTCACGACCGGGGACGTATGCAGCACGATTGCGCGGCGCGATTCTGGGGGGATCGCACAGAGCGCAGCTACGATTACGTGATTTCCGGCCAGAACTATCGCCTCTCCGAAGTAGCGGGAGCTCTGATCTGGGCCCAGCGCAAGCGCCTGGACCCCATCGTGGCCCACTGTCGCGCCGTCAAGGGCCACCTGATGGAGAACCTGGACGACGTGGAGGGGCTCACCTTCCAGGACGTGCCGGATCCTGCCGGGGACTGTGGCATCACCTTCGCCTTTTTCCTCCCCGACACTGACCTGGCCCAGCGCTTTGCCGAGGCGCTGAACGCCGAGAATATACGCTGCGGCACGGTGTACGACAACAGCATTCCAGACCGCCACATCTATAGCAACTGGCCCTTTATGATAAGCGGCCTGGCGGAGGCGCGGCGGGCGCCGTGGAAGAGCCCCTTCTACGAGGGCGACATCGACGGCTATTCCCCCGACGAGTGTCCCCAGTCCCTGGACTATTTGGGGCGCGCCGTCATGATCTCTATCGACCAGACGTTCATCCTCGAGGACGCGGGCGCCATCGCCGAGGGGATCCGCAAGGTCGCGGGGGCTTTGCTATGATCGCACCGCCATGGGGCGGTGCGGCACGATCGAGCGGATAGATCGCGGGGTAGAGACATTCTACCGGAATGTCTCTACCAATTCTCTGTCAAACACTAGCGCGAGCCTCCCGGTGTGTGATAGGTGTTGGTTATCCTTTATCATGCTACTTGGGAGGCTCTTGACGTGCCCCCCAAACCTGTCGCCAAAGGTGGACCATTGGTCAAATCGAGAGATGGCCTGTAAAATGGGATAAAGCATCGAGGGTCTGCGGAGAAATTGCATATATGATCACAGAGAAAACGCTCATCAACGCACGCCAAAGGACGGAGAGATATCTGCAACGGGCCGGTATCGTGGCACGCGATGCGGAAATAGAGGCCATAGAAGTGCTGGACATGGGGCTGGGTAATTTGGACGAGACAGGACTGCAGATCCTGAGCATGGTGGAGACGGACGCCATCGCGGTCAAGGTATTGGTCCTGTTTCCCGGCCAGACCTTTGTGGAACACCGACATCCCTCCCTGGGAGACTATATCGGGAAGGAGGAGACGTTCCGCTGCCAGTGGGGGAAGATTCGGCTCTATGTACCGGGCGAGGCGATGCCGAACTCTCAAGGAACGCCGCCGGTGGGGCAGGAGCAATATTACACGTCGCGTCGGGAGATCCTCCTGCATCCCGGCGAACAATATACGGTTCCCCCCAACACCTGGCACTGGTTTCAGGCGGGCAAAGAGGGCGGTGTGGTGTGGAGCTTTTCGACCCGCGCCACGGATGCCCAGGACGAGTTTCAGGATCCCCGCGTGGTGCGAGAAACGATCATCGCCTGAGCGGCAGAGTCTCCAGGTGTGTCACTTGAAGGCTACGGAGAGGATTCATGCGGGTGACGGCGGCCGTGAGCCAGCGTATATTTGCACAGGGCCGGGGATCGTACTAGAATAAACTGTTATGTTAATGATCGCGAGCTTGCAATTCCAGGCTACGAGACAGATAGAAAATAGGTATGTGGACGACAATAGGCCACGAATGGGCCGTTGATTATCTTCGAGGGGCCATCCAATCTCAGCATATCGCGCACGCCTACCTCTTTACGGGGCCTGCCAATATAGGCAAGACCCATCTGGCAAAAGAGATGGCGGCAGCCCTGAACTGCCTGGCAGATACTCCGCCCTGTGGGCTGTGCGATGCCTGTGTCAGAACAAAGGAGGAGACGCACCCCGATGTCATCATCGTGCAACCAGAGGGCGGGCGCCTAAAGATCGATCAGGTGCGAGGGTTGCAGCATACCCTCTCCCTCTCCCCCGTTGAGGGGCGCTGGCGCGTCTGCATCATCACCGACTTTCAACGGGCCACGACGCAGGCGGCCAATGCCCTGCTCAAGACGCTGGAGGAGCCGGCCTCCAGGGTCGTCCTGCTCCTCACGGCCACCGATGCCGACCTGCTCCTGCCCACCATCGTGTCGCGATGCCAGGTGCTCCCGCTCCGTGCCGTGCCCCTGACGCGCCTCGAAAAGG
>CAZMOW010000045.1:0-7278 GCA_964567975.1 uncultured Anaerolineales bacterium | reverse complement strand
CTCCGCGAACGCCTGGACGGGCAGGAGGAACGCGCCAGGCTGATCGCCAGACTTTCGGGCGGCCAGGTCGGTTGGGCACTCTCGGTCATAGAGGAGGGCGACGGCCTTGAAGAGCGGCGCGAGCACATAGAGACGCTTCTGGATATCCTGGGCCAGGGGCGCGCGGCGCGCATCCAAACCGCCGAGCGCCTGAGCAAGGGAAAAGATCTCCCCGAGATCATCAAGCTCTGGCAGGGGTGGTGGCGGGATGTCCTTTTGATGATCTGCGATTGCCAAGATCTGGTCGTGAACATCGATTTTATCGACAGCCTGCGCCAGACGGCGAGGCAGTACGACCTTGCAGAGGCCGAGGGGGCGATTCGTGACCTGGAGGCCACGTTGGAGCAACTGGATCGAAACGTCAATGCGCGACTGGCCCTCGAGGTGCTCCTCCTGGGCTGGCATCAGATCGCGCTTGATTAGATAAAGTGGAGGACGACGTTTATGCCCATAGTGTGTGGTGTGAAATTTAGAGGGACGAACAAGGCCTACTATTTCTCCCCTGGGGATATAGAGAATATTGAGAAAGGCGAACATGTGATCGTCGAGACCGCGCGCGGCAAAGAGATGGGCGAGGTGGTCATGGACCCCAAGGAGATAGACCCGTCGGAGGTGGTCGGCGAACTCAAGCCCGTCCTCTCCCGCGCCACCCCCGCCGACCGCATAGAGGCCCAGCGCTTGCAGATGCAGGAACCGGAGGCCTTGAAGAAATGCGAGAAACAGGTCGAGAAATTCGGTCTGAAGATGAAGATCATAGATGCTCAGTACAACTATGACGGATCGCGGCTGACCTTCTTTTTCACAGCGGACAAGCGCGTGGACTTTCGAGAGCTCGTGCGCAAACTGGCGCACATCTTTCGAACGCGCATCGAGCTGCGCCAGGTGGGAGTGCGTGACGAGGCCAAGATCATGGAAGGTCTGGGGCCCTGCGGCAGGGCGCTCTGCTGTGCCACCTGGCTCCAGGATTTCTCGCCCATATCGATCCGTATGGCCAAGGAACAGGATCTTCCCCTGAGCCCCATGGAGATATCCGGGCTCTGCGGGCGCCTGCGCTGCTGTCTCAAATTCGAGTATGAGCGCTACTGCGAGGTCAAGGATAAATTCCCCCGAGAGGGTACAGAGGTCAAAACGGAGATGGGCACGGGGCGCATCACAAAGATCAATGTGCTGGAGGAAACCGCCCGTGTGGCCTTTGAAAACGGCACCAAACTGGACCTCACCCTCGCGCAACTGCGGGGCGAGGAAGCCATAGGAAATCCCTTGGATGAGAAAGAACGCGGCTTTTCGAATACCCGCGGATAGGGTAGAAAAGGTTCTAGGTAGCTTTTCGATGAGCGGACCGAGAAGCGCGTTCGCGCTTTAGGGCCTGGACACAGCTTTCTGGCACGTGGACGCCTCCCAGGCGATTCTGAGGAGCGATGGAGAGGCCATGAAAATCGCTGCCCCCCGTACAGATCAGCTGGTGTCGCGCCGCCAGACGTTTGAGCCGCGTGGTCATGGAGGATGTGTACTGGGGATAGTATGCCTCCAGCCCCACGAGGCCGTCCTCGACCAGGGAGGGGACGAAGGATCGTTCGTGCCAGGGATGCGCAAGGATGGGTATTCCGCCCGCCTCATCCAGCAATACGATGGCCTCGGCGGGGGTCATCTTGATACGGGGCACATAGGCTGGCTTTCCCTCGGCCAGATAGCCGTCAAAAGCCTCCCGAAACGAGTCCACATAGCCGGCGTCCTCCATGGCCCTGGCGATATGGGGCCGACCCACGCTCTTGCCCCCGGCCAGATCGAGGAGCCGCTCCCACGAGAGATGAATGTCCCTGGCGCGTAGCCTGCACACAATCTCTTTTGCCCGTTGCAGACGCAGGGATTGAAAGCGGGAGAGCGTACCCACAAGGGCATCGGACGTGTGATCCACATAATACCCCAAAAGATGGGGTTCGACGTCCTTTGACCGCGTGCTGACCTCGACGCCGGGGATCACCTCCAGGGACGTGTCGCGCGCCGCCTCCAGGGCTTTGGGGACGCCGCTTATCGTGTCGTGATCCGTGATGGCGATGGTGCGCAACCCCCTGTCGCGTGCCATGGCCACGATCCGGGCTGGTGTGTGCAGACCGTCCGAGGCAACGGTGTGAATATGCAGATCCACCGTATTCTTCATCTGGGCTCGACGATTAGCTTGATGGCCGTCCTTTCCTTATTGCCGATCATGACATCGGTGAAAGCGGGGATACAGATGACATCGATACCATCCAGAGCCAGATAGCCCCGGGCAATGGCCACGGCTTTTGTGGCCTGGTTCACTGCCCCGGCGCCTATGGCCTGGGCCTCGGCACGACCCTTTTCGCGCACGACGCCCGCGATGGCCCCCGCAACTGCGGTGGACTTGGAGCTCGAAGAAACCCTGAGGATACCCATGGCATTGCCTCCCCTTTCGAGTGGCGAAAAAGAAACCCTTACGATCCAACGCAAGCCCAAGGCTCGCTTGGTAAGGACACAGGCGCAGCCCCTAGCCGCAAAAAGATGCGCAAATATGGGAGATAACATTGTGGGTGCGTGGTGCATACCCACAATGTTATAGCGTTCCCCTATTCGAACATGGCTCCCTTTTCAACGAGTTATTTGGCGTATTGTACCGCCCTCGTCTCACGAATGACGGTCACTTTGATCTGACCGGGATACTGGATGGTTTCCTCGACTTTTTTGGCAACATCCCGCGAGATATGGGTGGCCGTGGCGTCATCTACCTTTCCGGGGATGACCATGATGCGCACCTCTCGGCCCGCGTTGATGGCATAGGCATCCTCCACGCCCTGGAAGGAGTTCGCCACGTGTTCCAAGGCCTTGATGCGCCGGATATAGTTCTCCAAAGATTCCCGCCGCGCCCCGGGCCGGGCGCCAGAGATGGCGTCCGACGCCTGCACGAGCACGGCTTCGACGGTGGACTGCTCCCGCTCCTCATGGTGCGCCGCGATGGCGTTGACGATCTCGTCGGGCATATGATAGCGCTCGGCGATCTCTGCCCCTATGATGGCATGGGGTCCATCGACCTCATGGTCCACGGCTTTACCAATGTCGTGCAGCAGCCCCGCCGTCTTTACCATATCCACATCGGCGCCGAGTTCGGCGGCCATCATGCCTGCCAGCCTGGCGGTCTCTATGGAGTGCTGGAGCACATTCTGGCCGTAACTGGTGCGGTAGCGCAGGCGTCCCAACATCTTGACGATCTCGGGATGCACGCCATGCACCCCAACTTCCATCACCACTTCCTCGCCGGTCTCGCGAATCACATTGTTGACCTCTTCTTTGGCCTTTTCCACCATCTCCTCGATGCGACCGGGATGGATACGGCCATCGAGCACGAGCCGCTCCAGGGCTATCCGTGCTATTTCCCTGCGGACGGGATCAAAGCTGGACAGCACCACCGTGTCGGGGGTATCGTCGATGACCAGATCCACCCCCGTGATGCCCTCAAAGGCCCGGATGTTGCGACCGCCGCGACCAATGATCCGTCCCTTCATCTCGTCGTTGGGCAATTCGATGGAAGAGACCGTCGTCTCGGCCACCTGATCCGAGGCCACGCGCTGGATGGCCGTGGTGATGATCTCACGGGCCTTGCGCTCCGCCTCCACATGCGCCCGGCTCTCGATCTCTCGTACGATGCGGGCGGCGTCGGCCTTGGTCTCCTCTCTCACCTGATCCAGGAGCACCTGTTTGGCCTGCTCACGGTTCAACCCGGCGATGCGCTCCAATTCCTTCGCGTGCTCATCCCAGGCCTCATCCAACTTTTGCTCGCGGGCCTTGATCTTTTCCTCTCGCTGGCGCAACCGCTGTTCGCGCTTTTCGAGGGAATCCATGCGGCGATCCAAACTCTCCCGCCGATCTTGGAGTCGATTCTCCTCGCGATTCAGTTCCCGAACGCGGCGTTGGTTCTCCTTCTCCGCCTCCTGTTTGATGCGGATGACCTCATCTCGGGCGTCGAGCTTTAACTCTCTGGCCTGGGCCCGTGCTTCCTCAAGAGCCCCCTCCGCTTCCTCAAGAACCCCCTCCGCCTCTTCCTCGCGCTCCGTTATCCTCTGTCCAACAAAATGATTGCGGAGGAAATATCCGCCGGCAAAACCTACCGCAACGGATGCCAGCACTCCCACAACATAGATAGCTATTCTAACAAGAACTCCCATCTTTTTAATGTCCTTTCATGAAATCTATCCATCATCGGGCCAAGGCCCGTTATTGCCTCGCCTCTTTCTCCGAAGCGACTTCCCAAAAGTGGTCGGTGACCTCACGACACACCTCGTAACTGAAACCACGACGCTTGAGATAGCCCCACATGCGGCGGCGAAACGTCCTCTCGTCCAGGCCACGGAGCCGCCGCAGTTTCTTTTCGGCCACCCTCACGGCGCCCTCTTCCTGCTCCAGATCCACGTCTTCCAGGACGCTCTCGATGATATCGCGAGAAACTCCTTTGCGACGCAGCTCGTCGCGCAGGGCCCATGGTCCTCGTGGACGATGTCTCTTTCTGTTCTCGACCCAAAATCGCGCAAACTCGACGTCGTCCACGAGACCCGCCCCGGAAAGGCGTTCAAGGACCCCGTCTGTCGTCTTCTCGTCCACGCCCTTTTTCTGTAAATATCGTCGCATCTCCCACACGCTGCGGGGACGGTAGGAGAGATAGTGCAAACAGCGCTCATAGGCCATCTCCCGCACGTCCTCGGCCTGTAGATCAGCGATCTCCTCTTCGGTCAACTCCTGCCCTACACAAAGCCTGCCCGCCAGGATCCTCTGTAAACTGAAGGCATAGTCGCCATTCAAAAAGACGTTCACGCGATTGCGCTTCCTTCGCTGTGCCTTCAATGCCGTGACCTTGTCGGGCATAAACCTCCCTAAAATAGCGCAAAGGGGTTGCAGCCAAGACCACAACCCCGTCTCATGCTCACTTTATCGAGTGATGTCGCGCATCGGAAAGGCAAGTTACCAAGAAACAGCTCAAACAGCGATCCGACAGCTCCCCTCAGGTTAGCAGCATATACACCCTACGAAAGCGGCATCGCTTCTGGTATAAAGCACCGACGATCAACTCGTACCTGGTTGTGGTATAGTGCAGTAGAATGATGTTCAGGATCAACTTTCTCTAGCCCACGTTCAACATGGAACATTCTCACACAACTTGTAGCAGTTCGCGATTTGCGCCCACCTACATATTGTACCAGTGTCTTTTTGGATCACACGTCCTATACACTATATGGGCTATTTTCAGTCCAGACGTACTATATAGGGTGGTGTTGAAAACGGGCTTGGCCCGGCACACGTGCCGCCGCAGGTTTTCCGATACAGAGAACGACGTCGGTTCAGTCCTCCTCTGCGACCTCCTCATCTTCTACAGCGTCCTCGTCTGCCTCCGCGTTCTCGGCCTGTGTCTCGTCCTCGTCATCCTCCGGTATCAACCCCGCCTCCTGACGGATCTGTCGCTCTATGGTCTCCACGATATCGGGATTCTCACTGAGATGATCCTTTACGTTCTCCCTGCCCTGGGCCAGACGCTCCTCCTCATAGTAATAGTAGGAGCCGCGCTTATCGATCACACCCATATCCACGCCTGCATCCAGGACGGACCCTTCCCTGGAGATGCCGTGATCGAACATGATATCGAACTCGGCCGACTTGAAGGGAGGGGCCACCTTGTTCTTCTTGACGCGCACGCGAACGCGGTTGCCGATAACCTCGCTGCCGTCCTTGATGGCCTCCATCCTGCGTATGTCGAGGCGCACAGCGCAGTAGAACTTTAGCGCCCGGCCACCGGGGGTTGTCTCCGGGTTGCCGAAAAAGACGCCAATTTTCATGCGTATCTGGTTGGTAAATATGATGGCCGTATTGCTTCTCTTGACGGCCCCTGCAAGCTTGCGCAGGGCCTGAGACATGAGGCGGGCCTGCAGGGCCATGTGGGCATCGCCCATATCGCCCTCGATCTCTGCCTCGGGCACCAGCGCCGCCACCGAGTCGATGACCACCACGTCCACAGCGCCGCTGCGGATCAGGGCCTCGGCGATTTCCAGGGCCTGTTCGCCCGTGTCCGGCTGCGAGAGGTACAGATCATCGATGTTGACGCCGCAGCGCTCGGCATAGCTGGGATCCAGGGCGTGTTCGGCATCGATAAAGGCCGCGATGCCCCCCGCCTTTTGACATTCGGCGATGATGTGCTGGCATAGGGTCGTCTTGCCCGAGGCCTCGGGACCATATATCTCCATCACGCGTCCCTTGGGGATACCTCCGATACCCAGGGCCAGGTCCAACTGCAGGCAGCCCGTGGAGATGGCCTCCACATCCTGCCGCGGGGCGCTGCCCATCTTCATGATGGCGCCGTCGCCAAAGCGCTTTCTGATCTGCGCCAACGTAGTGTCCAGAGCCTGTTGTCTACCTTTTGCTACCATGAAGACATCCTTTCCTCATACCTTCAATAACAAGTTTACAACGTAAATGGGGAAAACGCAAGTGTGTTGGGCGTCAATTCATAAAATGGGTTCGTTTCGTAAAAATCGCTGCAGGATGATTGGGGATGAGTGGACGGCGGGAACGGCTGTACCATAAGGCATGGCCCTCCGATGGGTGATCGAACGTTTGTTCTATTATATCGAGAGTATGGGACGCTGTCAAAAAAGGGTGAAGCTGCAGATCTGATTCCCGGATTTGGAGGCTGTGCCCCGAGACGAAGCAGACGCTTCGTCTCTACGAGGCCAACCAGTGCCATCCTCTTCAGGGCGGGGCATGTAGGACGGATTGTCAATCCGCCGTCCCCACCCGTAGGAGACGGCGAAAGCATCACGCCCCGCCAGGCGAGGCTGGTATCCCTCTTTGAAGCGCCCGCCCTTTTAGGGTGTGGCGTGGTTCATCACCAGGGGCAGGTACAAGCGCATCACCTCTCCGCCCATGGTGGCCTCGACCTGCAGGGGGTGGGCGAAGCGCTCCGCATAGACCGCCCCCACGTTGGGCTGGTTCGGCGGCAGCGCGCCGTACGCCGAGTGGTAAACCACATCTGCACCAGGCGACGTGACCTCGATGCCCGTATCGCCATAGGATACTCCATCGCCGGTATCCGAGGGCTCTAGCGTATCATCAAAGTCCTTGTAGTAATTGGTCTTTGTACCCTTGACGCCAGAGGGATCGGCCACCTGTACAAGAGTGCCCGTATCACCGCTCACCTGCCACCACTCACTGAGGGGAGTCGGCGCAATATTGTCGGAATTC
>CAZMOW010000044.1:0-19767 GCA_964567975.1 uncultured Anaerolineales bacterium | reverse complement strand
GCTCCCGCTCGTGGAGACGGGAGAGACAGAGGGTCTCTAGTGCAGTGATTTTCATGGTTTGTCTCCTCGTAGGCTAATGTGGTAGATGTTCTGGGCTGCCATGTGGTTGTGTCCTCACCTCCACAAAGGTTCCCCCTCCGGCAGGTGCGCCGCGATCTCCTCCTCGTTCAGGGTGACGCCCAAACCGGGCTTCTCCGGCACGGCGATATAGCCCTCCTCGATGGGATTGCCCACGTCGAGCATCCTGCCCCACAGGGGGATGTTGTGGGAATGGTATTCCAGCGCCAAAAAGTTGGGGATGGTGGAGCAGATGTGCACGCCGGCCATGGCCGTGATGGTGCTGGCCATGTTGTGGGGGGCGATGGACATATAGTACATCTCGGCCAGTTCGGCGATGCGGCGGATCTCGATGGCCCCGCCGCTGCGGGGAATGTCGGGCTCCAGCATGTCACAGGCCTGCTTCTCGATCAATTCGCGGTGTGTCTTGGCCCCGTAGAGGACCTCACCCGTGCAGATGGGCGTCTCCGTCTGCATGCATATCTTGGCCATGGCGTCCACGTTGCCCCATTCCCAGCGCACGGGATCCTCCAACCAGAGAAGATCCAGGGGCTCCACGTCCTTGCAGATGCGCAGGGCGTCGGGCAGGTTGAAGGAGCCGTGAAGGTCCACGGCCAGGTCCACATAGGGGCCTATGGCCCCGCGCACCGCCTCCAGTACGTTGATGATGTGCTCGTGTTCCCGGCGGCTGATGGAGCGGTCGTAGACGTCCACTTTCCAGGGATTGGCCACATCCACGTCGAACTTTATGGCCGTAAAGCCCTCGGCGGTTATGCGCTCGGCCATCTCCACATAGGCCTGGGGTTCGTAGACCGCGTCGAGTTCCCCCGAGGTCCGTACCTCCCGCCAGCGCCGGGCATAGTCCTCGGCGGTCCAAAAGGCCCCGGCGTGGCAGTCGCAATAGATGCGGATGTCGTCGCGGATCTTGCCCCCCAACAGTTGGTGCATGGGCATCTCCAGGTACTTGCCCTTGATGTCCCACAGGGCGATCTCCACGCCCGCCCCCAACCCCTGCATGGACCACAGGTGATCGTAATGGAGTTTATTGATGTGCAGGGGATTCTGGCCCACCAGGGCGTTTTTGAGGCCCTCAAAGGTTCGCTCGGAGGCGTTGGCACGCCACTCGCCCAACCCCACGATGCCCTCATCGGTGAATACCTTCATCAGCACCCAGTTGCGGTTCTCCGCCCCCAGGGGTGGCGTGATCTTGATGTCCGTGATTCGCATGCAGACCTCCTGTCGAGATGTCATCTGAAAGAATTGGGTTCAGTTTACTGCGGAGGAGAGAGGTTGGCAAGGCCATTGGACAGGTGGTCTGTCTTGGGCTACCATGAGAACACAGACGCCATCCTGCCCCACCTTGAAGAGGTGGTTGGATCGGGATCTCTATCAAGGCATGGATTCGGCGTTTCACTTTCATCATGCCAGAATAGATGGAAAGGAAAGCCCATGGCCCATTCGCGCCCCAATATCCTCTTTATCATGTCCGATGATCACGCCGCCCATGGTATGAGTTGCTATGACAGCGTCATCAACGAGACGCCGCAGCTCGACCGCATCGCCCAGGGCGGCATGCGTTTCGACAATTGCTTTTGCACCAACTCTATCTGTACGCCCAGCCGGGCCACCATCCTCACGGGCACCTATAACCACATCAACGGGGCGACCACATTGGCCACGCCCCTAGACAACGACGTGCTGACCTTTCCCAGGCTTCTGCGAGCCCACGGCTATCAGACGGCTTTTGTGGGGAAGTGGCACCTTGGTCAGGGACCAAAGCATGAGCCCAAGGGCTTTGACTTTTGGCGCGTGTTGCCCGGACAGGGACTTTACCACGACCCCGAGATGATCGACAGGGAGGGCAGGCGGGTGTTCGAGGGCTATGTGACGGATATCATCACGGATATGTCGCTGGAGTGGCTGCGCACGCGCGACGAGGCGCGTCCCTTTTGTCTGCTCTGCCATCACAAGGCGCCGCACCGCCCCTGGGAGCCGGACGCGAAACACATGCAGATGTATCGTGACGTAACGATCCCCGAACCCGAGACTTTTGACGATGACTATGCCAACCGCGCCAGCGCCGCCGAGGCGGCCACCATGCGCGTGGCGCGCGATCTCAATCGGCGAGATCTGAAGGCGGATCCTCCGGAGGGATTGACAGAGGCAGAGGAAAAACGCTGGAAGTATCAACGTTACATAAAGGATTATCTACGTGTGGTGGCTTCTGTGGACGACAACGTGGGCCGGCTTCTCGACTATCTCGAGGAGGAGGGTATAGCGGAGGACACCATCGTCATCTACACCTCGGATCAGGGGTTCTTTCTTGGCGATCACGGTTGGTTCGACAAGCGTTTCATGTACGAGGAATCCCTGCGCATGCCCTTTATCATACGCTACCCGCAGGAGATCGAGGCCGGCGCAATCAACGACGACATCATGCTGAATGTGGATTTTGCGCCCACCTTTCTCGATTTCGCGGGCATCGACGCGCCCGAGGCCTTTCAGGGGCAGAGCTTTCGTCCCCTTCTACGTGGGGAGACGCCGCCGGACTGGCGGCAGTCCATGTACTATCGCTACTGGATGCACAAGGCCCACCACAACGTGTACGCCCACTATGGGCTGCGCACCAGGCGCTACAAGCTGATCTACTACTACAACGATGCCCTGGGGCAGCCAGGGGCCATCGACGAGACCTATGATCCAGAGTGGGAGCTGTTCGATCTGGAAAGGGATCCCCACGAGCTGAACAGCGTGTACGACGATCCAGCCTATGCCGACGTGGTTGAGGACTTGAAGGAGGAGCTCCACCGCCTGCAACGGGGATTGGGCGACGAGCGCTATCCCAAGGATCGGTGAGGGACGTTCAGCGACGCGTCTGCCTCCTGATGTAGAGACGAAAAATCTTGCGTCTCTACCTTCTCGAGCCTTGAGGCATCTTCCCCAGCCCGCAGGGCTTTGTCTGATTAGCCCAGGGGTTCAGTCCTGGGCGGAAAGCGCCACGATCTCCCACTCATGGGCGCGGGCGTGGGCGGCGAGTTCGGGGTTCGGTTCCACGGCCACGGGATGCCCCACCTTTTCCAGCAGGGGGATGTCGGTGTGGCTGTCGGCATAGGCGTAGGATGCCTGCCAATTCACCCCCTCGTCCGCCACATGGGATTGTAAACGTAGCCATTTGCCCTCATTTTGACAGAGTGGATGCTCACAGCGCCCCGTACAGTGTCCGTTGCGCAGGACGAGGGGCGTACCCACGGTATCCGGTACGTCCAGTTGGCGCCCGACCTCGGCCAATAGAGGGGAAAAGGTGCCCGAGACGAGGACGACGCGATGGCCGGCGCATTGATGTTGGCGCAGCCTGCCCAGAATCTCGGGGTAGACGCGGGGCGCCACGTACTCGCGGGCCACCCACGAAAAGGCCTTCTTGGCTTCCTCTTTCGTCCACCCCCATGTAACCCAGGCCATGGTATCGAGACAGATTTCGCGCAGCCTGGTCTCGGGAAAGAGGTTCGCATGCCACAGGGGCCACGTGGCGACTTGGGCGCCCAGCGCAGCGTACAAAGGTAACCGTCTGATGTGATGCACTTGGTGGTACCGAACGAGGCCACGGAAAATATGACCCGAATACAACGTACCGTCCAGATCAAAGACGGCCGCGATCATCGGCTCCTTCCCCATGGGCACCTCCTACTCGGTAACTGCCTCGGCGAGGGTCCGTCCCAGGTCGATGGCCTCCTCGCAGTCTTGAGGGGGAGCGCCCTGGCAGTGAAATAGGTCGGCCACCACATCAAAGCGGTGGGCCAGGGACTTGAGCGCCTCTGTGCCTCTGCCACCCCCGCCATGGGTCATAAAGAGGACGCAGGGCTTCCCTTCGGTGGAGGCCCCCTGGTCATGGGCATAGATGTCGTCGAATAACTGCTTTATGGTGCCGGCCACATAGCTGGCGTAATCGGGGCTGCCGATGGCCACGCCATCGCAGGCGGTCAATTTGGCCATATCCACGCGCTGGACCTCGTTGGTGTTCAGCATCTCAACTGCTATATCGTCGCTTTCCTCCAGGCCCTCGGCCACCAACTCGGCACAGGCCTCAGTGTTGCCGTATTGCTGGGAGTGATAGATCATCAGCACTTTTTTCATCTCTTTGGCTCCTTTCTTCTCACACAAACAGCACTTTCTCTACTTTATGCACGGGATAGGGGCAGTCTGTCTTGCCAGTGGTGTTAACTGAACATAGTACAAGATATATTGTGCTCGATGCCGAACCCTTGATATCTCGCGCTCCTTCCCTGGAGCGCTTTCATCGCACGGCTTTGGCAGAATCGTATACTCAAGCGATCTCCGTGTCAACCCGGTATGCTCTGGTCCTCATCACGAAATATAGTATACTCTGTATATAAAATTGACCATCTTTTGGAGAGGAAAGATGAAGGAACGTGTGAAATTGGAGTTGGTGGAGTGCATTGGTCCGCTGATGGCACGTCTCGACGACGGCGGGGTCCTGTGTACGGTGGTGGATGAGGGTGGGAAGCAAAACGTCCTCACTTTGGGATGGGGCCAGATCGGCACCGGCTATCACGGCCATCCCGTCATGAGCATCGCCGTCACGCCCCGGCGCTATTCCTGGCGTTTTCTGGAAGAGGTGCCCGAGTTCGTGATCGCCGTGCCCGATGCCTCCTTGGAGGAGGAGGTGCTCTTTTGCGGCACCGAGTCGGGCCGGGACGTGAAAAAGTTCGAGGCCACGGTGTTGACGCCTGTGAGCAGCGAGCACGTCAGGGCACCTTCCATTCTGGAGTGCCCCTACAATCTCGAATGCCGCATCTACACGCGGATCGCGCCACCCCACGAACTGCTGACGCCCGAGCACCGCGAACGCCCTTTGGAGGAGCAGCACACCATCTATTTTGCCGAGGTGCTGGGTATCTATGGCTGGAAATCGTAAATGCAGTCTCTGAGGCGACGGTCCTCAGTCTAGGGCCACGTATCGTCCATCACTCCAGGCCGGCCATCTCGCGCTGCAGCCAGCGAATCAACTCCCGTCCCCGGCCGCGGTGGGACGGCCATCTCTCGGCCAGTGCTTTCGTCTCCTCGGCGATGCTGGGATCGTCGCGGTGGTGCATATAGTGTAATACGATGTCCAGGTATGGGTGATCACCATCTGAGGGAAACGCCTGGGCCTCTTTTTCGAGCCTTTGAAAGATGCCTTCCAGGCGCTTCAGGCGGGTCAGGGCGATCTCTCTGGCCGCGTCCGTTCGCAGGCGGGGTACGAAATCGCGTCGCTTGCCCCGCACCCAGCGTGGAAGGTTATCTATGATATAGGGCTCCAGATATTGGAAAGGACTTTCCTGCAACAGGGTGGCTATCGATGGTTCCTCGGGCGCTTTGCGCAGGTCGTGGAAATGCAGGTGGATATAGATATTGCGCACAAAGGCGGGCAGGCCGATGTTGGCGTCGATGGTATCGGCGTCGCAGAGGCAGCGGCTCTCTATGGGGGCATCCCCCGGTGGAAGTAGGTGATGGCGAATGGTCTGCGCCACCCGTTCAGCCATCGACTCTCTCAATCCTTTACGTCGCAGGAGATGCTGTGCCAGCACGGCCCCCGATTCGTTGTGCGGTTCGTCCTTTAGGACCAGTCCATCATAGAGGTCGGTCACCGCATTGTGTCGTGCAGGCTGTCGGACGCGATTTTGCCAGTAGCCCCGTTCATCCACGACGCGATCCCCCTCCTCGTCCACGATATACTCACCATCGTAGGGTTTGGTGATGTCGTGGAGGAGGGCGGCCAGCTCCACGATGCGTGCCTCCCCTCCTTCCTGCCGACAGATATTCAGCGCCAGGCCCCTCACACGCTGCACGTGATCGTAGGTGTAGCCCCTCCAGTTAAAGGTGACCCACCCGGGGTTCCAGAGGGAGTAGGTTTCCTTTAGCAGTTGTTCCAGATCGTTCATCAAGGCTTCGTATTCCATGGATATCCTTCTGACAGGTTTGCTTTTCCTCACGTCGTTTATTATGCGGGGAGTGTTCGCGTTGTGCAAAATGGGAAACGGTGTCGGGATAATGCGCCGGCCAAGCTTGCTGAAGGGAAGTGTACGGGGCTTGGCCCCCAGCCCGCGTTCGTAGTAAGCTACGCAGCGGAGCGGAGTAGCGTGGGCCAGCGTAGCTGGCACATGTGATTTCTTCCTCTCCCCCAAATGGGAGAGGGGGTTGGAGAAGAGGATGGAAGTGGGTCGGAGAGCCGTTCCGACCGGTTCAGGTAAGCGGGCCGACGGCACGCCACGAGGGACTGAGCTTGCCCAGTCGCCCGTTACGTGCCTTGCTACGAACGCGTGTCCAAAGTAGAGGACGAGGCGCAGTGAAGTAGCATGGGAACTGCACATGCCCACCCACTTTCGTTCTCCCCTCAGAGTGGGAGGGGGCAAAGTAGCCAGCACCGCCAGTTCACGACGGGGCACGGGCATGGTCGGAACGGCTTCCCAACCCATGCATGCCGAAATTTCCTTCTTGACAGCCCGTAGATATGGCAGTATAATAGAACAAATGTTCTATTATCGACTGAGAGGATATGCATCATGGTCATTCGTTTCCGTCACCTGTTTTGCAATTGCCCCACACTATCGTGAAACGAGCCTGTTTTTACGAAACGAACCCATTTTCTGCCCAGGGTCCCATGTGCGGCCAAGCGCATCATCCATAGATGAATTTGTTTCGATGCGATGCTCCTGAGCATGCGTGTTGACATGACGTTAGAAAGACGACTATGATAGGAAACGGCGAGGCAGGATGCGATGGCCCTTGATTGCCTCTCTGACGCTGAGCTTTGATGTGGAGAAAGGATACGTGGGATGAAGTTGCTGCATATAGGTTTGGATGGAATGAACTATCCGTTGTTTCGCAAATTCCTGGACGAGGGGTGTCTGCCCAATTTTGCTCAACTGGTGTCTCGGGGTACCATCAATCGACTGATGCCCTCTATCCCTGCCTGGACCCCCACCAACTGGGCGGCCCAGATCACGGGCGCCCATCCGGGGAGCCACGGCCTGGCAGGCTGGTCCAGGCGGCACAAGACGGACCCTATGGATGCCCCTCCTATACAATCCTGGGAGTCCCGCGAGTGGCCCGTGGAGACGGTATGGGACGTGGCGGAAGAGGCAGGGCTGAAATGCCTCATCACCCATTACCCGGTGGACACCTGGCCCAGCCCCGTGGAGGAGGGCTACGTAGTAGCCCCAGGGCTGCGTTATCCTCCCTTTCTCCTCGCCGACGCCGGCGAGTATTTTCTCTCGCCGGACGTGGGTGAGGAACAAAGAGAGGAGATTGAGGGACGGGTGCGCAGCGTGGATGAGGTCGAGTGGGGCGCGCCCCCGGGGAGCACGCCCATTCGGTTGGAGCCGGCAAGCGGTTGGGAGAATCTGGAAGGGGAAGCCTGGGAGGCGACGCTGTGTGTCTCTCTTGACGATGGACAAGAGGAGACGTTCTATCTCCTGGCCCAGGGGGAGGATCTGGAGGAGGTAGGCATCTATGCCCAGAAGGATGCCGCCCAACCGATGCTGGAGCTCGTGCTGGGGGCGTGGACGCCCTTTGCCATCCGCAGCTTTGGCGATGTCGAGGGAAGCGTGCGTTTTCGGCTGCTGGCCTCTTCTGCCATGGGGCCGGCGCTGCACGTCTGCCGCTCCCAGGTCTATGCTACCGACGACTTTGCCTATCCCCAGGGACTTGCCAACGAGGTACTGGAAGAGGTGGGACCCTTTTTCATCAACTATACCCTGACGCCCCGTGGCGATGCCGAGTTGGAGGCTTTTCTGGACGACGTGCGCTATCAGGGCGTTTGGGAGGCGGGGGTGGCCAGGCTGGTGCAGGAGCGCTATGGCTGGGATGTGCATTTCTGTCACTGGCACATCTTTGATTTCATTAATCATCCCACGGTCAACGATATAGATCCCGAGTCGCCGAACTATGATCCCTAAGTGGCGGACTGGAACATGGAGGCCCAGCGGCGCGCCTACCAGATCGCCGACGAGGTGCTCGCGGACTTTTTGTCTTTGGCAGACGATGAGACCTATGTGATGGTGGCCTCCGACCATGCCATGCCCCCGGCATACCGCTGGGCGGATATCAATGCGCGCCTGGCCGAGTGCGGTCTCATGGCCTTTGACCCGACCACCCGGCGGATAGACTTTGGCCGCTCCAAGACCTACACCTGGCCCGGACGTGGCGCCGAGGTGTTCATCAATCTAGAGGGGCGGGAGCCCACGGGGATCGTCCCGCCCGAGGAATATGAGGCTGTGCAGGACGAGATCATCGACGCTCTGCGCAGTTGGCGCGATCCCGAGATGGATCGGCGGGTGATGGCCCTGGCCCTCAGGCTGCAGGACGCCCAGATCGTTGGCTATTGGGGAGAGGACAGCGGCGACGTGATCTGCGTTTACGATCATGGCATGGGCTGGGGGGCTGTGTACTCACCCTACCATGAGGCGACAGAGAGTGGCGCCAGCGTGGGACCCAGTCGTGGAGCCATCCACGGATCCCAATTGCCGACCTATGAGACCGATCTGTTCACCACCATGGGTATGATGATCCTCGCTGGCCCGGAGGTGAAAGAGGGGGGTTACGAGCGGGATTGGAGACGTTGGGGGCTGATACGGGAGATAGACGTGGCGCCCCTGGCCTGCCACCTCTTGGGCCTGCGTATGCCCGTCCACAATCAGGGCACGGTACCCCACGATCTGCTCCGTTGAGGGGGAATGCCATGGCGAGGGGGAGAGAATAGAGGGTAGTCGCATAGATCGAGTAGAGACGTTCCGCCGGAACGTCTCTACTGAATTGTACCAGGGACCGAACCCTAGCGGGGCAATGATCGGTTACTCTGGGGGAAAGTAGAGGGTCTGGTAGGAGCGTACCACGTATTCCGCCCCTTCTTCCCGGTTTCCCTCCTCTATGAGCCCCAGGCCCTTGTCCAAGAGTTCCTGAGCCTTATCGACCTCGTCGCCTTTTGATATATCGATCAATTGCTGAGCGAGCATGACGAACTCGTCCACGGGATCCCGTGCCAGGACGTCCATGGAGGCATAGTAGGCCAGGACCGCCGGCCAGCGGGCGTCCCGCGTTTCCCCAGGGAAGGGCTCTTTGTTCTGGGAGAGCTTGGCCAGCCTCGCTCCGGTGGTCTCCAACGCTTCCAGGGTCTTTTTCATGTTGAAGCGCGAGACCGGGGTGGGGTCTACGCCTCGCATCTGTTTGTGGTAGAAAAAGTGGTATATACTCTGCACGCCGGAAAGCAACCCCTTGCCCGTGCCGCCAGCGATGGCGATCCCCACGGCGGGCTTGCCGTTGGCGTCAGCGATATTCACAGAATCCATGAAATCTTTGGTGAGTCCGTTGATGTCGCCCCAATAGACGGGGGCGCCCAGGGCGATGCTATCCGTCTCCCCGCACAATTCCGACAGTTCCTCTGGGCAGAACTGTGAGCCGTCAACGGCCCCCGCGGGATCCGTAAAGGATTTGATCTCATAGTCTATCAAGTATATCTTTTTCGTGTTCGTGCCCTCTTGTGCGGCACCATTCAACAGGGCGTCTACCAGAGCGTTCGTCCTGCCATTCTTTCTCGGACTGCCTACGATACCTAACACTGTCATTTTACGTATTCCTCCAGCTTGCTCATAGGGACCCATTTTCGCTCATGATCATTACAAATCCATTGTAGAGTATCGTCCACGCCATGTCAATGCTCTTTTGCTTGACATGGTATGCCGACTCCACTAAAAGTGGTTTGCGGAAAGAGTTGGCCCTTAAAGGAGGAGATATGGCGGAGAATTTTGTGCTGGAGCCCGAAAAGAGGACGCCCATCTTTCGTCGCGTGGAGGTGTGCGTAGTGGGTGGCTCGCCCAGCGGTGTGGCGGCGGCTGTGTGCGCGGCGCGCAACGGGGCCAGTGTGCTCCTGTTGGAACGCAACCCCTTTCTTGGCGGACAGAGCGTGGGCACCATGGTCACCCAGTGGGAGAAGCGAGCCTACATCAACAACCTGGGAGCCGTCTGCACACGCGGGATCGCCAAAGAACTCCTGGACGCTATCGTGGCCAGGGGTGAGTCCGACCGTTTGTGGGAGGATCCGCCCGGTTCCGACGAGATGCGTGACGGTGAGGAGTGGCTGGACCCCGAGTCCATTAAACTGACCCTTATCGAGTTCTGCGACGCCGCGGGGGTGGATGTTTTGTGGAGCACGCTGGTCGTCGACGCTGTTGTCAGCGAGAAGGACTCGGCTCCCAGGGTGGAGGGTGTGATCATAGAGAACAAGAGCGGCCGTCAGGCCGTCCTTGCCGACGTGGTCGTGGACGCCTCGGCCGATCTCGACGTGGTGTGGCACGCGGTGGGCGAGGAGGGTGTGATCGTCAGACCAGTGGAGGAGCGGATTGGCGGGGGCATCTATACCTATTATGGGGGCGTGGATAACGGTACCTTTATAGAGTACTGTCTGGCCAGCGGCACTGTGCAGGGCTATCCCCGTTTCTCCAACCCAGACAAGGTGCGGAGGCACCTCCGCTCGGACCGCCTTATCTTGCTGCAAGGCTTTGATGACATTGTAGAGCAGGCTTCGCAGGAGGGGTTGTTAGAGCCCTTTTACGAGATGCAACAGGATTCCGAACTGCTTCGGGAGAGAAGGAAGGATGGATTCCTGTCCATGAAATGGGTGGGGCGTGACAGGTGGATAGGTCGGGGCTCATTCTTGTCATTGAAACCTTTTGATATGACCCGGGCGGAACAGGTGACCAAGCGTGAGATGCTGTTGACAAGGGCGAGTCATTATCTCCTGCCCATCCTGAAAAAGATCCCGGGATGGGAGCACGCTTACGTGGCGCGCACCGCCCAGCGTATGGGGCGGCGCGAGACGCGTGTGCTGCGCGCCGTGACCATGCTGGGCAAGGAGGACATTTTTGATCCCCATCACGACCGTCCCGATGCCATTGGCCGCTCCGGGGCACACGATCCGGGGAAGAACCGTTTGTGGAAGGCCTATCCCATCCCCTATGGGATGTTGGTGCCGCAGGAACTCGATGGCGTGATCTGTGCGGCACGGGCCCTGGGCTTCAAAGATAGGGTGGCTCTGGATGCCCATCGGGGGATCACCCCCACCATCGTGGTCGGCCAGGCGGCGGGCACGGCGGCCGCTCTCGCGGCAAAAGAGGGGGTGGAGATACGGGATATGGACCTCACCGAACTGCGCCGCGTTCTGCGGCGGGCAGACGTGGTTCTCGACGTGGAGATGAGGCAATTAAATACCGTTCCCCATCATATGGGTAATGGGGGCAGGATCAACCATGCGGACGAGGCGCCGTTTGTCTAGTAACCGGAGGATCAGGCGATCTGCTGCCGTCCCTGTACCTGCACGGCAAAATCGGCCACGCTCCCGCCCAGGGCATAGTACTTAAGTTCGAAAGAGAGGGTCTCACCAGGAGAAAAGAGGCCGCGGGCCACCAGATAGGGGCTTAGGACCCCCACCACTTTTCCCGTGGCGTCATAGAGCGTGCCGGCCACCTTGACGTGGCTTGAGGAAAGCACGCCCTGATTGCTCAACAGGCCGATGATGGCGCAGTGCAGGTCGGCCCGTTCGATGTCGCGAAAATGGAGCCTGTCCACAATGAGCCCATGATAGGGCTGGGGAGATTTGGGATCGTCAAAATCGTGTATATGGCCCTCCAGGCGAATATCATAGGTACTCCACCCTTCGGGGGGCCTTTGAAAGCGAATGTGGAAGGGATTCTTGGTATGGGGCGGGGTCCATTCCAGGCCCAGGATGTCGTTCTCCTCGGCCAGGAGATCTCCCTCGCTGTCCAAGAGGCGGATGGTTACGCGTACCCACCGCTGGGTCTTGTCTCCCAGATTCAGCACCTCGCCCCAAAAGTGGAGCCGATTGTGGGCGTCCTGGGCCAGGTTCAGACCGTTTATCATCAGATCGGTCATGGATGACTCTCCATACGTGATCCCTCGTTTGCAAGAGATGGGGCAGGCCTAGTTGTGTTGGTGTATCCTCTGCCGATTACCATAGAGCTTGCCTTTGATATCCAACACCTGCTGGCGCAACTCGTCGTCCTTGTCAAAGAGTTCCTCGATCTTTTCGTGGCCGTGCATGACCGTCGTGTGGTCGCGACCTCCGAGCTTGTCCCCGATCTGGGGGAAGGACAGATCGGTCAATTCTCGCGCCAGATACATGCCCACCTGCCGTGGCACGGCTATGGCGCGCGTGCGGCGGCGCCCGGTGAGATCGTCCACGCGCAGGTTGAAATACTCCGCAACGGTGTTCAGGATATTGTCGATGGTCAGTTTCCGCGTCGGCTGGCTTCTGTGTCCCAGCGCCTTCTCTGCCGTTTCCAGGTTGATGGGATAATCCATCATGCGGGTCAGGGCCAACACGCTGTTGAGGGAGCCCTCCAGTTCGCGGATGTTGCTGTGGCTCTGCTGGGCCACGAATTCTACCACCTCGTTCGGCAATGTGACATTGAGGGCCTCGGCCTTGGATACGACGATGGCCATGCGCGTCTCCAGGTCGGGCGGCTGGATGTCGGCCGTCAGCCCCCATTCGAACCGCGAACGCAGGCGCTCCTCAAGCCCCACGAACGCTTTTGGGGGGCGGTCGCTGGAGAGCACGATCTGACGATTCTCGTGATACAGGTCATTGAAGGTGTGAAAGAACTCTTCCTGCGTGCGTTCCTTGTTGATCAGAAATTGTACGTCGTCGAGGAGGAGTATATCGATGGTGCGGTACTTGGCCCGGAAATCGTCGGTGGTCTGGTTGCGTATGGCGTTGATGATGCCGTTGGTAAAGGTCTCCGCCGAGACATAGAGGACTTTTTTCTGTTCTCTAATTCCCCTGTTGCCCATGGCGTGCAGCAGGTGGGTCTTGCCCAAACCGACGCCTCCATAGATGAACAGGGGGTTGTAAGATAGCCCCGGATTCTCCGCTACGGCGAGACAGCCGGCATGGGCCAGGCGGTTCGATTGTCCCACAATAAAGTTGGCAAAGCGGTACTTGGGGTTGATCCGCGATGAACCATTCTCCTTGCCTCTGGGCTCGCGCTTTTGGTGGGAGAGGGCCGACTTTTCCAGCGGCTCCAGGTCGCTTCCATTATTGCGGGTATTCCGTTGCACGATGAAGCGGAGGCTTGTCGTGCGATTGGCGATTTTCGTCACGGTGCGCTGAATGTCCCCGTACAGGCGGTTCTCGAGCCAATCCTTGGCATAGGCAGAGTGCGCTCCTATGACGAGCACGTCGTCCTCATAGGAGATGACCTCTGTATCCTTGATCCAGGTGTCGTACGTGGGTCTATCGAGTTGAAGCTCAAGTTGTCCGAGTGCCGTCTGCCAAAGCTGGTTCGCATCCATATATATGTATTCACTCCCAAGGTATCTGGGTTACGCAACTGTCATCACGTCTTCTGAGGGTACTGTCTTCAAATACATCCAGAACGGTTGTGGAGACGGGTTGGTTCCCACGAGACCGTCACTGCCAGGCACATCGGTCCATGTCAGAGGGTTGCAATGTGATCGGGCAAAGGCGGCGCCGACTATCATATGGTTCTGTCGATGCCGCGTTCCCCAAGCACTTTGCAACGTGGAGGGTTCGCTCTTCCCGGCAGGACAAAAAGTCCTTAGAAAAAGGCACCGTGGCCAACAGTCGTCATCTCATTCACAACCGTGAGCAATTCTATCATCTTGGCGGCGATTTGGCAAGGCAAAAATGGCGCTTTCGAGCTTCTCTTTTTCGTCTCCGCACCATGAGCCACGACATGTAGGGGGTGAAATGTCCTCACCCCACTATATGTTGTGGATAAATCTGTCCGTCAATTTTTGGCACAACGTCCCAGAGATCGTGCTTGGGGAGACCCTTTTTTCGTGTTATAATCGTGCGCAATGTCGCCCATTCGCTTTGGAGATTCACTTGACCTCTCGATCCTTTTGGTTGTTCGGTGTCCTTGGTGCTCTTGTTCTCTGTACAGTCTTTGTCCTGGCCTGTTCCCCCAGCGATCCTGTGCTCACTGGGCAGATGCGGGATAGGCAAGATGGGGAGGGCATCCCTCACGCCCGCATCGAGATCGGGGAGCAGACTATATCGACCGATGAGGAGGGCAAGTTCGATATCCGCCTTGACGTCGGACGATATCACGTCGTTGCCTCTGCCTCTGGCTACGTTCGGGAATCCTTTTTCCTTCATCTGCAGGAGGGGGCGGGTCGCTATGTTCGCGATATAGACCTGGAGCGGCGAATGGTTCGCGGCGAGGTCTTTGATGCCTCGACGCAGCAGCCTTTGTCGGAAGTGTTGGTATCGGCCGCTGACACCACGGAGACGACGGGGACGGAAGGGCGCTTTGCCCTGTCCTATCCGGAGCGCCAGTCGCTCTCCTTCACCGAGCCTTGCTACCATGATAAGGAATTATCTGGTGCGGAGGTAGAGACTCATTTCACGATCTCTGGTACTCTGACCGAGCCCCTATCGGTCTTTTTGGAACCACGCGTTGTGGAGGGGATTGTTCGCGAAGAGGGCTCAGGAGAGCCGATATCTGGAGCGCAGGTTCGTGCTGGAGAGATCACGACCCAAAGCGATCAGGAGGGGCGCTACCGTCTGGCGTGTCTCCCTTCGGGCAGTACTATTATCTTTTCCTCTCTGGCGCACCATCCCTATACGGTCACTTATCAGAGCCAGATTGAGGGGGACGTGTCCCTCAGACCATGGCAGACAAAAGTCCGCGTCCTTGACGCGTCTACAGGGGAGCCCCTTGCTCAAGCGCGTCTTACTTCTTCTCGCGACGAGGCCTTGACCGATGAGCACGGGCGGGCGAGATTAAGAGTTCCCCTTGATGCCGAGGTGCGTGTATCGCACGCTGGGTATAGTGTGGAGAAACTGCTTTTCACGGGAGAGGCCGCCATGGAGGCGAACCTGCGCCCCTCTCAGTTGACGGTGGAGTTGGTGGATGCGGCGACGGGAGCGCCGGTGGAGACCGCGTACGCCGTGGCCTATTCGTCGGAAGATCGCTCTCCCTCGGTCCTTCGCGCAGATAGGGAGGGCACATTCGTGCTGGATGACGTCTTTGGCGTTGAAGAGTGTCTGATCAAGGCGCCCGGTTACGTGAGGGCGTCGGTACAGATAACGCAGACGGGGCATATCTCCGTCCCCCTCGACCAACACGAGGTGCGTGCCTTGTATGTCCCCTTTGGGCTTCTTACCCTGCCTGAGCGGTTATCAGAAATTCTGGACTTTGTAGAAAGATCCGACAAGCTCAACGGCATCGTGATCGATGTAAAGGGTGACCGGGCACGCATCGCCTGGCCCAGTGAACTGCCCCTGGCTCAGGATATAGGAGCCTATCAGGGGGGGCTGGTGGATCTGCGCGCCTTTGTACAAGAGTGTAAGGAGCGGGACATCTATACCATCGCGCGTATGGTGATATTCAAGGACGATCTCCTTGCCCAGGAGCGCCCCGAATGGGCCGTAAAGCGGGAAAGCGGCGAGTTCTATCTGGATTGGGAGGAACTTCGGTGGACCGATCCCTTTCGTCAGGAGGTCCGCGATTACAATGTCGCCCTGGCCCTTGAGGTGGTGGATATGGGCTTCGACGAGATACAGTTCGACTATCTTCGCTTCCCCTCTGATGGGAAGGTGAGTGATCTGGTCTACGAGCAGGAGAGCACGTTTGAGACGCGTACGGCGGCCATGGATGAATTCTGCGCCCAGGCGTACGGGGCGCTGGCCGGGACGCCAGCCTTCTTTTCCGCCGATGTGTTCGGGTTGACCGTCTGGGTGGATTCGTCCCGCGATCTGGGGATCGGGCAGCGCATCGATGACATCGCTCCCCACGTGGATTATATCTCGCCCATGCTCTATCCCACCACGTTCATCCCGGGCAATCTCGATTTTGACGAGCCCGCCCGCTATCCCTATGAGGTTATCTATCACAGCGTCGTCAAACTCCAGGAGCGGGTCACGGTGCCGGTGCGTCCCTGGCTGCAGCACTATTCTTTGAGCAGGTTTCCCTATGGGATATCCCACTATCTCCTGCAAAGAAAGGCGGCCGAGGACGCCGAGAGCGTGGGTTGGATCTTTTGGAATTCGCGGGGAAGGTACGAGGAAGCGGTTTTTGAAGCCGATCCCTATCATCGGTTAGAAAGAATTCCCTCCCCGCCGTCAAAGGAAGAAGAGACCCCCGACTGATCCTTCTGGTATCAGCATAGGGCCTCTTATTTGCGCTCCTATCCGCACGGCCCGGAATGTGCTGTGGATGTTTTGCACTGACGAAAGGGAAATTTCCCGCTGCAATCAATCCAACTGTCAAGAATTGCCCAGCACTTCTTCGAGGCCATAGTAGATGGCCCGCTATTCCCTGATGGGTAAGAGGCCCTTGGCCACTTTGCACACCATGGTGTACGCCGGGTCGTAGACGTTCCCCACGTCGTACTCCACGCACTGGCCCAGCAGGGTGCTGGCCGCTCGATGGTCGAGACCGTAGTCGCTCTCTAGCCAGCGCAGCATCTCCGTGGTGGCATGCTGCAGGGCCTGATCCAGGGGACGGGCGTTCCCGGCCGCAAAGATATAGTCCTCGTTCTCGCCTCGGGGCCATTGAGCTCCCATGTTCTTGAGGACGTGTACCGTGAGTTGGACATCCATGGATATCTCGATGCCCGTGCCCACGATCTCTCCATCGCCCTGCACGGCGTGGCCATCGCCGGTAAAGAGGAGAGCACCCTCCTCAAAGACCGGGAAATAGACGGTGGCGCCTTCCACCAGGGCGCGATAGTCCATGTTACCTCCATGCTCGGCAGAGGTGGCCGAGGAGATGGCCTGGTGGCGCTTGGGGGCCACGCCGAGGCAACCTAACAGGGACGCCAGTGGGAGCGTGAGACGTCCCAGGTCCGTCTCTGGCTCCACGAGGGTGGCGGTGCCCTTTTCCATATCCATCTCCCACTGGGCCAGCACGTCTTCGGGCATCTCACGAACAAAGGACGCGTCGACGATGTGATCGGCGATCACCGTGCGACTCCACCCCCGGGGCCGGTTGGGCACCACCTTGTCGATCCGTACGCGGAGCGTATCTCCCGCCTCCGCTCCTCTGACATAAAAGGGGCCGGTGAGCGGGTTGCCCCTTTCGGCCACCTTGCGCCCCTCTTTGTCTTTGCCTCGCGCGTCGAGGGTGGTGGTGACGATGGTGTCGCCGTCCTCCACCTCCAGCACCGGCTCATAGGGACCAAAGGCGTTGTAGAAGCGATCTGGTTCAAATTGATGTTCCATGGTCTGCCTCCCGTGGCGAAATAGTGTACTCTATCCTTTTGTGAGATCGCGTGTGTCGAAGCATAGTATATCGGGTCTCGCCGCGAATGCAACGCCGGTTGGGATGTCTGGCAGGGGCAAAGATAGCAATGCGCGCTTTGTCCTCGGCGATCTTCTCAGGCTTTTTCCCCTGGGTATGAGTTGCTGGAGAGGGGGTCTGCGTGGTAAGATAAAGTGTGCGAAAGACTTCGACCGCATTGATGTCTAGGGATCGTTCTCGCAAAAGGAGGTAACACTCATGATCATACAGCGTCTGGAAACTTGTACAAAGGATCCTCTGAGCTTTGTGCGCGTGGTCACCGATGACGGTGCCGAAGGAATGGGGCAGATGTCGACCTATGACGCCGATATCTCGGCCCAGGTGTTTCATCGTCAGGTGGCGCCCCTGGCCCTGGGCGCAGATGCCGAGGATATCGACGGCCTGGTGGACCGCGTAATCGAGGAGACGTACAAGTTCCCTGGCTCTTATGTCTGCCGCGCCCTCACCGGCCTCGATACCGCCCTCTGGGACCTAAAGGGCAAACTGGAGGATGAGAGCGTGTGTGAGTTGTTAGGAGGAACTCCCCGTCCCCTGATGCCCTATGGTTCCTCCATGCGCCGTGATATTACCCCCGAGGCCGAGGCCGAGCGGTTGGTGCGCCTGCGGGAGGAATACGGCTATCGTTCTTTCAAGATCCGCGTGGGGAAGGTGACGGGACATGACGAGGATCAGTGGCCGGGACGTACTGAGGCGCTGGTGCCCACGGTGCGCGAGGCCCTTGGGGACGACGTGGATCTGAAGGTGGATGGGAACAGTTGTTACACGCCGGACAAGGCCATCGAGGTGGCTCAACTATTAAAAGAAAACGATGTCTCCCATTTTGAGGAGCCCTGCCCCTATTGGGAATTGCACTGGACGGCCCGCGTGACCCGCTTTCAGGACGTTCCCGTGGCTGGCGGCGAACAGGACTATGACCTGAAGCAGTGGGAACGCATCACCTGGATGCACGCCGTGGATATCGCCCAACCCGACATCTGTTACATCGGTGGGATGAGCCGGGCGCTGCGGGCAGCGGAGATGGCCGCGGAGGCTGGGATGCCCTGCGTGCCCCACTCGGCCAACCGTTCCCTGGTGACCGTCTTCACCCTGCATCTGTTGGGGGCCATCCCCAACGCCGGGCCCCATTTCGAGTTCTCCATCGAGGAGACGCCCTGGACGGACGATCTGTTCACGCCGGCGCTGGAGGTAAACGATGGCTATGTGGATATTCCTGCGGGTCCCGGTTGGGGTGTGGAGATCAATCCGGAGTGGCTGGCCTCCGCCGAGCGAAAGGTGAGCGAACTATCATAAAAAAAGGGGTTCTTTGAACTTACCGTCGGAAGTGTGAATGGATGATAGCCTTCTATCTGACGAGTCTGGGCTGCAAACTGAATCAGGCAGAGATGGAATCCCTGAGCCGCTGCGTGGAAGCACTGGGACACAAGCTGGTGGCCGATCCGCAGGAGGCTGACTGGGCCATCGTCAACACGTGTACGGTGACCCACGTGGCAGCGAGAAAATCGCGCCAGTTAATACGTGGCTTACATAGGGACAACGGGGATCTCAACTTGGCCGTGACGGGTTGCTACGCCGAGGTGTCTCCACAGGAACTGGAGGCCATCGAGGGCGTGGATCTGGTGGTGTCCAATGCCCACAAGGACGAGATCGTGGAGTGTATCCTTTCCCGCGAGGATGGGAAGCGGCCGCGGGTCGGGACGGCCGCGCGTCCCCCTCGGCGATTGGAGCACGGACACACGCGGGCTTTTGTCAAGATTCAGGATGGCTGTGATCAGCGCTGTGCCTACTGTATCGTGACCATCGCCCGGGGACCCTCCAGGAGTCGTCCACCCCAGGAGATAGTACAGGAGATAACACGGCGGGTCGCGGAGGGGTACAAGGAGGTGGTCCTGACGGGGGTCAATATCGACGCCTATGGTCGCGACCGTGGAAGTGAAGCCCCCTTTCTTCGGGAGGGATGGTCCCTGGCCAAGTTGGTGCGTGCCATACTTGAGCGCACCGATATCACTCGATTGCGCCTTTCGTCCCTCGAGCCCTGGGATATGATGCCCGAGATTCTGGGGCTCTGGCCGGACGAGCGCCTTTGTCGCCACCTCCATCTTTCCCTGCAGAGCGGCTGCGACGAGACGCTGCGGCGTATGGGGCGACAGTATACGACGGCGGACTTTTTCCGGTTTGTGCGGCGTATCAGACATAAAGTCCCCGAGATCTCTATAACCAGCGAGGTCATCGTCGGTTTTCCGGGCGAGACGGAGGAGGAATTCGCAGAGAGCGCGGCGTTTATCGAGCGTATGGGCTTTGCGCGACTCCACGTCTTTCGCTATTCGCCCCGAGAGGGTACCCGGGCCGCCGATATGTCCGATCAGGTGGATCC
>CAZMOW010000043.1:0-20180 GCA_964567975.1 uncultured Anaerolineales bacterium | reverse complement strand
GAACTGCCTGCGCGGACGAGCAACGGCTAATGATCTACAACATTTGCGTGCACCCGACGCATATAAATCCCAACGCCAGGCCCGCGCGAGCAAGGACACCCGAAACAGACTTGCAACAGGGCGTGCAACGCATAGAATCCACCGTGGAGCGCCCCATAGTCACATATCGGAGGACATGATATGATCACTGTCCAAATTTCTGGCATGGGCAGGGTGCAATTAAAGCATCTGCTACTGGATCTCAACGGCACCTTGACCCTCGACGGCACACTGTTGGAGGGGGTAGCCGGACGCGTGAGTGCACTTTCCCACCGGCTCTCCGTACATCTGGTCACGGCGGACACCAGGGGCACGGCCCAAAAGATTGCCGACGAACTGGGCGTGGATTGCCTCAGACTACAACGCGGCCAGGAGGCAGAACAGAAGAAAGCATATGTCGAATCATACAGCCCCCAACACGTGGCGGCCGTGGGCAACGGTCACAACGACGCCCTCATGCTCGCCGCAGCCAGGGTGGGCATCGTAGTCATGGGACCGGAGGGTGCCTCCACCAGAGCCCTCGCCCACGCCGACGTGGTGACCACGTCCATCGACGAGGCGCTGGACCTGCTGCTGGAGCCGAAGCGACTCCTCGCCACCCTCCGTCACTGACAACCCGACATGATCCCTGCCGGCAACGCGCTATATCGATAAGGGGGTCACCTCGATATCCTCGCCGGTGATGCCAGCATATACTCCCTGTTCAACCAGCGCTTCCGCATCGGGATGGGCGATCAGCCACTTGTTGATAGCAAAGAGCAACCGGCTCTCGCCAACTTTTTCCACCTCGAAGGGCAAGGGCTCGTTCGTGCGCAGGGGAAGATAGACCAAAGTAGCGAACTGCTCTCCCTCCCGCACATGGATGGGGGCAAAGTGCAGATTCCACGGCGAGAGTTCGACCACGCTCCCCTGGGGCGCGTAAAAGGCTTCCACCTTGTCCGCGTCATAGGTTATCTCCTGATCAAAAACGATATCCTGCACATGCCCCACGAGAAGCAGAACATCGGTGAGACATACGTTCACCTCGCTCCCTTTGTGATACTCCAGCGCCCCCATACGCAGATTCTGCCCATAACACCATCCCACCTGCACGGCCATGCCGCCAAAGACCCTCTGTTCGACGACGGCATTGAAATCCGCCGGTTCTTCCAGCGTGGGGACAGAGGGCTCATACACCACATCCTGCGATTGAGGGAGAACGCCGCTGGCCCGCGAGATGACGCCGTCGGGTTCGAATCCTTCGAGCAGGCATCCATAGCGGGCAAAGAGGGGATCGCTTACCGCATGTACATCCAGTGCGGGATTCGCATCTCGCAGTTTCTCCAGTGTCTCGCGCATCATCTCTACCATCCTCTATCCATAGTATGAAGTCTACGAGTAGCCAACAACCCCATTGTAGTTGAAAAGGGAAGGCAGAGCAATCGATGTCCCAGCACTTGCGGAGATGAGGGCACTCCGGTAGAATAGGAAGCCATATCTTATTCTTTCGTCGCAAGATCGGTGACGAAAAGTATACGTCGGTAGAATTGCATCAGGAGGAAAGATGGAAAAGAAAGAAGAGGAATTCTCGGTTCTCGAACTACAGGCTCGCTGGGACAGGATCCGCATCGCCAATCTATACGACACGCTGGACAAGATGGGCTACGGCAACCAGTGCCTGGATCTAGGCATCCGCCCCCTGTTCCCCCATCAGCATCTCGCCGGTAAAGCGATACCCCTTCGCGGCGCGCGTGACTCTCGTACGCGCGAACAGATGAAAGAGGTTGCCGGCGAAAAGGGGACAGCAAGCCTTACATCTGTCAAGGAACTGGTGTTCCCCGGTTGCGTCGTCGTCATCGATAGTGGCGGCGAGCCCTGGACGGGCAAGTTCGGCGAGATGACAAGCTGGAACATCCAGCAAGCTGGAGCAAAGGGACTAGTCATCGACAGCTGTATCCGCGACCGATTGGGTCTGGAAGCGATCCCCGATTATACCGTGTGCGCCCGTGGTACCTCCCCTGTAGAGTCCTACAAGCGATGGCGTATCCACGAAATGAATGTCTCTATCGCTCTGCCAGGCACTCTCACAAGCCAAGTGACGGTCAATCCAGGCGACTGGATCGTGGGTGGTCCCGATGGCGTCATCGTCGTCCCCGAGGAGATCTCCATGGAGGCCCTGGTCAAGGCCGAAGAGATGGAAGAGAAGGAACAGGGGATGCGCGACGACCTGGCCGCGGGTATGTCCTTTGAGGATGCCTACGAAAAGTGGGGACGCGCCTAGACATCCGTTCCGTGCTTGGGGGCTTTGCCCCCAAGCACGGCCCCCATCCTAGCCCAGCAGATATCCGCCCCTGACCGCCTCGATAAGGATGCAGAGTCTATCCAGGACGGGTAACAGTTCCTCCTGCCATTTTTCCCAGTATCCGAGGGCGCGGTCGGGCTTCACCAAGCGAACGGCCACCCCCTCCTCCTCCAAACGTTGAGCGGGACATGGGATCTTGCCCGTCGCCTGATAGACCCAAAAGGCGATACCCGCCAGGAAGAACAAAGGAGCCAGGATACCGGCCAACATGCCACGCCTGAAAGGCCTATTCATCTTCACCCTCCCCTATCTCCTCGATCAGAGTATCCAATCCGTCAATGGCCTTTTCCCTCGTGATGAGCCGCACGCCGCCCTCTCCGGGCACCAGCAGCTTGCCCGTCATCAGATAGAGGACATCAAAGGCAGCGAGAGAGGCCAGTACGATTGCCCCCACCCACAAACCGAACAGAAACCGCAGCGATCTAGACATATATCACCTCCCATACATCGTTCCTGAGGCTATAATAACGGCCTTGTCGCCGATGATCAAATCGATCACGGGCCAGGGACTATCTACGCGATCTACTCTCGGAGACGAGGTTCAAGCCAGCGCCGCGCCAGCTTGGGCAGAGAGGAGAGGGGTCCTTGCCGGGCCGTGCAGTTGGGAAGGGAACTCAGGAACATGGAACTGTAAGATTTAGTCAGGATGCGCTTGTCCAGTACCACCACGATGCCATAGTCCTCCCGACTGCGAATCAAGCGTCCAAAACCCTGCCGAAAGCTGAGGATGGCCTCGGGCAAATAATACTCGTTAAAGGGATTGTCGAACGTCTCTGCACGGGCCCCCAGGATCGGGTCCGTGGGTACCGAAAAGGGCAAACGGGCGATGACCAGACAACTCAACGCCTGTCCCACCACATCGATACCCTCCCAAAAGCTCCTCGTGCCCATGAGCACCGACTTGGGCGTGTTGCGAAAGCGGGACAGGAGCTGGCGGCGCGAGCCGTCAATGTACTGCCCAAAAAGGACGATCTCGTCCTCCTCCAGTGGCCCGCGAATGCCGCGATAGGTCCTGCGCAGATGACTGCTGGACGTAAACAGTACCAACGTCCTTCCCTCCGTGGCCCGGCAGAGGTTGATCAGCGCCTTTTCCACATGCTTTTGATAGTAGGGCTGATTGGGTTCGGGGATATCCTTGGGCACGTAAAGGAGGAGGGACTTTTCGAAATCAAAGGGGGATTCCAAAGCCATCTTGACGGGATCCTCCAGGCCCAACCGATCCTCAATAAAGTCAAATCTTCGTGCCGTGCGCAGGGTGGCCGACGTGAGGATCACACAGTCCTTTTCGGTGAACAGTTTTTCCCTCAACAACAGGCCCACGTGAAGGGGGGCGCTGTGAAGCACGATCTCGTCGTCATACCTGGAGCGGGAGAACCAATAGATACCATTGTCTTCCGGCTCCAGCAATATCTGATACAGTCCCTCCCAAATCTCTGTGCCGCGCCGTAGGCGGGCCCTGAGCGATTGCAGCACCTCGTCTCGCTCCTCCTCCTCGCCAATCCCTCCGCTCTCGATGCGCTCGAGGAGTTGCTCCAGACCATTCAGAATCTCCATGGCGGGCGAGGAAAAGCTCTCCCAGGCGATCTCTATCTTGGTCCAGCCAGGTTGAAACCGGAAGCCCGAGGTGATGCGTTCCCGCTGATCGTAGCGGCCAGAACCAGAGTCGTCGGTATGATTCTCCAGAAACTCGGCGACGGTATCGAACAGGGCGTGCAGGGCCCTCTGGGCCTCCCGCACCCGAGAACGCAAGGTCTCGATAAGCGAAGTGATGGCCTCTCGTTTGGGATCCTCGACACTGCTGTCGCCAAACAGCACGGGCACATCGGCCAGCACGCCGCCGGGTGCTTGGTTCGTCTCATAAGAGATGCCGGAGAGGAAATTACGCACATCGCGATGGCCGGCATGAAAACTGAACTGCGAGGTGGCCCGTTCCTCGAGATGATGGGCCTCGTCGACGATGACATGCTCATACTCGGGCAGTATACGGCTCTCCAGGGCTAGATCCGTCAGCAGCAGGGCGTGATTGACGATAACGAGGTGGGCGCGCTCGGCCTTGTGGTGGGCACGATAGAAAAAGCACTGCCCAGAATGCCGAAAGGGACAGCGATCGCGCAGGCATGTCTCCGACGAGGCCTGCATATCCTGCCAGACCTTCCACTCCTCGTTGATCAACAGCAGTTCGACGCGGTCCCCCGTCTGCGTCTTGGGCAACCAGGCCAGCACCTTGGCCAGGACGCGCGTCTCATCCACGGAAAGCTGCCGCGAACGGCGAAAGCTGTTCAGGCGCCGCAGACAGATATAGTTCCCCCGCCCCTTGAGGATGGCCGCCCGAAAGGGTGTAGACAGGATGCGCTGCAGAGCGGGTATATCCTTGTTGAACAACTGATCCTGCAGATTGATGGTGTTGGACGAGATGACCACACGCCGGCCGTTCTGGACGGCGAAATGGATGGCGGGCAGGAGATAGGCTATGGACTTGCCCGTCCCCGCTCCCGCCTCCACCAGCAAATGATTGGGGGTATTGAATGCCTGGGTCACGCCCCTTAGCATCTCGATCTGCTCGGTCCGATGTTCATAGTCGGGAAACGCCCGGGCAAAGCCGCCCTCAGGAGACATGAATCCCACAAGGGACTCCTCATCTATGGGCGTGATGGTAGAGGTGGGCTCCAGGGGAGGCATCTCCTGCGCCTCGGAGGGTTGCAGGGAAAGATTGGCCGGGGCCGCCGGATGGCCTTTCACAGAAGTGCGTCCCCGCCCTCGTTCACGATGTTCAGCCAGAACGTCGTTGAAAACCCGCAGCAGGGGCCAGTCGCTGTTCCGCGAAAGGCGGGTGATCTCTCGCAGGGTGGCCGTATCCCATTGGGACATCTCCTCCATGAGGGCTAAAAAAAGGTCCTTAGTGGCCATGGCATCGGCCAGGGCGCGATGCTGCCTGGAAAGCTCGATATCCAAAAAGTCCGACAGGTTTCCCAGACTGTAACGATTGACCTCTGGAAGCAGAATCGTGGCTAACTCAAAGGTATCGATGGCCAGGTTGTCCAGAAAAAGCCCGTGACGATTGATAAATTCCAGATCCGTCTCCACACTGTGGCCGATGAGGGGATAGTTCCTGGCAAAGGAGAGTATCTCCCCTTTGAGGGATCCAATGGAAGGGGCATCGGCCACGTCGGACTCGGAAATGCCGACGAGCTGCTCGATCTTGAAGGGAATAGAGCGATGGGGATTGACCAAGGTGGAAAAGGTATCCAGAACCTCGTCCCCCTTGAATTTGACCATTCCTATCTCTGTGATGGCATCGTGTTGGGAATCGAGACCGGTGAGCTCCAAATCAAGGGCCACGTACGTACGGGGCATCTTTCTCCGTTTCTATATGTAATGTTGGCTTTATTATTATACCCACAAACACTGCATACTCAAAAGGAATTGGAGCGCGCCTAAACGCCAATACTCATCCTCTCCGCATCGATGTACGAAGGAATGGAATCGGCGTGACCGATTCCTGGGCGCCGCTTACCCACCCTGCGCCCATGTGACAAGAGACCCCTTGCATGCTAAACTGATAGGAATCCGTTACTTGGTTATGGGAATACGAACTAGTTGGAGGAATGATATGGATTTCAGACTCGAAGGAAAAGTGGCTCTCGTAGCGGCGGCAAGCCGGGGTTTGGGCAAGGCGGCCGCACGCGAGCTCTCGCGGGAGGGAGCCGATGTGATCATCGCAGCGCGCGGCAAATCGACCCTGGAGGCCGCGGCCCAGGAGATTCATCAGGAAACGGGGCGGCGCGTGCTTCCCGTACAGGCAGACGTCACCGTCAAGGGGGACATCGAAGCGCTGGTTCAGGCAGCCGAAGACGAATTTGGACAGATTGACGTCCTGGTGAACAACGCTGGCGGGCCAAAGCCCGGCACCTTCACCGACATGTCCGACGAGGACTGGCTGGGGGCCATCAATCTCAACCTCATGAGCACCATCCGCCTGACGCGCCTCGTGCTGCCGGGCATGCGTGCACGCCGGTGGGGCCGCATCGTCAATATAACATCCTTTTCCGTCAAGCAACCCATCCCCGATATCATCCTCTCCAATACAGCCCGCGCTGGCGTCGCGGCCATGGCCAAGACCCTGGCCGGCCAGGTGGCCGACGAGGGGATCACGGTGAACAATGTATGTCCGGGCTATATCCTGACGGATCGGGTACGCAACCTGGCAGCCTCCACAGCCGAGGAAGAGGGAACGGAAGCGAAAGAGATCCTGGCCGACTGGGAATCGCGGATTCCGGCCGGTCGCCTGGGCAAGCCCGAGGAACTGGCCGCCCTGATCACCTTCCTGGCCTCCGAGAGGGCCGCCTACATCACCGGGACGACGATCCAGGCGGATGGGGGCCTGATCAAGAGCCTTCTGTGATCGCGCACAGATAGTACAATTCGCAAGTAACCCAAGAGCTACGTCCAGATAAGTGGATGTAGCTCTTGGCCGTATCCTGCGCGCCTGTGGACACCCTATCCGGTGGCGGGCCATTCCCCCAACTCCCCAGGAGAATCCCCCCACCACGCGCACTCAGTCCCTCACAATCCCCAACGCCCGACATTCAAGAACGCGGCGCCAAAGACGGCGTACCATTCTTGACTTATTAAATAATTGAGCATATTATTATAGTGAGAGGAAATCATGGTGCCAATCCCGGAAAGATTTGTTGCATAGAATATCCCACGTTTATGTGATGCGTGTACCCGCACATGCGAAATGCGCAAGAGGAGGCCGAAATATGAGATGGCATATCGATGATCTGTACAAAAGTGATGGAGGGATCGCCGAGGCGATTCTCGATCTGGTCTTTTTCCTGAACCTGCTGGCGGTGCTAGGGCTGACCTTGCTTTTGGTGCTGCGGGGCCTCGGCAGAGGCCAACGCCGGTCTCCGTACATCAGTGGCGAGACCGACCCCCTGAAGCTTGCGAGGTTGCGGCTGGCCGTGGGAGAGATCACGGAAGAGGAGTTCGAGGCCATCCGCGAGCGCCTGCAAGTCTGAGCGCACGACGCTCCCCAACCAGATTTTCCCATTTGACAAAGGAGACATTTGTCTTACAATTATTCCTACTACTTCTATATATTTTATAGGTATAAGACCGTATATTGTCACATCTGCTTGTTGCAACGGCGAATCGGGTTTCGAAAACACAGGTTCCACCCGCCGCCCATGAACTGGACGGATATATCGATTTGCCCCTACACAAAGCAAAAAAGGTTGCAGGCAGAAGGAGAACCGTATGACCAAAAAGACGATAGACATAGATGTTTTGGATATGACCTGCGCGGGATGCGCCAACACCGTGGAGCGGGCCTTGCAGAATACCGAGGGCGTGGAAGAGGCCCGCGTGAATATCGCCACGGAACGGGCCTCGGTGACCTTTGATCCCACCGAAATCGAAACCGGGGCGTTGATCGAAAAGATACGGGAAAGTGGCTACGACGCCGCTGTCGAACGGACGGTGCTGCCCATCGAGGGCATGCACTGCGCCGCCTGCGCCCAGCGCGTGGAAAAGGCACTCGAGAACGCCGACGGCGTGTTGTCAGCGAACGTGAACCTGGCCACAGAGCGGGCTACCGTAGAGTATGTACCCGATATGGACACCCTGGAAACGTTGAAACGGGCCGTCGTCGAGGCGGGGTATGGTGTCCGAGAGGAAATGACGACCCCCTCCAGAGAGGCGAACGACGATCCCGAGATAGAGAGGATGCGCACCGCCCGTCGGCGCATGTGGTTCGCGTGGGCCTTTACCGCCCCCGCCATGGGACTTATGCTATTGCACATGGTGGCGGGCGTAACGTGGCCGGGCCCCCTAGCCCTAGAAACCCTCCTCATCCTCCTGGCTCTCCCGGTGTTGGTCGGACCCGGCAGGGCGACCTTTCGCTCAGCGTGGCGGGCCGTGACCCACGGCGGCGCCAATATGGATGTCTTGATCGTCATGGGCACCACGGCCTCATGGGTAAGCGGCCCGGTGTCCTTTATCGCCCCCCTCTCCAGCTATGCCGGCGTGGCGGCCATGATCATGGCCATTCACCTGACCGGGCGTTACATCGAGGCGCGAGCCAAGGGTAGGGCCTCTCAGGCCATCCGCAAGCTCCTTCACCTGGGAGCCAAGACGGCGCGGGTGCTGGTCGATGGTCAGGAATATGAGATGGCCGTCGAGGAGATCGCCGTCGATGACGTCATGGTCGTGCGACCGGGGGAAAAGATTCCCACCGATGGCGTGGTCGTAAAAGGGCAAAGCGCGGTGGACGAATCCATCGCCACCGGCGAGTCGATGCCCGTCTCCAAAGACGTGGGCGATGAGGTGATCGGAGCCACCATCAACCAGACGGGGCTATTACATGTGAGGGCCACTCGCGTGGGATCCGCCACCTTTTTGGCCCAGGTCATTCGCATGGTGGAGGAGGCCCAGGGAACCAAGGTTCCCATCCAAGAATTCGCCGATCGGGTTACGAGCATCTTTGTGCCGGCCATCCTCATCATCGCCGCCCTCACCCTGGTTCTCTGGATATTCTTTGGGCATTCGCTGGACAACCTGCTGCTGCAGGCAGAGGATGTACTGCCCTGGGTCGATGCCAGCCGCTCCACGGCCACGCTGGCCCTGACGGCCACCATTTCCGTCCTCGTCATCGCCTGTCCCTGCGCCCTGGGCCTGGCCACACCGACGGCCCTCATGGTGGGGAGCGGCATGGGCGCACAGAACGGCATCCTCATCCGCCAGGGAAGCGCCATACAGAACCTGCGCAATGCGAAGGTGATCGTCTTTGACAAGACGGGAACCCTGACCAGGGGAAAGCCAAAAGTTACCGACATCCTCTCGCTAAATGGGGATGCAGCCCGGTTGTTGCAGATGGCGGCCTCGGCGGAGGTAGGCAGCGAACATCCCATCGGAGAGGCCCTCGTGGAAAGCGCCAGATCTCGCGGTCTCCCGCTGGAGACGCCCACAGAGTTCGAGGCCGTACAGGGCAAAGGGATCTCGTCGCGGATCGACGGTCACCTCGTCCTCGTGGGCACCCCCACACTGCTTGGGGATGCGGGCGTCGACACGAGCAAGGGACAGGTGGAATTGACGAGGCTGCGTTCGGAGGCCAAGACCACCATGATGGTCTCCGTGGATGGCGATCTCGCCGGGCTGCTAGCCGTGGCCGATCCCCTCAAAGAGGAAACCCCGCAGGTGATAGCGGCGCTGCATACCCTGGGAATCAAAACCATGATGCTGACGGGAGACAATGAGCAAACGGCCCGAGCCATCGCGCAAAAGGCGGGCATCGACGATGTCGTCGCCAATGTGCTACCCGAGGGCAAGGTAAACGCCATTCGCCATCTACAGAAAGTGCACGGACTGGTGGTCATGGTGGGGGACGGCATAAACGATGCGCCCGCCCTAACCCAGGCCGATATCGGCCTGGCCATTGGCACAGGAACCGATATCGCCATCGAGGCGGCGGACATCACCCTGGTGCGCGGAGATCTGTGGGGTGTGGTAAGCGCCATCAGGCTGGCCAGGGCAACCTTTCGCAAGATCAAGCAGAATCTGTTCTGGGCCTTTTTCTACAACCTGATCATGATTCCCCTGGCCGTATTGGGGCTGATGCACCCCGTCCTGGCCGAGGCCGCCATGGCCTTCAGCTCCATCACCGTGGTCACCAACGCCAACCTGCTGCGCCGCGCAAAGATCCGCTCTCACGATTGAACGATACCAGCGCCGCCGCCAATTCCTCTCCCATACGTGGGAGAGGGAAGGTGGAGAATCGCTCGTCCAGTTCCGCCTGCTCACGGCGGGCATGGCCCAATCCGCCGAGGCTAGAGGTTTGGAGAGGGACATACGCTATAAGAAAAGGATCACGTACAAAGAAACCGACTCCTCAGAGGAGTCGGTTTCTTTTTCACAATACATTTCCCCGCCTTCAAGCAGCAGCCACCTACTGCATCACGATCTGTACCTCTGGACGATCGATGTAATACAATACAATTGCCGAGAGGATGATGGAGAGCAGCGAGGTGGTCACCATCCAGACGTTCAGAATGGTACGCCCTTCCTGTATAATCACAGCGTGGCTGATCAGCACCAACAGGCGGACGATCATGTTAAAGCCCTGAACGAAAATGGTGGCCAGACGGCTCCAGGCCCGGCCCCGCGCCAGATTGATGCCCAGCAGGATAAAGAGAGGGATGACGAACAGCCAGACGAGAAAACTGGTGCTCGCAAAGGTACTGGGAGGAAGAATCAAAGGCGGGATGAACTGGAATATGGCCACCAGGACGAGACCGCGTGGAAGCTTATTGTTCATTAACCTCTCCCTCTCTCACGTATGTTAGCGATTATGATACGAGCTTTGCAAGGGCATGTCAAAAGAAACACCACCCTGTCCTTACGCCCCCGTTTGACGCTATCTCCATCGACAAGGATAATGACAAGAGAACGGGGGCTCTAGGAGACGGTTGCTATTAGCGCAGCAGAGGAAAAGCGATGCGAACACGAAATGACAAACAAAAGGTCGCCATCGTCACCGACAGCGCCGTCTGTCTGCCCTCCTGCCTTATCCAAGAGTATGATATCCACATCGTCCCCTTTCAACTCATATGGGATGGTAACGCCTATCTCGACGGCGAGGAGATGGGGCCATCCGAATTTTCTCGACGTTTCGGCCAGGACGGGAAACACCCCACCACCGCCCAACCCTTGCCACAGAGCTTTGCCAACGTGTACGAGCGGGTGACCCAGGAAATGACCCAACGAGTGTGGAAGCGGTTCCGGTGCGAGGAACTCTATACTGTCGAATTCACCCCCGTCAGGGACCCTCATACTGGACCCGGCATCCCGGGCGTGGCATCCTGTCTGCAAGAGGGGTGAGATATATGGAGAATACCGTGTACAACTGTCACGCCCCCAATAACGAAAAAGTGTTGCTGAGGAAGAGTCGAGTGGCCTTTGCCCATACTTTTTTATATCACAGAAGAAACCCCTTTCTCGCCATGAGGAAGCCATGGTGATCTCACATCCCCCACGGCGGATCGCCGTGCTGATCCTGGGATTCTTTGTCCTTTTGAGCCTGGTGTACGGCGTGGTGAATCCCGTATTCGAAGCTACGGATGAGGTATGCCATTATCCCTATGTAAAGCACATCGCGGACGGCAAGGGGCTGCCGGTCCAACATCTGGAACAGGAGACCCTCTGGAAACAGGAGGGCAGTCAGCCACCCCTGTATTATGCGCTGAGTGCCGCCCTGACCTTCTGGATCGATACTGACGACCTACCCCGGGTACGGCAACTGAACCCCCACGCGCGCATCGGCATCCCCCTGGCCGAGGACAACAAGAACATGGTGATCCACGATCCCCGCCGCGAGGGGATGCCCTGGCGGGGAACGGTCCTCGCCGTGCATCTGATCCGCTTTTTTTCCATCTTGATGGCAGCAGGGACCCTGTGGTGTACGTATCGGTTGGGGCGCGCCATCTTTCCCCGCCGTCCCGCCGTGGCAACTGGAGCCATGCTCCTCAACGCCCTGATCCCCATGTTCGCTTTTATCAGCAGTTCCATCAACAACGACAATCTGGTTACCCTGCTCTCCTCCATTGTGCTTCTGACGTTGACAGACATCGTACAACGAGGCGCGAGCGACCGTCAGCTACTGGCGCTGGGAGCCATCATCGGCCTGGCCTGCCTCTCCAAGCTCAGTGGCATGGCCCTCATTCCCCTGGCCGTGCTGGCCCTGGCGCTGCATCGGGTACCAGAGGGGATAGCCTCCCTGAAAAAAAGAGGGGGGTGGCGGGTGGCGGGTCGCTGGCTGTGGCAATGCATCCTCGTCTGTGTCCCCGTCCTCCTTGTGGCCGGCTGGTGGTACCTACGGAACTGGCGACTCTATGGCGATCCCCTGGGCCTGGAGCGCATGCTGGCCATCTTTGGGCGCCGCTCCCATTCCCCCACGCTGGAAGAGGCCTGGAGAGAATTCGAGGGGTTTCGCATCAGCTTCTGGGGGCTCTTTGGCGTGGTCAACGTACTTTTACGCCCCCACTGGATCTATAAGGTGCTGGATGCCTTTGGCCTGCTGTGTCTGGTGGGCATCCTGCGTTGGGGGATACGTATCTGGCAGGAACGCCGCCTGCCCCACATCTGGCGAGAGCTCTTGCTCCTCGCCTCCTGGATTATCATGATCGTCATTTCCCTGCTCCGCTGGACCATGATGACCAAGGCCTCACAGGGCCGCCTGATCTTTCCGGCCATCTCTGCCATCTGCCTCTTTCTGAGTCTGGGGTTCCTCACCTGGTTTGGCAAGCGCTCCCGATACATCGCCCTGGGAGGTCTGGCCGTGCTGCTGGGAGCCCTGACCATCAGCGCCCCCTTTACGGCCATCCGTCCCGCCTATGCCCCCCCACCGGTGATAACGGAGGGAGAGATCCCCGCCTCGGCCTCCCCGTTCCACGTCACCTATGGAGACACGATGGAACTCGTGGCCTTTAGAGTGAAGGCGCAGGAGGTGCGTCCGGGGGAACCGTTCCCCGTGACCCTGTACTGGAAGGCGCTGGCCCCCATGGAGGAGAACCTATCCATCTATATCCACCTCTCCGGACGCGACGGACAGTTCCTGGGACAACGGGACAGCTACCACGGTGGGGGCAACTATCCCTCCAGCCAGTGGTCACCGGGGGAGATCGTCCCGGACACATTCCTTGTACCCGTACAGTCCGACGCCGTGGGGCCGGTGGCCGCCGAGATCGAGGTGGGGCTCTACCGTCTCACCACCATGGAATCCCTGCCTGCCTCTGATCCGGGGGGAAACAGGGTGGGCAAGCCCGTCATCGGGCGTATCAAGGTGGACGTTCCCACACCACCCACGGATCCCCAAGATCCCCTGGACGTGACCTTTGGAGATCGTGTGCGCCTGGTGGGCTATGATCTGGACGCCACCTCCGTTCGGTCCGGCGACTCTGTGCCCCTCACCCTCCATTGGCACGTCATCGGCAAGCTGGAGCGGGACTATACCGTCTTTGTGCACCTGGTGGACGAGCAGGAAGCGATGGTGGCGCAGGGAGATGCCCCACCGCTGGATAATGACTATCCAACCTCTTTCTGGGGTGTGGGGGAGACGTTGGCGGATGAACACCGCCTAGAAGTGAAAGAGGATGCTGCCCCAGGAGATTGTCGTCTCTTTGTGGGCTTCTACGATCCCGCGACGGGGCAGCGTTTGCCCCTCAGCGATTCTGAAGGTAAGCTAAAGGGTACCCGGGCCTTTATCACCCATATAGAGATAGGCGAATAAAGAGCTCAAAGGGTCTGTGTCGACGACCGATCGGGATTATGTGCAGTGAGGTCCATAGAAGGAGTTGATGATGAACATAACAGAAGGAGAAACCTGCCTGGTCACCGGCGTGGCAGGCTTTATCGGCTCGCATCTGGCCGAGCGCCTCATCGACGAGGGATACCGCGTCATCGGCGTGGACTGCTTCACCGATTACTATGCGCGGGAGATCAAGGAGCACAACCTGGCCTCCCTGCATCGCGCGCCCGCCTTCGAGTTTGTCGAGGCCCATCTTGGCGAGATGGATCTGGATACCCTGCTGGGGGGCGTCTCCTACGTCTTTCACCAGGCCGCCCAGGCGGGGGTACGCGCGAGCTGGGGAGAGAGCTTTGCCATCTACACCGATCTCAATATCCTGACCACACAAAAGTTACTGGAGGCCGCCCGCCAGGCCAAAGGATTAAAAAAGTTCGTCTATGCCTCCTCCTCCTCGGTGTATGGCAACAGTGAGGATCTCCCCCTGCGCGAAAAGAGCCTGCTGAAACCGATCTCGCCCTATGGCGTATCCAAACTCGCGGGCGAGCACCTGGCCCGCCTCTATGCCAAGAATTTCGGCGTGCCCACCATCTCCCTGCGCTATTTCACCGTCTATGGCCCCCGCCAGCGGCCCGACATGGCCTTTCACAAGTTCCTGCGCGCCATCTATGCCGGGGACACCATCGAGATCTATGGAGATGGCGAACAGACGCGGGATTTCACCTTTGTCGCCGATGCCGTGCAGGCCAACGTGCTGTCCATGACTCACGGCCAGCCAGGGGGTTATTTCAACATCGGTGGCGGATCGCGCGTCACCCTCAATCACTGCCTGGAGCTGCTACAGCGCGTCACAGCGCGCGAACTGCATACTGTACACGTGGAGAGCAAGCCCGGCGACGTACGGCATACCTGGGCTGACACCACGGCCGCCCAGGAGGTGCTGGGCTTTGAACCACGGGTTTCCCTGGAAAAAGGGTTACGACGGGAGGATGCCTGGTTCCGCGAGGTGATGCTGAACAGGTGATCTCACTCATGGACACGCGACGGCACGGGACGCCTCACCTCTCTCCACGACCCACGGATGAGGTTATGCCCAGATGAGGCGGCGGTCGGATGTCATCCTTGACACCCTCATCGGGCTGGTCATCTGCACCGGGATGTGGGCCAGCCGCGCCACAGCGTCCAACGCCTTTGTGACGTGGGACGAACCCGCCTGGGTCTACCGCTCGATTAAATTCTTGTCGGCCCTCTCGCGGGGCGACTGGGCCGATACGTTCTTGACCGGGCATCCTGGTGTGGTAACCATGTGGAGCGGCGTCCTGAGCCTGACGTGGCAGCGCCTGATCACCGGGGCCGTGAGCTGGTCCCAGGTAGCGGTCATCGACGCCCTTCCCGCCCTTGACGTCCACGATCCGGAGACGATCCGCCAACTGGTGGCCCTCCTGCCTCTGGCCAAGGGGGGCATCCTGGTGATCCACACCCTCATCGCCCTGGCCCTGTACTGGCTGCTCAAGCAACTTTTGGGTCGCCCCTACGCCCTGGCGTCGGTCGCTTTTCTCCTTCTCGATCCCTATTACCTGGCCCTCTCGCGGGTACTGCACATCGACGCCCTGACATCGGGCTTTATGCTGCTGGCCCTGGTCAGCGCCTTCCTCTACGTCTTCCGACGCGCCAGGCGATATCTCGTGTATGCGGGAGTGGCCACCGGCCTGGCGGCCCTGACCAAATCCTACGGCGCGTTCGTCGCCCCCTGTGTGCTCGTCCTCTTGCTCGTCGCCCATCTGCGAGGCACGTTCCCACATGAGGGAAACGGGGGACCCAAGACCGATGCAACCCGTAGGACACGACGTTGCCTCTGCGATGTCGCCCTGTGGGGCGGCGTGGCGGTCCTGATCTTTTTCCTACTGTGGCCAGCCATGTGGGCCTCCCCCATAGAAACCCTGAAGCACATGGCCGAGTTCTCGTTGGAATATGCCACCGATCCGGGGGACGCCACGGCCAGCTTTTTCCGCGGCCAGGTGGTCAGCGATCTAGGAGCCTCCTTCTACCTGACCAACATCTTCTTTCGTACCACCCCCCTCGTCCTCGTGGGTACCGCCCTGGCCTTGCTGTCCCTGTGGACCAGGGACGAGGAAGGCGAGATCCGGCGAGACATCATCGCGGGTCTGCTGGTCTACGTCGGGATCTATTTCTTCCTCATCACCCTTAGCAGCAAGAAATTCGACCGTTATACCCTGCCCCTCTTTCTGGCCACCGATCTTTTGGCCGCCCTGGGCGTGGTCGGCGCCCTGGAGGCGCTGCTGCGCCTCGTGGGGCTGCGAGGGGAGGGGCGCGCATTCCCCCGACGGGGGATCGCTGCGGGCACCGCCCTCCTGCTGGTAACAGTCCAGGGCTACCTGCTTCTGGCCCCTCTGTATCCCGCCCATTATCTGGCCTATTACAACCCCTGGGCCGGCGGCCCGCAGGAGGCGTTGGAGACCATCCCCGTGGGATGGGGCGAGGGGATCGAGCAGGCGGCCGATTATCTGGCGCAAAAGCCCGACGCTGAGAACCTCACCGTCGCCACCTGGGCCATCGCCGGGGTGGCGCCCGCCTTTCCCGGGCACCTCTTCAAGCCCACACAGGAGAACATCCCCCTAGCCGATTACGTGCTGTTCTACGTGGGAGACGTTCAGACCCCGACCCCGCTGGTACAGCAATTCCATGAGCAGCAGGCACCAGAGTTCGTGGTGGAGGTGAACGGCCTGGAATATGCCTGGCTCTACCCCAACAGATATCACGTCCAACTAGAGGAGCGCCTGCAAGAGGCTGGGGAGGCGGACGATCTCATCGTCCTCAATGCCCCCTCGGCCTTTGAGCGCCACTATGGCGGCGACCTGGCCTGCCACGTCATAGAGCAAGGCGACGAGACCGAGGTGGCCGAACAACTGCGCCAAGCCACGGAGAGCAATAGGGGGGAAACGCGCAGGATCTTTTACGTACACTATGACGATGGCAAGAAGCCCCACACCTATATTCGCAGACAACTGGCACAGAACACCCTCTTTCTCTGGCAGGAACCCTTTGCCTACGGCACCATCTCCTGCCATCAGCTGACCGAGGAGGCCCACTTTCGTCAGGTGCCCGCGTCGCTGGCGCTCAACGTCGATTATGGTCACCGCCTGCGCCTGGAAAAGTACGGGCTCTCGGCCAGCAACGTACAATATCGTCAGGAACTGGGGCTGGGGCTCCTCTGGCGCGCCGTGCGCCCCCTGGAAAAAGATTACCACCTCTTTATACATCTGGTGGACGAGGAGGGACGCAGGTGGGGACAGCGGGACGAAAGGTTACAGGACACCCAGGGATTGCCCACCAGCGCCTGGCGGGAGGACGGCGAACACCTGAGCAACTATTCCGTCCCCCTGGAGGCGGGCATCCCGCCTGGGCCGTACTGGGTGGCCCTGGGCATCTACCGCCTGGACGATCTCTCCCGCCTGGAGGTCCTCGATCGGCAGGGACAGGGACGAGGCACCACCTATGAACTGGGTCCCGTGCAGGTGGTCACCCCCACAGTGCCCCCCGACGTCGAGGAACTGTCCATAGAGCAGCGCACAGACCTGCACCTCGGCGAGGGCGCGCAGATTCTGGGTTATACCCTGCCCAACCAGACCCCCCGATCGGGAGAGGAGGTCGAGATCACCCTCTTTTGGCGCTGCCTGGCCGAGATGGACACGCGGTACGATCTGATCCTGTACCTGAAAGGAAAAGGGGGAACCATGGGCTCAGTGCGGGCGCAGCCGGTGGGAAACCATCACCCCACGGATCGGTGGGTTCCCGGGGAGATTTTGGGCTATCCCCAGTCAATGCCCATCGACGCCGACGCCGCCAGCGGCACGTATCAGATCTATATGAACCTGATCGAGGCCGGCAGCGACAAATCCCTCCTGCCCCAGGGGCTGCTGCTCACAGCGCTCGACGTGGAGCATCAGGAACGCCTCTTTGAGGTACCCCAGATCGACCATCCCCTGCACGTCACCCTGGGCGAGGAGATCGAGTTCCTGGGCTATACCCTGGAAGAGACCACCGTCAGACCGGGGCAGACCGTGAGCATGACCCTCTACTGGCGTGCGCTGCAGCCCATGGACACTGCCTACACCGTCTTCACCCATCTCCTCGATGCGGAGGGGAATATCCGTGGCCAGCGGGATAGCATTCCCGTGGAGGGGCAGCGCCCCACGACAGGATGGGTCGCCAGGGAGGTGATCGTCGATCCCTACGCGCTGCCCGTGGACGATAACGCCGCCCCAGGACCCCATCGCATCGCGATGGGCATGTACGATGGCGCCAGCGGCGAACGCTTGCCCATCACGGGGGCAAAAGACACGCCCCTCCACGAGGGACGCATCCTGTTGGAGCAGGTGATCGAGGTGCAAGAATGATACGTCGATACTGCTATAAAGATAAGGATTTATAAACCATGCTAAAGCTGTTCGGAAAACGAGACAGGAAACGCAGCACCAGGAACGGGATCATCATCAAGACGGAGGAGGAGATCGAGGGCATCCGCCGTAGCAGCCGGCTGACCCACGACATCCTGGATATGCTGGAAGAGCGGACAGAGGCGGGCATCACCACGGGCCAGATCGACCGCTGGGTGCACACATATACGGTGGAACACGGGGCCACGCCCGCTCCCCTGAACTATCACGGTTTTCCCAAGAGCGTCTGTACCAGCCTCAACGAGGTGGTCTGTCACGGCATTCCCAGCGACCAGAGGGTGCTGCGCGACGGCGACATCCTCAATGTGGATGTCACCTGCATACTGGAGGGATATTATGGCGACGCCAGCCGCATGTTCCTCATCGGCGACGTCTCCCCCGAGACACGCAGGCTGGTGGAGGTAACGCGAGAATGCCTCCATCGCGGCATCGAGCAGGTCAGGCCGGGAAACAGGTTGGGGGACATTGGCCACGCCATCCAGCAGCACGCCGAGGCCCACGGCTATGCCGTGGTGCGAGAATTCGTGGGCCACGGCACGGGTATCGACTTTCACGAGCCACCCAATATCTATCACTACGGAGATCCCCACACCGGCGACGTGCTGGAACCAAACATGGTCTTTACCATCGAGCCCATGATCAATGCGGGAGGTCACGAGATCAAGGTGCTGGATGATGACTGGACGGCAGTGACCATCGACGGCTCCCTCTCGGCCCAGTGGGAACACACCATGCGCGTCACAGAGGACGGCGTGGAGGTACTGACGTGACCGTAGGGCGAAGTAGCACTTTGCCAATCCACACCAACAGGGAACCATGATGGAGCAAACGCTCCGTCGCTACAAGGGTCTTGCGTAGGGGCGAAGCGTTTGCCTCGCCCCTGACCGGAGCGGCTTTTCGCCCTACGTACATTCAAAAGCAAAACGCGATCCTAGCCAGGAGGATTACAAAGATGAAGAGCCGCGAGCGCGTGATACGGGCCATCGAGATGACGGGACCGGACAGGGTGCCCATCTCACACACCACGCTGGCCGGCGCCTTTCGTCGCCATGGCAAGGCGCTCCGCCGCCTGTACGAGGAATATCCCAGCGACTGTATCAACCTCGGCGCCACGGGAGAGGGAGAGTTCAGCGGCCGGGCCGGCGTGAAAAGCGTGGACGCCTGGGGATCCGTCTGGGTCTCCACGACGGACGACTATAAGGGAAGCATCGTGGAACCCCTGCTGAAAACGTGGGACGATTTCGAGGATTTCCGTCCTCCTGATCCCATCGTCGCCCCCCAAGACCTGGCGCGGGGCAGGCGCATCGTGGGGGAAAACGCCGAGAAAAAGTACCTGGTGGTGGATGGGGATACCCTGTGGCAGCGGATGTTCTACCTGCGGGGCTATGAGAATATCATGGTGGATCTGGCGGCCCGCCGGGAAAAAGCTGCAGTCCTGCGCGACATGATCCTGGAGTTCATGTTGGAGCGCATGCGCGTGTGGCTCGACCTGGAGATCGACGCCTTTCAGGTGCGCGACGACTGGGGAACACAGGAGACGCTGATGATAAACCCCGCACTGTGGCGAGGGTTTGTCAAACCGGCCTATCGGGAGATCTGCGATCTGGTCCACGGCGCCGGCAGGCACCTCTGGTTCCACAGCGATGGGGCCATCACCTCCATTATCCCCGACATGATAGAGATCGGTGTGGACGTGATCAACCCCCAGGTGCCCCTCGTGGGAGTGGAGACGTTGGGGCGGGACTATGGCGGCGAGGTCTGCTTCCTGGGCGACGTGGACCGGCAGCAACTCCTTCCCTTTGGCACCCCGGAGGAGATCGATCACTATGTGAAAAAGGTTGTCAAAACCCTGGGCGCCTACGACGGCGGCTATATCGGGCGAGGGGAGCTGGCCCCCGACGTGCCCCTGGAGAACGCCCGGGCCATGTTCCAGGCCTTTAGAAAATATGGAAGGTACAATTAGCTCGCCTATTGACGTAAGAGCCGTGCGCTTGCCCAATCGCAGCCATCGGACTAGGAT
>CAZMOW010000042.1:0-20684 GCA_964567975.1 uncultured Anaerolineales bacterium | reverse complement strand
CTTTATCCGTCGGCGAGTTGAGCATACAGGTGCTCCACACGCCGGGCCACTCGCCGGGTGGAGTATCACTGTGGCTTCCAGAGGAGAAGGTCGTCTTCTGTGGCGATACGCTCTTTCGCGAGGGGCTGGGGCGTTCTGACCTGCCCGGGGGCGATCATCGGACGCTGATAGAGAGCATCCGCCACAAGCTCCTGACCCTTCCCCAGGAGACGCGAGTATATCCCGGCCACGGCGAACCCACCACAGTGGCCCACGAAATGCGCCACAATCCCTGGCTCGCTAGTCGGGGATGACGTACCGCTCGGCGACCAGACGCTGACCCCTGCGACCACGCATAAAAGAGAGCAAGTCTGTGGCCTCGCGGGAGGCAGCGTCGGAGACTCTGACCTGCAGGCAATAGACAAGGGGATATTCTCCCCCTCGCACGGCTTCCTGCGTCGGGGCCATACCATTGACGGAAAGGATCTTTACCCGCTCGTCCGCACAAGCCCTCGAGATATAGCCGATGGCATTGGGATGTTGCGCCACATACTCCAACACGGCACGATCATGGGGCATGACCATCGCCGCCGACGAGAGGGTCTGCTCTTCCATAATGGAGGTCTGAAACAACTCCCTGGCCACGGAACCAGCCTTTTGAACCACCAACTCTGGCTTACCACGGCCCGCAGACAGCTCCTGCCAATCCAGGTAGTATCCCCCAAAGAGGGCTGACAGCTCATCCCGTGTGATGCCTTTCAGTGGCGACTGTCGCGATACCACCACTACCAACGCATCCAATGCCAAAACCGCAGACGAGGGGTCCCCCTCTGTGTCACACCCCTTCACCGCGCTCACAAGGGCCAGATCCACCTGCTCGCTAGCGAGCAGATCATGAGCCACCGCCGTATCGCAGGCGACGATATCCACCGACACGCGGGGATTTTCGACTGTATAGGCCGCCTTGAACTCCCCAGCTAAAGGCAAACCGGCCCAACATACAGCCATGCGCAAAAGGATGGGGGGCGCATCCATATCTCCCTGTCCCACGGCGGTCTCTTGTTCATCCAGGGGCACCAGCACCCGCTCGCATCCCAAGAGCACAAGCAGGAGGCCGATCAAGAGGAGGCGCCCAACCCTTTTCATCCCCATGCCCCCTTATTCTAACGCACCAGAACTAGGAATATACCGAGTATACCTACTACCCAGCAATAGTAGGCGAAAAGACGCAGGCTGTGCGAGCGCACGTGACGCAAAAGCACACCGATGGCCACGTATCCGCCCAGAAACGCGGTGCCAAATCCAACGCCCAGGGATAAAAGACTAAAAGAAGTTGTGCCCCCGGTGAACAGGGAGCACAACTTGTAGGCCGTCGCCCCCAAGATGATGGGAATGCTCATGAGAAAGGCGAAACGGGTAGCGTCCTGGCGATCAAAGTCGCGTAAAAGCCCCATAGAGATGGTGGCCCCAGAGCGCGATATCCCCGGCACGATGGCACAGGCCTGCGCCAAGCCCATCAGCAGCGCGTCGCCCATTCCCATCCGCTCCATCGTCCTTGTGCCCTGGCCCAATCGTTCGCCCAAGACCAGGATACAACCCGTAAGCAGCAAAAAGCCCGCCACTGCGGGGGCCGATCCGAAAATGCTCTCAAAAATATCCTCCAGCGCATAGCCCAAGATCGCCCCTGGAAGCGCACTGACCAGGATCAGGAGCGTCAGACGGGACGATGCGCTCTCTGTACGGGAAAAACGCACCATCTGCCAGCCTCCCACCAAGAGTTCGCAGATGTCCTCCCAAAAGTGGATGACGACGGCCATCAAGGTACCCAGATGCACGACGGCATTGTAGGTCAAACCGGGGTCCTGCCAGCCCAACAACCAGGGCACCAGAACGAGATGCCCGGAACTGCTCACGGGCAAAAACTCGGTAAGCCCCTGTAACAAACCCAAGAGCGCAGCTCGCGGGAGAGGCACGGCGCAACTACCCTTGCGCCGAGGAGGTTTTCGCGTCCACGTCATCGCTCCGATAACGCCGCAAAAAGGCCTTACCGAAAGCACGGAACGTGCCATCGCGGAGGGACTGGCGTATCCTGCGCATCAGACTGCCGAGAAAATGTAGATTATGTGTGGATGTCAAACACAGTCCCAGAATCTCGTTGCGCGTGACCAGATGCCGTATATAGGCCCTCGAAAAGTGGGTGCACGCATAACACGAACAGTCCTCCTGGATGGGTCGGGCGTCATCTTTGTAACAGGCGTTACGCAGATTCAACCGCCCATGGGGACTGAAGACGGCCCCGTTGCGGGCCAATCGCGTGGGCAGCACGCAATCAAAAATGTCGATGCCCCGCGCCACACATTCCACAAGGTCTTCGGGGGAACCAACGCCCATGAGATAGCGAGGTTTTCCCCTGGGCAAGAGGGGCGTCACGTGTTCCAGAATGCGGAACATGTCCTCTTTCGATTCACCGACACTGAGACCGCCGATGGCATACCCCGGGAAATCCAAGTCCGTCAGCACCCGCGCGCTCTCGGCACGCAGATCCTCGAAAATCCCCCCCTGCACAATGCCAAACAGCGCCTGATCCCGACGGGAATGGGCCTCCAGGCAACGTTCAGCCCACAGATGCGTGCGCCGCAGGGCTTCCACATTGTATCCGTAATCGTGGGGCTCCGCACACTCGTCGAGAACCATGGCGATATCGGATCCGAGTTGTTCCTGCAACTCCACCACCAGTTCGGGCGTGAAGCGATGCTCGGAGCCGTCCAGATGGGAACGAAAGGTGACGCCGTCATCATCCAGATCGCGCAGATCCTGCAAACTGAAAACCTGAAATCCTCCGCTGTCCGTGAGTATCGGCCCGTCCCAACCCATAAACTCGTGCAGCCCCCCCAACTCCTCTATCAGATCCGTACCCGGTCTCAGATAGAGGTGATAAGTGTTGGCAAGGATCATCTGCACCCCCAATTCGTGGAGGGTGCGAGGTGAGACGGCCTTCACCGCCGCCTGAGTGCCCACAGGGCAAAAGACGGGGGTAGATATCTCCCCGTGGCGGGTGCACAGTGTGCCCAAACGAGCTTTGGACTCCTCATCCTCCAACAAAAGATCGTAGGTTACGGGCCCTTGCGGCGTCGTCCGTGTGGATTGTGATTCCGTCATATCAGAACTTACCATAGCTATACGTAAGAGAACCTCCCAGTAATCCCTTTCTGGGAGGTCTCGCATGTGTTAGAAAACAAAGGCGTCATCCCCGACAGGTCGCACACGACCCACCCTGGCAACTCGCGCAACCCGCGTTGCCCCCCAGGGATGCGGAAGAACTATCACGCGTCCCGCTAAAAGAGGCAACCGTGGAGATCAGCCTATCTGCCCCCTCCTGCTGACAATGAGGACATCGGACGGGAGCATCGGCATTGGAGAATGAACAAAGTTTTTCGAACGTCTCCTCACACTGTTTACAGCGATATTCGTAGATGGGCATCCGTCCACTCCATCCTGGCAGATATCCAAACGTGACGTCTCCAAAAAGGTAATCGGAACTCTAAATGCATCCTGATCATCGTTCACACGATCAACAGTATTCCATTACCAGGCACATTCTAGATCATTTTACAAAAGATACCAAAAGCGCGACGTCGGAAAAAGCGGCCTCCATCGCCCTATGCGTCAAGTCGGGCCTGTAGCACCGTGCCCAGGCGCTCGACCCCCTCCCGAATCGTATCACACGGGACGCTGGCAAAAGAGAGCCGCAGGGTATTCTCCCCGCCCCCGTTGGCATAGAAGGGTCCCCCGGGGACAAAGGCCACCTTCTGCTCCGTGGCCTCCCGCAGGAGCTCCACCGCATCCACGCCCTCGGGCAGGGTCACCCAGAGGAACAGCCCCCCCTCTGGACGCGTATAATGTATCTCCTCGGAAAAGTGTTCCTCGATGGCCTCGCACATGGCGTTTCGACGCGCCAGATAGGTATCGCGAATGCGCTGCACCTGCGCCGGGAGCCACCCCCGCCGCAAAAACTCGTAGGCCATGGTCTGCGCCAGGGCGTTGGTATGTAGATCGGCACCCTGCTTGGCCATCACAAACTGCTCGGCGATCCCTGACGGACACACCGCCCAGGCCAATCGCAGTCCCGGCGCCAGGGTCTTGGAAAAGGTTCTCAGATAGATGACGTCCCCCTTGGCATACCCCTGCCCGTCGCCGTTCTCCGGATAGCGGGTGGCATCGATGGCCACCAGGGGAGGTAACGGCTCGCCCGCAAAGCGCAGCTGGCCGTAGGGATCGTCCTCCACGATGGGCACGCCCATGGAACTGGCGATCTCTACCACCTTTTCACGGCGGGCCATGGACATGCTGACCCCCGTAGGGTTCTGAAAGGTGGGCAGCAGGTACATGAACTTGGGATGCTTCTCCTCGATGATCGCCGGAAGCTGATCCACCCGTGCTCCCGCCTCGTCCACTGGCACGGTGGCAAACTCGACGCCATATGCCTTGAAGGATTGCAGAGCGCCAAGAAAAGTCGGCTCCCCCACGATGATGGTGTCCCCCTCGTCCAACAGGATGCGCCCCACCAGATCAAGCCCCTGCTGGGCGCCGCTGGTGATGACCACGCTCTCCATCTTGCAGGGGATATCCTCCTTAATCATGGACTCGGCAAGGATCCGACGCAGGGGATCGAACCCATCGGTCACACCGTACTGCAGGGACTCGCGAGGCATCTCCTCTAGAACATATTCACAGATCTCCCGGAACTGCTCCACGGGAAAGAGATCGGCCTCCGGCCATCCCCCGGCCATGGAGATGAGATCCGTGGATTGAATGGTCTTGAAAATGTCACGGATGACGGAGGTCGTCATCCACTCCAGACGGCGGGCGTTCAGTTTCTGCCAATCGACGGTCATGGCACACACTCCTTATACAAACGCATGAGACGATTCAAGGATGCCTTTCCTCCCGGGATGCCAAATAGATGCCTAAAAGAACAAGCGTCCCGCCTCCCAACGTGCTCAGGGGGGGACTCTCCCCCAGGATGAGAAAGGCCAGAATCGTGGCTCCCACGGGTTCTCCCAAAAGGGCCAGGGTGATAAAAAGGGGCGAGAAATGCGCCAGCGCCCAGTTAAAGGACGAATGCCCCATTATCTGCGGCACCACAGCCAGCAGCAGAAAGCATGAGAGGGTACGCAGGTCATAAGCCAGGAGAGGCTGACCATAGAGTAAACAGAGAAGCAAAAGAATGGCGCCGGCGAGGGCATAGCAGGGCCAGATATAGGCCAGGGTGGAAAGTTTGCGGCGCACAGCCCGCCCCAAAAGGATATACGCCGAAGCCGCCACGGCCCCCATCAAAGCCAAAAAATCCCCCCATAACGCCTGGCCCGCGAATGCCCAGTCCCCATAGCTGACGATCACAGTTCCCACCATGGCAATGGCGACCGCCAGAACGCTGCGCCGGCTGAGGCGCTCTCCCAACAGGAAATGACCGACCAGGCCCACGAATATGGGATTCGTGGAGACGAGGACGACCGAACTGGCCACTGTTGTATAGGAGAGAGAGGAAATCCAGGCGACGAAATGCAAGGCCAGCGCCACTCCCGCCAGCACCAGCCGCCCCACATCATTACGATCCAGACGACGCCATTCACGCCGGCCGGCGGGCAGGGCCCAGGGAGTCAGGAGCAACGCGGCCAGGAGCAGGCGCCATGTGCCCACAACCAGGGACGGTGCCTGCGCCAGACGAATGAGAATAGAACCCGTGGAGATGGCCACGATGCCCAGTCCCAGAATCACCCAGCGATTCGCATGCCCTGACGGTCTCAATGCCTTATCGCTGGTTCGCTGCCGCGTTGGGGAGAGCTTGCGAGCTTTCATAGCTGTCTCTACGCCCTTTTTCTCCGCGACACGGGGGGACAATCCGCCGTTCTCGGGTACTGAGGATAGGAGGCGGGGAAAGGAACTGGAGCGGCTCTCATCGTACCAAAGGCTATGCCTCTCCCTCCACGATGCGCTCATAGAGGGCCTGTAATTCCTCTTCAGAGTAAAAGTGGATCACCAGCCTACCCCCTTTGCTGGAGCGATAGAGCGTCACTTTGGTTCCCAGCGCATCGCGGAATTCGCCCTCCAAAGCTTCCGTTTCCGGTGAACGCATGCGCTCTTTTGACCGGCTCTCCTTGGGAGAATGCATGCGGCGGGCCAACTCCTCCGTCTGCCGCACGGAGAGATCCTTATCCAATACCTGCTGCAGCGCTTGAAGACACTCTTTCTTCTCATCGAGCATCAACAGGGCGCGAGCGTGCCCCTCGGAGAGCTTGTTCGCCAGTAGGGACTCCTTGGCCTCCTCGGGAAGCTGCAATAGACGAAGCGTGTTGGTCACACTGACCCGACTTTGCCCCACGCGCTCGGCGATGCGCTCATGGGTCAGACCAAATTCTTCGGCCAGTTGAGAATAGGCCTGGGCCTCCTCCAGGGGATTCAGATCGGCCCTTTGGATGTTCTCCACCAGGGCAAGCTCCAACATCTCCTGCGGCGTGGCATCCTTTATCAGCACATCCACATGCCGTAACCCAGCCAAGCGTGCGGCCCGCCACCTCCTTTCGCCCGCGATCAGCTGGTAACGCTTGGGCTGGGAGGCATCCTCGCTCTCCGGCATCTCCTGCACCAAAAGGGGTTGAATCAAGCCCACCTCTTCGATGGAAGCGGCCAGTTCCTGCAGGGCCTCCTCGTCAAAGACACTTCGGGGCTGAAAGGGATTGGGCACGATGGCCTCTATACTTACTTTCTTCAACCCCGGCACCGAACCGCCAGAGGGAATGAGAGCTTCCAGTCCCCTGCCAAGACCTCGTCTTCTCTTAGAAGCCACGATGTATAGCCTCCATACAAGCGATCATCTTTCCATCCCTCAAGAATCGTTGCCCAGAGCTATGATCTCCTGACATAGTGCGGCATAGGCCTTGCCTCCACTGGATCGGGGCGCATAGCTGGACACAGGTTCGCCATAACTCGGAGCCTCGCTGAGCCTGACACTGCGCGGAATGACGGACTCGAAAACGGTGTTGGGAAACTGTTCTCGAATCTCCTCCACTACCTGACGAGAAAGATTGGTGCGGGCATCGTACATGGTCAGGATCAGGCCGCGCACGATCAGGTCGGGGTTCAGACTCTGACGTACCCGCTCGATGGTCTCCAGCAGCTGGGCAAGTCCCTCCAGAGGAAGGTACTCACATTGGACCGGGATCAACACCCCATCTGCGGCCACCAGCGCGTTTACGGTCAGCATACCCAAACTGGGGGGCGTATCGATGAGGATGAAATCGTACTGCTGCTCCACCTTCTGCAATGCCTCGCGCAGGCGAAACTCCCGCTCCGGCATATCGACCAGTTCGACCTGGGCGCCAGCCAGGGACGGAGAAGAGGGAACGAGATCCAGGCCAAAGCAATTGGTCAACGTGACGAGACGGGAGATGGGGAGAGCATCGACAAAGAGATCATAGGAGGAGCGCTCAAGGGAGCGCGTGTCGACGCCCAGACTGGTGGTGGCATTGGCCTGAGGATCCACGTCCACCAGCAAGACCTTTTTGCCCGCATTCGCCAGATAGGCGCCAAGGTTAACGGCCGTGGTCGTCTTACCGACCCCTCCTTTTTGATTGGCCAATGCGTATACGCGGCTCATACCTCAGGCCCCTATTCTCTTAACTGACCATGACTCAGGCGCCACGCAATCTGTTCCCTCAAAGGGACACCCATGACTCCGTCAGTTTCCACGATAAATGAGGCCGCAGCGTTGGCGAAACGGAGTGCTCTCCATACGTCCTGCGTCTCAAAAAAGTGCACAAAATAGGCGGTGGCAAAGACATCTCCCGCCCCCGTAGGATCGACTTCCCTCACTCTATAGGCGGGCATAGACACCACCTGCCCCTCATAATATACCGTAGCGCCCCGTCGCCCCCGTGTCAAGACGAGGTGCTCCGCCCCAGAGAGATAAGGTGCCAGACGCCCCTCATCGCCCTCTAGATCCTCCAGGCTGAGCACTGCCACATCTGTCTTACACAGGGCACGCTCCGCCCCGTCCCACGCCGTATAGGAAACCAAACCGTCCACATCCCAGCGCCTCAGCCACCCCTGGAGCGTTAGACCCAGAAAAGAGGGGCAAAAGGCCTCTATCAGCCCCACATCCACCTCACGGGCCACAGGCCCCAGGTGAACCATAGCAGCATCCGCCCACCCCGCAGGCATATCCTCGGCTGTCAAGGGGGACACCCAATCCCGAATATATTGAGAACGTCCCCGACGCGAGTAAACGTTCTCAAACGTCGTCGTCCGTTGCGCAGGCAAACGATGTACGGTGATAGAAGGTTCCTGCAGAAACAGAGGGCACTCCGAATTGGCACGGGTGAGCACTGCGGTCTTGAGACCAAGTCGATGGGCCGTCAAGGCCGAATAGGTCGCCGTACCTCCCTGCCGCAGCGTGCCGTCAGCCTCCACATCCCATGTGACATGGCCCACAACAACATACTCCGGAATCAACGACAAGGCAAAAACTCGGGGGTACTATTGGGGAAAGATCTGCACCTTTCGGCCCTCGCCCTCTCCCGTACTCTCGGTATACACGTCGGGATCATCCCGCAGCGTGATATGAATGATGCGGCGCTCATAGGCAGGCATGGGCTCCAGTGTCGTGACATCTCCCGTCTCACGCACCTGATCCGCCATACGCTCTGCCAGAGCACGTAGGCTCTCCTCGCGCCTGGCCTTGTAACCGTCGACGTCTACAACCAGGTTCGGCCAGGTCTTGATCTTGCGATTGACAATGAGACGCACCATGAACTGCAGGTCACGAAGGGTCTCTCCACGGCGCCCGATGAGGATGCCCAACTCGTCCCCTACCACGTTCACGATCAGAGGGGAAACCTCGCCCGTTTCAGAGTCGATCTCGCCACCACGCCCCACCACTTCGACAGCGGCCAGCAGCCCCATCTTGTCTATCAGATTGGTCAGCACCTCACATGCGATATCCTCCAGTTCGGGGGGATTACGCTCCAGATCCGGGGCGGCAGCCTCTTCTTCCTCTTCCTCCACCTCAGCCTCCTCCTCTTCGAGTTCGATATCAGCCTCCTCCTGTTCCACAGCAACGGCAGCTTCCTTCGCCCCTTCCATAGTTTCTGCCTCTGCCACCTCTTCTGTCCCGATCTCTTCAGGCGTTTCTGTTTCTACTTTGGCGGCCGGCTTCGACACGCAAATGCTAACTTCTCCCGTCTGAACCAGGCCAAGTATGTTACGCGTCGTATCCCTGGTCACCTCGTACTCGAGATCCTCCGGAGGCACACCAAGATCATATGAGGCTTTTTTCAAAGCCTCCTCAACCGTCTTACCCGTATAGTTACTTTTCTGCATTTTTCCCTTTTTCTCTTGCCTCATCAGTTCTCATCTTCGGCATCGGACGTCGGCGTCCCTCCGACCTTTTGTATCGCCCATTGCATAGCAACCCCGACGACATTGGAAATGATGAAATAGATCGCCAGGCCCGATGCGAACTGCATGGTGAAATAGCCAAACATGAGAGGCATCATAAACTGCATGGTCTGATTCATGGACGCCTGTTGGGGATCCGAGGATGTCGGGGTCATCATCTTTTGTTGCAGCCACATCGTTCCCGCCACCAGAACGGGCAACACAAAGGGTGTCGGATCCGGCTTGGCCAGGTTCAACCAAAGAAAAGTGCTCTGCAATGGTACGATTTCCGAGATGATCTCAAAGCCAGAGTAAGCGTTCTTGCCCAAACTCATCAGCTCCAACGGTGTATCGGCCAGTATGCTGTTGATCGACTGATACAGACCGATCCAGATGGGGAACTGGATGAGAGTTGGAAGACATCCTCCCAGTGGATTCACTCCCGCCTCTTTGTACAGTTTTTGCTGTTCCTGCAAAAGTCTCTCTTTATCGCCACCATACTTTTCTTGCAGCTTGGACAATTTTGGCTGTAACTCGGCCGTCTTTTGGGACGATCTGATCTGCTTGATCTGCAGAGGAGAGGTAAGTGCTCGCAGAAAGACGGTAAAAACGGCGATGGCCACAACGAAACTCTCTCCCAGGTGTGCATAGAGGAATAAAAGGGCGTTTAACATGGGGCGTATAAGCCCCTCACGCCAGATAATGCCCCATCCAATCTGAAATCCTGCCAGGACCGCCGCCCCGACGATGATCCATATCAAGATAGACTTGCGCAACTGCTTGGCATCTACTTGTGTTCTATTTGCTGCTTGCTGCACGAAAGAAGAACCTCCTCGTCTCGTCACCTAGTCATCGGCAGGGGGATATACCCACACCTGCGGTGCCCTGCTGCTCGTATCGAGGGCATACACTTTTCCGTCCGCCGTCCCGGCGTAGACCATATCCCCCACCACGGCCGGCGTGGAGAGAACGGCTCCCGACAACTCCTCTAGTAGCTCTAGATCCCCCGTCTGCAAGTCGATGGCATACACAAAGCCAGCATCAGTGCCGACGACCACGCGCTCTCCCAGCAGGGCCGGGCCCGCCCTCACAGCGCCCTCAACCCGCACGGGCTCCCAGCGTGGACTGCCATCCTCCACGCTCCGGGCATGGACGCTGCCATCCAGCGAACCAAAGTACACATGATCGCCATGAACCAGCACCTCACCCCATACCCAACCACCAAGCTTCTCCGTCGTCCAGGTTTCCGATCCATCCTCAGTACGAAGCACGCGCAGGCGCTTGTCCACGCTGCCCACGTAGAGCAGATCCCCCTGACGCACGACAGTCCCAATGATCGACCCTCCCACGTCCGTTCTCCACCGCTCCTCGCCGGTCTCACGATCGAGGGCGTACACGTGGTGATCCATACTTCCCACATACACTCGTCCATCATCGACTGCGGGCGTGCTCCAAACCCAATTGTTCGTCTCAAACGGAGCGGGCCATACCAGCTCCTGGCTGCTGATATCCAGGGCATATACGCTATGATCGGAGGAGCCGAAATATGCCGTTCCATCATCGACGGCCACCCCACCGATGATGGCCTCGTCTGCGGCAAAGTCCCAAACTTTCCGACCAGACGCGCGCTCAAAGGCATATAGATGATGGTCATAAGAAGTCACGAGCAAGAGATCTTCCACCATGACCGGCATGCCATATACGGCATCTAGGGAAATCTGTCCAGCATCGTCCTGCGCCTTGGCAAAAGAGCAGCCAATTCCACCTCCCCCCTGGGCCTCTGCGGGATAGGCCCAGACCTCTTCCCCATCGTTCAAACTATCGAGTGCCACCACCCTTCCCGTGGCCAGGGCCGCATAGACCGTATCCTCCTGGGCCACAACCACCGTCCAGCCGGTATTCCTCATCCCCCCACCGCCCGGCATACACCCGGCCGCCAAAACACCTGCCAAAAGAACAACCAGGAGGACGCGAGCCCTCACGTCGTTGATCACTTCCAAACTTGCAACCTCCTCAAGACCGCTCCCATGACACCCTTGGTCCTTGTGACCTAGGGTACCGGGTCATATCCACCTTCATGAAAGGGATGACAGCGCGCAAGGCGCTTCAATCCCATAAATACGCCACGTAGGGCGCCATACTTTTGCACCGCCTGGATCATATACTCTGAGCACGTGGGCTGAAAGCGACAACTGGGAGGCAGGGTAGGCGAGATGACAAGTTGATAAAAACGCAACATGCCGAGCACGACGCGCTCACTTGTGCTCCCGGCAGAGATCTCCCTCACCTGCTTCCTCCTCACTCTCCCCCGACCGAAGCAATCCCGCCGAACTCAGAAGGGATAAAACAGCCGATTCAACAGCCCAATAGTCCGCTCCCACGATGGCCGGCCTGGCTATAAAGACGACATCCCATCCAGAGGGCACCAAGTCGCAATGCAGCCTCACCACTTCGCGAAGAAGCCGCTTCACCCGGTTACGTACGACGGCGTTACCGATCCGCTTGCTCACCGAAAAACCAAAGCGGCTGTGCTCCAAGCCGTTCCTACACCTGCAAACTACTACCATTCTATTAGAGCAACAGCACCCCTCACCATGTACGCGACCAAAATCGGCAGATTTGGTGAGGCGGTGCTGCTTGGGTAACACGCCAGACGTACTACTTGTGATTCCTCTTCTTATGCTTCGGATTCACGGCCAAAGACCAGCGCCCTTTTGCCCGCCTGGACTTGAGCACGCCACGTCCGCCCTTTGTGGACATCCGCTGACGAAACCCATGAACCTTTTGACGACGACGCTTCTTGGGTTGCCATGTTCTCTTGGGCATTTTATCGTAAACCCCTCGTATATCAAAGGAATGAAATAGCTGACAATACTCTCTATATTATACCGTGCAGGCAAACGGACTGTCAAAAGCCAAAAACTCTTGGAAACCCCGTCCATATCCTTGCCACAGAGGGCCTCTAAGTCAGAAAAAGCGAGTAGATGAGCCCAACGTCGCCATTGCCATAGTACTGATCCATAAAGCCTCTGAAGGTATACCCCTGCTCGACAAAAAATTGGATCGCAGGTCCGTTCTTATTCTGGATGACGGCCGTAATGGCCCGTAGTTCGCTGCCGCGAGCCCAACGCTGCGCTGTATTCAGCAGAAAACTCCCCACCCCCTGACGACGGGCCGGAGCATCCACCACCAGGTGGTTGATCCACCCTTCCCAGTTCCTTCGACTCACGATCATATCCAGGTAACCCAGGACGACACCCGCCTCCTGGGCCACAAGGAAGCACTCGTTACGCCGCCAATCCTCATAGAGGCCCTCTATATTCTGCGGATAGGCGACGTGGATACGCCGAGGGATGTGCTCGCGACGAAACGTCACCGCGACGCCATGCGGCGCCCTCTCCTCCTCCATCTGCCAAACATAGTTTGTCGTGTACGATCCATCGATACCCTCACAGAGTTCGAGATGTCCGAGAAGGGCGGGACGAATTCTCATAATGGCTGTGTCTTATATCCTTGTACAACTATCGCGGCCCGCTCAAAAGTGCCAAAGCGGTCACGCAAAAGGGGCCGAAAACCATGGGGATATATGTAACAGATACTATCAAGCCCTTCCACTCTTGGCGCGTTCACGCGTTCCAGGAACGGGCACAGACTCGAGTACATCCTGCACAACGTGACGTGTATCCACGTTCTTTATCCGCGCCGAAGGGCTCACGATGATGCGATGTGCAAGGGTGAATTCGGCCAGCATCTTGACATCATCGGGGATGACGTAATCGCGCCCCTGCAGAGCGGCGTAGGCCTGGCTCGTCTTGTACAACGCCAGGGAGCCGCGAGGGCTGGCCCCCAGATAGACGTTGGGATACACCCGCGTCTCGTTCACTACCGCCACGATGTACTCCTTGATGAGGGGATCGGCATAGACCTCTCGCACCTGCCCCTGAGTCTCCAGCAACTCCTCCACGGTCACGGCCTGTTCCAGCTCCTCCAAAGGGTGTTGATACTGCTGGGCCTCCAGGATGCGTACCTCCTCCTCAGGCTGAGGATGCCCCAGGCTGACGCGCATCAGAAAACGGTCCAACTGTGCCTCGGGGAGGGGAAAAGTGCCCTCATATTCGATGGGATTCTGTGTGGCCATGACCATAAAGGGCTTGGGGAGAGGGTAGGTTCTCTCGTCCACCGTGACCTGGCGCTCCTCCATGGCCTCAAGAAGCGCAGATTGGGTCTTGGGGGTTGCCCGGTTGATCTCGTCCGTCAGGACAATCTGAGCCATGATGGGCCCCGGACGGTACTCGAACTCCCGCGTCTTCTGATTAAAGACTGACACCCCCGTGACGTCGCTGGGCAACAGATCGGGCGTGAACTGTATGCGGCTGAATGTGCCCCCAATGGTCCTAGCGATGGATTTGGCCAGAACGGTCTTGCCCACACCCGGTACATCCTCTATCAATATGTGTCCCTTACAAAGCATGGCCACAAAGGCCAGCTGTACTTCTTTGTGTTTACCAATAATTACTTTTTCTACATTCTCAACAGCCCTATCACCAAATTCCTGGACAGAGACCATCCCTTTCCTTTCAGGCAATAAAAACGCGTCAACTAAACCCCAGAATACACGATGTTGCCCTATATGTCAAAACATTGTCGCATCAACTCGCAGCCTCTCGCCCCCAACTCACGGATAGCGTCCGTATTTTTGCGCGGCCCTGACCATGGCCACATAATTCTGGGGCTTGCAACCTGGATGGATGGAATTGGAGGAGCTGATGATATATCCACCGCCGGGCGCCACTTCCTGGATGGTTTCCCTGACGACGGCCTCCACCTCTTCCTCCGTCCCAAAGGGGAGGAGTTCCCGACAATCGATGTTTCCTAGGATACAGGCCCTACCCGCCACATGCTCTTTGACCTCGGCGATATCCATGCATTGGGGCTGAATGGGATGTATGCCGTCGAATCCCACTTCCAGCAGATCATCCAGGATGGGCCATATATTCCCGTCGGTGTGCTTGACGATCTTTAGACCGCGACGATGGGCGTGATCCACCATCTCTTTGTGATAGGGCTTGATATAGTCACGATAGTGTTGGGGCGACATGATGGTCGTCAATTCGCCCGCCAGGTCGCCGGGCACGATGATGACCCCCACCCCAGATTCCACGGCCATATCTATGGCCGCCATGTCAAAGTCCGTAGCGAGGCGGGCCAGATCGTGCACGAACTGGGGCCGCAACACATAATCCATCAGTAGATGCTGCATCCCTCCACGTCGACGCCAGCTGACCTTGAAAGGGTCCGTCACGCTGACAAAATGCGCCTTCCCCGTGCCCACCGCCTCGACCACGTACCGCACGCCGGCAAAATCTTCCTCCTCAAGCCGCGAGACCATGTCGAACCCGGCCAGATCCTCTGGCCCTTCGATGGGTCCTTCGATGGGCATGGGCTCACCATGCTCGCTAAGCTGATAGACGGTGCCATATTTATCCCGCCCCACGTTCTCATCGATGACCTCTATGCCTATGGAAAAGTTTATACAGGTGGCATCCAGACCCAACTCTTTCACGAGCAAGCAGTAGAGATCGAGAACTTCTTGCCGTTCCTCGCCAAAACGGTCCTTCTCCGCTTCCACTTCCACCATTCCTGGCGCCAACAGTCGCGCCAGCCTGACGATGCTGGCTTCGTTTATGTAGAGCTCGAAGATGGGTACCCTGTCGGGCTGCTCGGCCTCCAAGGCCGTCAGAATCCGCTCCCTGGAGTTCATGATCGTCCCCCCTTCCCTATTCCCTCAACTTCTTTGCATTTTACGCCCCATGTGAGGGCGCGTCAATGATCCCAACGGGGCTACCAAAATACCAACATCCAAAATAGCCAAAGTCTCTTATACAGGGAGCCCTGCAGATTTCTGACCTCAACATCGCCCGTTGACGGGAGCGCAGTGTATCCGGACTGCCCCATCCCCACATCGACCGGTCTTCCCAACTCTTGGTACTCTAGAGAAAACCTCCCTGCCATTTGCCAGCCTTTGGAAATCTGTTATACTGTTCAGGCAGTTGGGGCGGGTCCCTGGTGGTGCACGCCGCGGTGGATTCGTCTCCATAAAGTGCGAATCTCATAAAGCAGCTATACGATAGATCTCCGACCCCTTCTCCTACGGGCCCCACCTATGGAGAATGGGCGATAGGGTATGACTGGAAACGGGCATGCCTCCCGTATTTGGAAAGGAGATCGCGCTCGTGTGAGTTCCTCCTTTGAGTGAGGGCGCCCACGTGCTCCTTTCCAGCGGCATGGAAAGGAGACGGTCGGACGCACGACGGGACAGATCCTGTCGATCATTCCATCGAGTAGACGAAACAGGAGGAAGACTCACAATGAAGAGACGACTTATCTGGCTTTCCGTTATCTTTGCCACGCTGCTAGCCTTGGTGGTTGGCTGTGCGCGAGCGACACCCGTACCACCGACGCCCACTCCTGAAGAAGCGACTTCTCCTTCCGAAGCGACGCCAACATCCACAGAAGAAACCACACAGGAAACCGCCCTCGAAGGTAAGATCATCATCTTCCATGCCGGCAGTTTGACCGTGCCGGTGGGCAAGCTGTCTGAGGCCTTTCAGGCCAACCGCCCCAACGTCACCTTTGAGACCGAGGCTGCTGGCAGCCGCACCACAGCGCGCAAGGTTGGCGAACTGGACCGTCAGGCGGACCTGATCATGTCGGCCGACTATACCGTCATCGACAACCTCCTCATCCCCAACCATGCCGACTGGAGTATACGTTTCGCGCGCAACACCATGGGCATCGCTTATACGGACCAGTCCAACTTTGCCGACGAGATCGACAGCGACAACTGGCACGACGTGTTGACCCGCGACGGTGTGATCTATGGTCATTCGGAGCCCGACGCCGATCCTTGCGGCTATCGCGCCCTGTTGGTCTGGCAACTGGCGGAAAAGCACTATGGTGCGCCCGGCCTGTACGACAGACTGGATGAGAACTGCCCGCCAGAGAACGTGCGCCCCAAAGAAACGGACCTACTGGCGCTACTCCAGTCGGGTGATATGGACTATGTCTTCATCTACCGCTCCGTCGCCGTGCAGCACGGTCTCAATTTCATCGAGTTACCCGACGAGATCAACCTGAGCAAAGTAGAACATGCCGACTTCTATGCCCAGGCCAGGACAGAGGTGAACGGTTCAGAGCCCGGCGAGACGATCACCCAGGAGGGAAAACCCATTGTCTATGGCGTGACCATACCCCACATCGCCCCCAGCCCGGAACTGGCCCTTGCTTTTGTCGATTTTCTCCTTGGTCCCGATGGACAGGCCATCATGGAGGGGCAGGGCCAGCCTTCCATCGTACCTGCAGTGTCCGCCAACGTAAAGAATCTGCCCGACCAACTGAAAGATATGGTCGAACCGGCTGAAATGACGTCCGAATAGCGAACCGATCATCTGGCCTACCACGCTCCCTTGCTCTATAATCAGAAAACAGAGCAAGGGAGCGCAGTCAATGAATCCCCCATGATGCGCGTAATAATCGATAGCGACGGTCGGGATATAGAAAGGAGCATACCTCTTCATCCATGAAGAACGAGGTAAAAGATCTCTTTGCCAACGGCATGCATGTGCTCTACCTCATGTTGGGAGCACTCCTGATATTCTTTGTTACCTGGCCCCTGCTGCGTACCGTGACATCCTCCAGCCCGGCCATCCTGCTGGAAACGCTACAGGAGGTCGAGGTTCGGAACGCGATCCTGCTGACCTTCTACAGCTCAGCCCTGGCCACCCTCGTCGCCCTCGTATGCGGCGTGCCCCTGGCCTACCTGATGGCCCGCGTCGACTTTCCTGGGAAGCGCCTGGTGGAGGGTATCATCGACGTGCCCATCGTCATACCCCATTCGGCGGCCGGTATCGCCCTGCTGATGGTCTTTGGACGCCGCTCGCTGCTGGGAAGGGCCTTTGGTCTGGTGGGGCTCAAGTTCGTATCCGCCACGCCAGGCATCGTCGTCGCCATGCTCTTTGTCAGCCTCCCTTTTTTGGTCGACTCGTCACGGGAGGGTTTTGAGGCCGTGGATCCTCGCCTGGAGCGGGTGGCGCGTACCCTGGGAGCCTCGCCATGGGCCGCCTTCTGGCGCGTCTCCTTCCCCCTGGCCTGGCGCAGCATCCTTTCGGGTATGATTCTCATGTGGGCACGGGGCCTGAGCGAGTTCGGGGCCGTGGTCATACTGGCCTATCATCCCATGATCGCCCCGGTGTTACTCTACGAGCGTTTCGAGTCCTATGGCCTGCGCTACGCCCGCCCGGTGGCGACCCTGATCATCCTCATCTGCCTGGCAACTTTTATCCTGTTGCGTTGGATCGCCGACCAAGGGCCACAAGAGCGAGGTACAGCATGACGAATACCGGCACGCTACAGATTCAGGACCTCTATGTCGATCTGGGAGAATTCCATCTCCGAGACATTGCCCTGGACGTGGCAGCGGGCGAGTACTTTGTCATACTCGGCCCTACAGGCGCAGGCAAGACCATATTGCTGGAGACCATCGCCGGCCTGTACGAGGCCGATCGAGGAAAGATCTTTGTCGAAGCGCAGGACGTGACCTCGCTGCGACCGGAAAAGCGCGAAATCGGTTTCGTCTATCAGGATTACGCCCTCTTCCCGCACCTGAGCGTGGCCGAGAATATCGCCTTTGGCCTCGCCCTGCGCAGAATACCGCATCCGGCGATCGAGGAACGGGTAAAGGCCATGAGCGAACTGCTACACATCGACCATCTCCTCCACCGCAATCCAGGGACCTTGAGCGGCGGCGAACAGCAGCGGGTAGCCCTGGCCCGGGCCCTGATCGTCGAGCCGCGCCTCCTGCTCTTGGACGAGCCCCTCAGCGCCCTGGACCCGGAAACCCGCGAGGGCCTGCAGCAGGAACTTGCCAGCGTCCACCAGGCGCTGGGCACCACGACCCTTCACGTCACCCACGATTTTGAAGAGGCTGTGGCGTTGGGAGACCGCATCGCCGTCATGCGTGAGGGCCAGATCGTACAGGTGGGAACACCGGAAGTTATCTTTCAGCGGCCCATCTCTGAATTTGTGGCCCGCTTTGTGGGCATGCGTAACATCTTCCGAGGCCACATCTTGGCAACCGACGGAGATGGCTACAAAGAAATCTCTTTAGGAAAGGTGTGCCTCGCCGCCGTGACGGAACGCGAGGGGGCCGTACACGCTTCCATCCGCCCAGAGGATATCATCCTGTCCCAAGAATCCCTTCACTCCAGCGCGCGCAACTGCTTCCAGGGACGGATTGTGGATGTTGCCAATCGAGGAACCATCATCTATGTGACTATACGCGTGCCTCCCGACGCCCCAAAAGATGTAACGACGGACTTTGTCTGCGTGATCACACGCAGATCCCTGGAGGAGATGGATATACGGGAGGGAAAACAGATCCACCTGGCTTTCAAAGCCGCAGCGGTGCACATCTTCTGAACAGAGTGCGAGCGACCGTCCGGACAAGAGTGGGGCGGTCTATTCGCTGGCGGGGGAGACAACGACGGTCTCCTCCTGTCTGTAGCTGACCATACCCGGGCGCCCGCCTCTGATGTGTCGTACGTGGCGCCTCTCCGTATAGTCGACCTGCACCTGGGACTGCTGTCTCGCCGCCGAATAGTATGCAGCCAACCGGGCGGCGCGCAGAAGCGTCTCCTCACCGACCTCCGCCCCGCCGGATTTGATGACCACGTGGGAGCCCGGCACGCCGTGTGTATGCAGCCAGATGTCGTTGGGCCCGGCCTCGCGAAAGGTGACCTCGTCATTCTGGCGGCTGTTGCGCCCCACCAGGATCAACGTATCATCCTCGGATCGCACGCGTATGGGGCCCCTCACCTGTCCCGTGGTCCTCGGTTTCTTGTCCGGTTTCAGATACCCCGCCTCCTGCAGCCGTTCCTCGACCTCGTCCAGTTCCGGCCGATCCTCCGCCAGATCAACCTCCGTCTGTAACTGCTTCAGATAGGACAGGTCCATCCTGGTCTGCCCGATCAACCGGGGTACCTTGCGAGCGGCCGCCTTCTTTCTCTTGTACTCCTCAAAGAACTGTTGTGCATTTTCAGAGGGCGAAAGGGCGGGATCCAGTGAGATCGCTGTTGGCTCCTCGGACGTGCCGTCCAGATCGTTGGAGAACTGGGAGAGATCGATGACCAACTCTTGCTGGCCGGGCTCGATGGAGTAGATCATGGCCAGAATGGCATTACCCTTGGCCTCCAGGCTGGCAATCTCCTCCTCGGAAACCTGAGATTCCCGCAGCGACGCCAGCCGCCCCTCATAGCGTTCCACCTGATCGTCGATCAGTCCGTGCAGGCGGGCCCGCACCTCGCGATAGGCGTCCAGGGATGCGAGGGCCTCTAGCACCTGCGAGATGGCCGTGCTTATGCCCTCCACCCACTCCCGATCGGGCAGATGGGTCAGCTCGTAGGGGGCATAGACGGCGGGATGCCGCGCCTCTCCCTCGCCTTCATAGGCGATACAGGGCGACCATTCATGGGTCTCGGGCAGACCCAGAAGCTCGAGGGTGACGGCGACGAGCTCCTTATACTGCTCCCACCGCAAGTCAAAATCGGGATCCACCATCCCCGTCGCCCGATAGAATATCTCGCGCGCTAACAGGGGGCTGATGCCGAACACACCCTGCACGAGACGCCGCCACAGATGGCCGCCGCTTTCCTCCTCCAGGATCTGCTGTATGAGAGCGGGAGTAAGCTGCATGGGATTCTCCTTGTCCTGGGGAGGCGGCGGGACATAGGGCTCGTCGGGCAAGATGGCACGGTAGGGATTGACCGAGGAGGGGACGGGCTTGATGGCCCCCATGATCACCTCGTCGGCGTCCAACAGCATCACGTTGCTCAGACGTCCCATGATCTCGCATACCAGTATCACTTCTCCCTCCGCCCCTTCAAAGGTCAGTCGCAGTATGCGCTCAAAGGGCGGCTGATCCAGTGCCCTGAGCCGCGCGCCCCGCACATACTTGCGCAGCAGTAACTGCAGTGGAGAGGGCGTCTCTGTGCCGCGCCGCAGCTTTTCTTCCACCAGGAACATGTGCGCAGCGCGGGATTCCGCGCTGATCAGCAACTGATAGCGCTCCCCGGCATAGATCTCCAGGCCCAGAGCATGTTCCGAGGGGCGCACCACCCGTTGCACGCGCCCCCCCATGAGACACCCGGCCATCTCGTCCCTGACAGCCGACATGGTCAACGTGTCATAGTACATGGAAATCAGCCTCGCTTTCA
>CAZMOW010000041.1:0-21047 GCA_964567975.1 uncultured Anaerolineales bacterium | reverse complement strand
AAAGATATTCTTGACGCACAAAGAGATAGTACTGCCCAAGCAGAGCAAAAAGGAAGAAAACGAGCAGTGCTATCCGACGGAATCGGCCACGTGAACTCTCCACATTCTCCTCCACGATTCGGCAACGAACGTCTAGCGGGTGTTGTCCTCCATAGAATCATAAGGGCCCTGCGCCACATCCCCAAACCGGCCCCGTAACGTCTCCCACGAAAGGCGGCCCGTATTCTCAAACACCAGGGGCTTGGGATGGTCGTACACCGTAAAACTCTCATCCGCCCGCCCGAGATTCACGCCGCAGCGCTCCGCCTCTCGGCGGGCCAGCAACTCTGGCCTGGGCAGATCGGGATCAGAAAAGGTGTCATTGATCAGATTCACACCGAACAGACGCGGATAGACGGCCACGTAATGAACCAACTCATAGCCCAGTTCCTCCCCCAAAAGCAGTTCATAATATCGACTTGTGAGCGGATAGCGCTCCGGCAGTCGGGGAATCGTATTATACAATCGATTGCTGGAGAGGACAACGTAATCGCTCGTCTCCAACTGATAGAGCAACGCGGCCAGCTTTGCCTCATCATCTGTATCATAGGCGGGGAAGACGTTTATCCTGTAATCCCCATGGCAATCGAGCCGGCCTTGACCCTGTGAAAGGGGCAGGGGATCATCCCAGTGTTCCACCATAAGTTGACTTCCCGATGGAACGTTTCGACACAACCAATCGGTGGCCCGAATCCAGGGATGCGTCTCCCTGTAGACGTTCATATAGGCCAGAGCGTAAAGCCCCGTGGATATCGATACAATGAGCAGGACCACAAGCCCTATCCCCCGAATGCCCTGACGATCGTCACGGCCGCGCAAAAGCTGGATCATGAGCCATGCCGCCCACAGACAGAAAAGGGGTATGATAGGCAAGGTGTAGCGGAGAAACTTGGTATGGAAGGAACCAACGATACCAAAATAGACGAACACCCAGGAGAGAGGCAAGAAACGCTCGCCAGCCCGAGCCCAGTCTCCGTGCAGGATCTTCCATCCCACCTCGCCAAGAGCCGCCAGTGCGCCCACGAATCCCATGATCCCCAGGGGCACCCCCATCGCCCACACCACCATCTGTCGCAGGGGATAGAGGTAGGATGATGTCCCGATATACTGTCTTGTGTAGGGGATACCCGCGCCTACACGCGCCATATAGCCCTCCTCTATAACGTCGACGAGAAAGGAACCGGCGTCGATGACGGCATAGGGCTCACAGAGGATAAAGGTCACCACAGCAAGCAGCCCCGTCAGTACAAGACCACCCAGCGCCTTGAACCACCTCCCATGCCATGTTCTCCCATCGACTCCCTCCGGAGGCCTCAAGGCCAAAAAGAACCAGGCGAGGGCGATGGGCACTATCAACGGAGCGGCACTCACCTTGGTGGCCAGGGCCAGACCCCACACAGCACCAAGAAAAAGCGCGGCGCGCCAAGAGGGTTGACGGAATAGATCCACGCACAGCGAGATGGTCAGCACAACGAAGAAAGTGAGGAGAGCATCGACGGTGTAAAAGTGAGAGAGCTGAATGTGCAGCACGGTGACGGCAACAAGCCCCCCCGATAGCAGACCTACGACTTTGCCGTACAGCTTGCGCCCCAGACCACAGATGAGATATACCGTCCCTACATCGAACAATGCCGACAGGACGCGGCCTAGGAGGTAACCCTCTCGCAAAATGGCAAAATCGCCCGCGACCCGCTTGACGATACCGGCGGTGATGCGCAGTAGATAGATGGGAAAAGATCCATAAGCAAAAAAACGAGGGTTCCAGGGGCTCTCTGGAGAAAAGAGAAGGGACCAATCTGGGGGCCAGGGAAAGGAGAGGGCATCGGCGACGAACATGATCTGTCGCTCATCGGGATGAAAGAAATAGCCGTCGTCCCACGCGATACCGTAGAGACGCAGGGCCAGAGCCACTCCAAGTACGAATAGAAGCAAAGGCCTGTACAATCCTTTACGAATACCTCGTCTCATGCCACTTTCCAAAAGAGCATACTTTGCTTATAGGCGGCGCGACCACAGGTAGTCGAAGGCCATTTCAGGCGTGGCCCCCTTTTCTGTGGTACGAACATAGAGATAACGAAACACATCGCGGATGATCGCAGCCACCGGGACGCACAACAGCAACCCCCAAAGGCCGGCCACCTCAGCGCCCACTACCACGACGATCATCACTGTCGCCGGATGAAACCGCACCGCGTGTCCCGATATGTGAGGTATCAGAAGGGCTCCCTGCAACTGTTGGATAGCCAGAAAGGCAAGGGCCACCCATAGGGCCCGAATCGGCTCGCTCACCAGAGCCATGAGCACAGCCGGCACGGCCCCAAACCAGGGACCAACGATGGGAATGAGATCCAGGATACCGGCGACGGTCCCAAGCAATATGGCCAGATTGACGCCCAAAAGGAGGAGGGCGATGGTAGACGCGGCGCCCACGATTAGGGCCAGCAAGAGCTGTCCACGGACATAGGCGCTCAACAGATGATCGATGATCCTCACAATATAACGGACATCCGCCCGTGCCGCATCGGGAATCAGGCGATAAAAATTCTTTCTTATCTGGCCTTCGTCATTCAGGACGTAAAAGAGCCAAAAGGGCACCATAAAGATACCTAACAGAAAGCTGATCGTCTGAGAGAGCGTCCTTATGGTGGCCTCAAGCCCGCTTTGAAGCGCATGCGTCAACGTGTCCATGAGATCGGTTATGCTGGCCTCCAACCATGAACGCATGGCCGGCGGCAAGCTGTCGAGCAGTTCGGCCACATCATAGCGCAGGAGCTCCTGGAGCCGCTGAAAATAGTAGGGGGCGGCGTTGCCGAAAAATCTCACCTGTTGCGCGATAGCGGGCACAAAGTAGGCCACGGCCCCCACGACAAGTCCGATGCCCACAATATACACTATGACAATAGCCAGAGGACGGGATATGTTGTTGCGCTGCAACAGTCGCGGAGCATGGCGATCCAAAAAGTTTACGACGGGTATCAGCAAATAGGCCAATATCATACCGGCAAGGAAAGGAAGCAGAGCAGTCCAGGCAGCGGAAAGCAACCCCAGAAAAAGGGCGCCAAGAACGGTAATCAAAATGACGCGGTATCTTTTAGTAGGAGAATCAAACCAGGAAGGCATGATATTCTATCTCCTTTTCTGTAATACAGGTCCGTATAATTGTCACATCTCTCCTTCTATGACGGCGTCGATGGCCCGCTCCCATTCAAGTGCAGAAGGACCAGTCTCCAACCAGGCCAGGAACTCAACATTTCCTTTGGCCCCTTTAATCGGAGAGGTGGCCAACCCAAACAGGGACCACCCATGGGCCACGGCCCAGCCCAGTACGTCTCGAAGGACGGCGCGACGGGTGTCCTCATCGCGCACGACACCCCCCTTGCCAACTCTTTCGGGGCCCGCCTCAAATTGTGGTTTGATCAAGGCGATCACCTGCCCATCCGATGCTAACCATTTTATAGCCTGGGGCAAAATCAAGCGCAGGGATATGAACGCCACGTCGATGGTAACCAGATCGACCACCTCGGGCAGCGCTTCCAGATAGCGGGCATTGGTGCGTTCCATAACGACGACGCGCGAATCGTTGCGCAACCGCCAATTGAGCTGACCATATCCGACGTCGATGGCATACACGCGTTTTGCCCCTCGCTGCAGGAGACAATCCGTAAACCCCCCCGTAGAAGCCCCCACATCGGCCACAACCCGGCCAGCGGGATCGATATCAAAGGTATCAAGTGCCTTGGCCAACTTGTAGCCTCCACGGCTCACATAGGGCAGACCACGGCGGATCTCGATCCGCGCATCCTCCTCTACCTGAAAAGATGCCTTATCCACTACTCTGTCATCGACCAGCACCTGCCCCGCACGTATCAGCCGCTGCGCACGCTCTCGGCTGCTGACAAGCGCCCGCCGACGAAGAAGCACATCCAACCTAATCTTTTTCATCGTAGAGGCACCCGTGAACTGGCATATCCTATCATACTATATCAACACCCAGGACGCCTTGACGATACACGCGTTTCTGATATGATTCACAGGAATACACGGAAAGGGGCCTTCCAAGGTACATCCCACTTACCCCCGAAGAATACTCTTAAAAAGTCTGAAAGGAGACAACTACGACGGTGATCAAAAATCTGCTGCAGACCATGCGACCAAAACAGTGGGTTAAGAACGTCTTTATCTTTGCGGGCATCTTTTTCGACGCCAAGATATATCACCTGCAAAGCCTGATACATACCTTGCTGGCTTTCATAATCTTTTGCCTCGTATCCAGCGCCATATACCTGTTGAACGATCTGGCAGACATGGAAAAGGATCGTTCGCATCCCTTGAAAAAAAACCGCCCCCTCGCCTCCGGAGCGCTCAAACCGGTCACAGCCAAGATAGCCACGCTGTTATTGCTGTCGCTTTCGATCCCCATCGCCTTTTGGCTACGTCCTCTCTTTGGCATCGTGGTCGTCATCTATGCAACGCTCATGGGCCTTTACAGCTTTGCGCTCAAAGAGATCGTCCTCATTGATGTGATGACCATCTCGGCGGGCTTTGTCCTCCGTGTCTGGGCAGGGACGACGGTGATAGAGGTAACCCGCTTCTCGCCTTGGCTTTACGTCTGCACCACTCTCCTCGCCCTGTTCATTGCTCTCAACAAACGCCGCCATGAACTGAATCTCTTGGCCGAGGAGGCCCTCAATCACCGTTCCAGCCTCCAGGAATATAGTCAGACGCTCTTGGACAACATGACATCCCTTGTGACCTCTGCCGCTCTGGTGGCCTACGCCTTCTACACCTTTTCAGCCCCCAATCTCCCCGAGAACCACGCCATGATGCTCAGCATACCCTTTGTGATCTATGGTATCTTTCGCTACATGTACCTGATCCATGAAAAACACCTGGGGGGAGCGCCCGAAGATATCATGCTGCGCGACAAACCCATGCTCATAACGCTACTGCTCTGGGGCCTGACAGCGGCAATCGTCCTCTACTCGTGATTCATCTTTGGACAAAAAAGAGCGAGACCAGCTCTAGACTTCATGCCGGTCCCGCAACAACTCGTATCTCTCGAGCACCCTGCCACAATCGCTCTTCCCACTTCTCAAACCAGAAGCTTCTCAGCAAACCGGCACTATAACAGCTTCCTCCAGAGACCCCTTCAAATATTCGTATGACCGTCGGATACGACCAAATCCAGCCTACCGCTTGGTATACTGCGGCGCTTTGCGCGCTCCCTTGAGCCCCGGCTTCTTTCTTTCCTTCATCCGAGAATCTCGCGTCAACAGACCGGCATCGCGAAGGGGGCTGTGAAATTCCTCATTCCATTCCACAAGGGCACGTGCCAAGCCAAGGCGAATCGCCCCGGACTGTCCCGTCATACCTCCCCCTTTAGCCTGGACTGTGATGCGAAAATCTCCCTCTGTCTTTGTAACGCGCAATGGCTTGGTTGCCCACACCACATCCCAATCACGAGAGAAATACTCGTCGGCGGGCATGCCATTGATGACGAATCCTTCCTCGCTCGGATAGATCCTCACACGCGCGACAGAGGTCTTTCGCCGACCAAGACCAGCATAATACCTTGATGCCACCTACACATCCTCCTCAAAAAGCATATCCTTCAATTGATTTTCACCAAACTATAGCTCCAGGGGTTGGGGTTGCTGGGCCTGATGCGGGTGTGAACTTCCCTCATAAATCTTGAGTTTCTTTATCGTCGCCTCCCCCAGGTGATTCTTGGGGAGCATACCCCGCACAGCATACCCTACCACGCGTGTGGGATGCTTATCCAACATTTCTCCCAACGTCATGGCCCGGAATCCCCCCGGATACTGGGTATGATGGTAATACATCTTTTCCTGGCGCTTCTTTCCCGTCACAGCAACCTTTTCAGCATTGATAACTATTACATAATCGCCAACATCCATTCGCGGCGTGAAAATCGGCTTGTGCTTGCCACGCAGAATGGGAGCGATCTTGGAGGCCAACCGGCCCAGCGTCTCGCCTGCTGCATCGACGAGGAACCACTCGCGTTCCACATCGGAAGGTGTTACAACATAGGTCTTCACTAGATAACTCCTTTACCCACAGATGGCATTCTTCAAGAATACGCAAACTTTCGAACGCCTCATCTTCAAACTATGTATCATACCGCACGTGCCAAAAACACAGACCACACGGGGGCGCGAGCACGCCCGGCCGGCCAATATCTCGTGAGGCCAGGATATCGGTAAAATCTCTTACCGACAACCTTCCCTTTCCCACAACGACAAGGGTGGCCACCAATCGCCGGATCATACCACGCAAAAACCCATTCGCCTCGACTTCTAACTGCAGTTGAGAAATCGGCCGACTGGAACACCCAAAAGGGGCTTCCCTGTCCAAAGACCAAACAGCACGATGTATGCACCGAACCGTACTATCCCCCGATGTGGGCTGCCCAAAGGCCGCGAAATCATGGCAGCCAATCACCCGAGCCGTCGCTCGACGCATACTCTGCATGTCAAGATCGCGGGAAATATGCCAGGCAAATCGGTCCAGAAGAGGAGAGCGCACCTCCTCCATATAGAGGCGATACACATAGACGCGACTCTTGGCGCTGAACCGCGCATGAAACCGCGCATCGGCCACCGCCACGTCCCGTACGGCAATATCCGATGGCAGAACAGCGTTCATCGCCCGCTGCAGATCGGCCCGTGTATGAGTCCACGCCGTCTCAAAGTTGATGACCTGGCCTCGGGCATGCACTCCGGCGTCTGTCCGACCCGCTCCATGCACGCGCACTGCTTCCTGCGCCACGCGGCGCAGGGCCTTTTCCAATTCCCCTTGAATTGTTAATTGATCGACTTGAATCTGAAATCCGCTATACTCTGTACCATCGTACTCGACGACAGCACGATAGTTGGTCACCTCTTATACCCCCTTGATATACCACAGGGGTAGGATACTATTCGACCAATTCCATGATGACTATCTCGGCACGATCACCCTTTCGCCTGCCCAACTTCAATATCCGCGTATAGCCTCCGGGGCGATCGGCAAATCTGGGAGCAATATCCTCAAACAACCTCTTTACCACCTCTTCGCTTTGAAGTATGGAGGAGACTCTCCGCCGCTCGTGCAGACTACCTTCTCCCTCCTCCGCTCGAGCATTGCTCCGCTTCGCAAGGGTTACAAGATGCTCAGCCTCAGAGCGTATCGCAGACGCCTTTGCCTTGGTCGTCCTTATACGCTCATGTCGAAACAGCTCGCACATCAAATTTCGAAAAAGGGCGGTCCGATGGGCCGAGCTCCGACCAAGACGTCGCCCTGCTACCCGGTGTCTCATCTCAAACTACCTCTCTTATACTATCTGTCATCTCCCAAAGGAGAGGAAACATCCACCTCATCCAGGGGAAGGAAAGCGCAACTAGTCCTCAAATTCGAAATCCTGGGAGAGAAAGCCCTTTAGCTTCATCTTTTCCACTACCTGAGCCAGTGATTTGACCCCAAAATTGCGGATGGCCAGCAGCTCATCCCGGCCCTCTTCGAGACGCTCCCGAATCCCCCCCACGGTATCGATACCGGCGCGTTTCAAGCAGTTGTAAGCGCGGACCGTGAGTTCCAACTCCTCTATATCCACATCGTAAAAATCCGGTATCTCGGGTTCCTCTTCCTCACTCTCTCCCCTCATGATCATCTCTGTTTCCTCAAACTCGGCCAGGGGAGAGAGATGCTGCATCAGAATGCTGGCTGCAGTCGCCATGGCCTCCGCCGGACGCATCGTCCCATCCGTCCATATCTCCAGGTTTAAAAGATCGTAATTCGTAACCTGTTCAATGCGCGTCTGCTCTACGTCGTGATTCACCTTGACGATGGGGGTGAAAACGGCATCCATGGGAATTTCCCCAATCGACGCAGACTCCCGTTCCTCTGCCGGAGAATATCCCACTCCCCGCTCAACGACTAACTCCATCTCCAGTTCCGACTCCAGAGTATCCAACGTCAGCAGACGGAACTCGGGGTTGACGATCTCCACCTCTGAAGGCGCCTCGATATCTCCCGCCGTGATCAGGCTTTTTCCTCTGGCAACCACACGCATACGAACCGGATCCCCCGAATAAGAGACCACGCGCACCTGCTTCAAGTTAAGCAGCAATTCCGTCATATCCTCTTTGGCATCGGGGATGGCCATGAACTCATGAGGCACACCCGTCACCTGTACCGAGGTTATGGCAGCCCCCGGCAACGAGGAGAGCAAAACCCGCCGCATGGCACTGCCCATGGTCATACCATATCCGCGCCCCATAGGCCCAATCACGTAATGCCCATAATTTTGCGTACTCGCTTCAACTTCAATTTTGGGGAGTACTTGATCCAACAAAGATACCCTCCTCAGCTATTCGACATCATAGCCCAGCACACAGTACCGGGTATCTATGATATACTGTTCAATATATAGATCGTTATCGTGAATAGTACTCCACGATGAGCTGTTCCTCGATCGGCGTGTCGACCTGTTCACGCGTCGGCAAGTTCAGAACCGCACCGCTCATATTGGCGGCATCAAGATTCAACCACTCGGGAACGGAGCGATGCTCGAGAATCTCGATCAGACCGCTGAAATATCCATTGTTCCTGCTGGACTCGCGTACACTGATCTCATCTCCCACATCGACCAGGGCCGACGGGACGTCCAGCTTGCGGCCATTCAGATCAAAATGGCCATGAACCACCAGCTGGCGCGCCTGAGCGCGAGAATCAGCAAAGCCCAACCGATATACCACGTTATCCATCCGCCGCTCCAGGATGCTCATCAACGCGCCTCCCGTGCGACCACGGACGCGCTGCGCTAATTCATAGTATCGACGGAACTGCCTCTCGCGAACCCCGTAGATACGCTTCGCGGCCTGCTTCTGGCGAAGCTGCCCCCCATAGTCGGACTCTCTTTGGTAACGACTCTGGCGACCATGCATGCCAGGCGGGTAATTCCGCCGTTCTATGGCGCATTTATCTGAAAAGCAGCGCTCTCCCTTCAAAAAGAGCTTTCTGCCCTCCCGACGACACAATTTACAAGAAGGCCCTGTCTGCCTTGCCATCTAACCTCCCAGCTCTCTAATCCCTTCTCTCCAAGGGAAAACAACATCTGATTCCAGATCATCTAAACAGCACCCTACCGGAGAGCTGCATCATAATTATTCTTCAGTACCCCACCCTACAGCCTAGATCCGACGCTTTTTGGGCGGCCGGCATCCGTTATGGGGAACCGGTGTCACATCCGTTATGCTTAGCACCCGCAACCCGACCGCTTGAATCTGACGCACCGCGGCCTCTCGACCAGGGCCAGGTCCCTTGATATAGACATCGACTTCGCGCATCCCCATATCCATGGCCTTGTTCCCCGCGTTCTCTGCCGCTATCTGTGCGGCAAACGGCGTGCTCTTTCGCGAGCCGCGAAAATCCTGGCCCGCACTATGCCAGCAAACCACATCCCCGTCCGCATCTGTAAACGTGACGATGGTATTGTTGAATGTGGACTTTATATATGCACGCCCGCGCGGCACACTTCTTCTTACACGACGGCGGCCAGACCGCTGACCTCTTCCTCGTCCCATTCCAACCTCCGATAACTATTATGTCTTTTCCTGCGAACGCCTTCTGCCGGCAACCGTTTTGCGCTCGTGTCCCTTGCGCGTCCGAGCATTCGTCTGCGTCTGCTGACCACGAACGGGCAATCCCCGGCGATGGCGCAATCCGCGATAGGAACCGATATCGATCAACCGCTTAATGTTCCCCTGCACCTCGCGCCGAAGCTCACCCTCCACCCTATAGTTGCGATCGATGACCTCACGCAACCGCGCTATCTCTGACTCTGTCAGATCTTTGCACTCTGTCCGCGGATCGATGCCGGCATTGGCCAAAATCTGCTTGCTTCTCGTGCGCCCGACACCGTAAATCTGCGTCAATCCGATCTCTACCTGTTTGTCGTTAGGAATGTCAACTCCTGCAATACGTGCCATACTTTTTCCTCCTTTTGTAGATCATCTCCCCATTCAGGGCTCCACCACTATCCTTGACGCTGCTTATGCTTGGGATTATCGCAAATCACGTAAACGACACCCCCGCGTCGAACGATTTTGCATTTATCACAACGTTTCTTAACAGACGCTGAAACTTTCATTCTAAACCTCCACAAACATCATCAGATCAAAGGAATGGTCAAAAATCCCATTCCTACTCTGTTTTCAAAGGAGCGACGGCCTCTCTGATATCCCGTTGTACAGCATCGATCTCTTGTTCGCCATCGACCTTGATAAGTTGTCCCTTCTCCGCATAGTAATCGTACAAGGGGGCCGTCTCTTCCATATACACCTTTATACGCTGCTCCTGTGCCTCTGGGGTATCATCGGAGCGCTGATAAAGCTCGCCACCGCACGTATCACACACACCCTCTTCCTCAGGTGGATCGTAAATCTCGTGATACACTTCCCCACAATCACGGCAGGTCCAGCGTCCTCCCAACCTCCGTAGCAATTGCTCCCTCGACACCTCAATGTAGAGCGCTGCATCAAGCTGACGGTCCATACCGGCCAGCAGTTCCTCCAGAGCATCTGCCTGGGGAACGGTGCGCGGAAATCCATCCAGGATCACCCCATCCTCGCAATCGGGCTTTTCCAACCTCTCGCGAACCATGCCAACCGTCACCTCATCCGGAACCAGATCCCCCCGCTCTATATAAGCCTTGGCCTGCAATCCCAATTCTGTGTCTTCAGCCATAGCCTTTCTAAACAGATCGCCGGTGGACACGGCAGGTATATCAAGCCATTCACTCAACAATTCTGCCTGGGTTCCTTTGCCCGCGCCAGGAGGCCCCAACAGCACCAGATCGACACCCATCTCCATTACCTCAGCTTTCGTATGAATCCTTCATAATGCCGCATCATCAGTTGGGATTCCAGTTGCTTCATCGTATCCAGAACCACCCCAACCACGATCAATAGCCCCGTACTCGTTATCAACATCTGACCCGTGCCGGCAAGGGGACGTACAAGAAATGGCAGAATAGCTATTATCCCCAGGAAAAGCGCCCCTACCAGAGTAATACGTGTAACCACACTGTTGAGATACCTCCGCGTGCGCGCGCCAGGCCGGATGCCCGGAATGAAGCCCCCTTGCCGCTTCAAAGTCCCGGCCAGATCCTGCTGTTGAAACACGATATCTGTGTAAAAATAGGTGAAACCCACAACCAGTAAGAAATAAAGAATCCAGTAGAAAACAGCATCGGAATCAAAGATCCGCGAGACGGTCACCGCTACGTTCCTCACCATCTCAACGTTGGAATTCACAAAATAGCTGGACACCACCCCTGGAAGCATAATGATAGAAACGGCAAAAATCAAGGGGATCATCCCTGCTGCGTTAACCTGCAGGGGAATGTGCGTGCTCTGTCCCCCATAAACCTTGTTTCCACGAACACGCCTGGCATAGCGCACCGGGATGCGCCGCTGTCCCTCATGTACAAAGACGATTCCCACCACGGTGACAGCGGTGACAAAGGCGAAAACGACTATGGCCCACGGGTTAGAAACCCACATCTGGGCCAAACGCTGCGGAATACCAGTCACGATACCACCAAAGATGATGATGGAAAGCCCGTTTCCTATGCCCTGCTCATCGATCAACTCTCCGAGCCAAATGGCAAACATGGTACCGCCCGTCAGCGTCAACAGCGTCGCCAGGGTGGAGAACCATGTGTCGGGCCCAAAACCAAAGTCCCGAATAACAGGTCCTGATGCTCCCGTGGATTGTGCTAGCAGTGATGCCTGACCGAATCCCTGCAACATGGCCAAGGGAATGGCGATCAAGTGCGTATACATATTTATCTTTTGCCGCCCCGCAGCCCCCTCTTGACTCAACGCATCAAGGGCTGGAATGATCGGCGTGAGCAACTGCAGAACAATCTGTGCCGTGATAAAGGGATAGACGCCCATAGCCATCACGGAAAAGTTGGACATGGCCCCGCCGGAAAACATGTCCAGCAGTCCCAGCAGCTGACTCTGCTGGAAAACCTGTCGAAGCGCCTCCACATCCACCCCGGGAAGGGGTACATGGGCTGCAAACCGATAGATGACAAGTATCAGCAGCGTAAAAGATATGCGTTTTCGCAGGTCTGGAACCTTGAAAGCGTTAGAAACGGCTTGGAGCATCCATCTCCTCCATCTGCATCACTCGATCATCCCCTCAGGACAAAGAATCCGCGGTCTCAACACTGCCGCCAGCAGCCTCTATCTTTTTCCTCGCCGTCTCAGAGAATGTGTCTGCCACAACTACCAATTCGCGATCCAGTTCTCCATCCCCCAAGATCTTGAGAGGGCGCTCCCCTCCTTTGACCAACCCGGTCTCCGACAGGATCTCTAGATCGACGACGCTGCCATTCTCAAACCTGTTCAGATCGCACACGTTGATCACATCATACTCGACGCGGTTCACATTCTTGAATCCCCGCTTGATAGGTAGGCGCCTGACCAAGGGTAACTGGCCACCCTCAAAATAGGGTTTCCCCCCTCGGCCGGAACGCGCGTTCTGTCCCTTGGTGCCATAGCCACCCGTCTTTCCCTGGCCGGCCGCTATGCCGCGACCGCGACGCTTACGACGATGCTTGGCTCCCTCCGGTTGTCTCAATTCATGCAACTTCATAATTCTATCTCTTCCACCTCTAGTAGATGTCGCACTTTGTTCACCATACCCCGGATAACGCGGGTATCGTCTCTTTCCACCGTCTCGTTCAGGCGGCGAAATCCCAAAGCCCGTATAGTCTCTTTCTGCTTCTTACTATAACCGATCGCGCTCTTCACATACTTTAATCGAAGCCTGCTCGCCATTCTACTCTGCCACCTTCCACGGCGGAAGCAGATCTTCCACCGATTTGCCACGCGCCCTCGCTCGCGACTCGATATCCATGACTTCTGTCAGTCCCTTGAGTGTCGCCCGCACGACGTTGACGATATTGTCGCTTCCCAAGGACTTGGACAGCACGTCCTTTACACCAGCGGCCTCCAGGACAGCACGCGCCCCGCCCCCGGCGATAACGCCCGTTCCAGGGGAGGCTGGCTTCATAAACACCTTGGCCGCGCCATACTCGGCCGTCAGCTCGTGGGCCAGCGTCCGCTCCTCGCTCAGAGAGACGGAAACCATATTGCTGCGAGCACGATCAAACCCCTTGCGTATCGCAGCTGGGACCTCTCGGGCCTTTCCGACGCCCACTCCCACACGCCCACTTCTGTCCCCAACGACCGTAAGGGCCCGGAAGCTGAAACGGCGACCACCCTTTACCACATTGGAGACGCGATCTATATTCACAACGCGCTCATCCAGTTCCTGATCTCTACCACGTCTATCTCTATCAGCCATCACACATCTCCCCGCCTATCACCGTCGCGGTCCCGCGCAGCGCAGAATAATCTCGCATCATCTAAAAATCCAATCCACCTTCACGAGCGGCCTCGGCAAGCGCCTGGACCCGCCCATGATATTTGTACCCACCGCGATCAAAGACAACGGTGGTAATACCCTGATCCAACGCTCGTTCGGCCAATGCCTCACCCACCACGTGAGCCGCCTCGGTCTTGGACAATTCCTCACACTCGCCTCTAATCTCGTTGTCCATTGTGGAAGCCGAAACTAGCGTATGTCCTACGGAATCGTCGATAACCTGAGCATAGATATGACGCAAGCTCCGGAAAACGTTCAATCGGGGCCTCTCCGGTGTGCCAACGACTTTTCTACGTACTCGACGGTGTCGACGCTTCCGCTTTTCATGAGCATCAGCCATTATACGCCTCCAACTCCAAGTCCGACCCTGCCAGCCTTACCAGCCTTGCGACGAATTCTCTCGTCCTCATAAGCGATACCCTTACCCTTGTATGGCTCGGGTTTCTTCACAGCGCGTATCTGGGCCGCGACCTGTCCCACCAATTCCTTATCGCTACCCTCCACGATGATGAGTTGCCCACGATCCTCCACGGTAAAGCTTATACCCTCAGGAGCATCGACCCTTACGGGGTGACTATAGCCCAGTTGCAAAACGATGGCCTCGCCATCCTTTTCAGCCCGATACCCCACCCCGTTGATCACGAGCCGCTTCTCAAAACCATCCGTCACGCCCTCAACCATATTGGCCAAGAGAGCGCGCGTTAAACCGTGGAGCTCCCTGTTCATACGACTATCATTGGGTCGAGAGACGGTAATGATACCATCTTCCAAATGAATCGTCATATTGGGATGAAACTCTTTTACAAGCTCCCCACGGGGGCCATCTATCGTAACGACATTGCCCGTTATACTGGCAGCCACGCTCTCTGGCACAGAAACAGGCATGCGTCCAATTCTAGACACGATCCATCCCTCCTACTATCAACGTCTCTCTGCTGCTACCACACTTTGCAGAGAATTTCTCCACCTACACCGACGCGCCGCGCTTCTCTACCCGTCATCACACCCTGAGGAGTCGATAATATCACGTTTCCCAAACCTGTCTTAACCCAGGGGATATCTCTCTTCTTGGTGTAAATACGGCAGCCCGGCTTGCTAACCCGCTCAAGCCCTATGAGAACTGGCTTCTCGTCTTCCGTATACTTGAGATGCACCCTCAGCACCGGAAAGCTGCCGTCACGCACTATTTCATAGCCGTGAATATAGCCCTCCGACTGCAGCACGCGCGCGATGGCCTCCTTTAATCCCGAGGATGGCATGACGACATCGTCGTACCCTATGGCCAGTGAATTACGGATACGCGTCAGCATATCCCCGATCGAATCAGTTACGGTCATGTGCAACAAACTCCCTATATCTCAATCCTGCCTCCCATGCCCTTCTACACGCCTCGACCAAAGGCCGAGCCACAGCTCAGCATCCGTGGTCGGTTCAAGCCGACTACTCCGTATCTTACCAGCTCGACTTGACGATGCCAGGGATCTTGCCCTCCATCGCCAACTCGCGGAAGCAAATGCGGCATATGCCAAACCTGCGCATATACCCCCGCGGCCTACCACAGATAGCACAGCGGTTATGCTCGCGCACCTCATATTTGCGATTCTTTTCGCGTTCAATCAAGCACTTTCTCGCCACAAAAATCCCCCCACACTTTCCAAACGAACAGTTTATCTCCTATGTGACCAATCGATATCTGTTAAATATGCTCATTGTGCCATGGCAAAGGGCATGCCCAAAGCTTCCAAAAGAGAGCGCCCTTCCTCGTCGGTCTCGGCCGTGGTTACGATACTGGCCTCCATACCACGAACACGGTCGATGGAATCATAATCCACTTCCAAAAAGATAACCTGCTCAGTCAACCCCAGCGTATAGTTACCGCGGCCATCAAAAGAAGTCCTCTTGACGCCTCGAAAGTCGCGCTGGCGCGGCAAAGCGATATTCATCAAGCGATCAAGAAAGGAATACATCCGCTCACCACGCAGTGTAACCTTGACCCCTATGGGATCACCGGCACGTACCTGATGGGCCGCCAGTGACTTGCGCGCCCGTGTGATGACCGGCCGCTGCCCCGTTATCATGGCCAGATCTTCGGAGGCAGACTCCAAAACACTGGGATTTTCCAGTGCCTCTCCCAAGCCAATATTCAGGACGATCTTTTCCAGACGGGGCACTTCCATCACATTATCATAGGAAAAGTGCTCCATCATCATAGGCACAATTTCTTCTTCGTAACGTTCCTTCAATCTAGCCGCCATCACCTATTCTCCAGCCAATCTAATCGATAAGCTCGTTACACTTGCGGCAAACGCGCGACTTGGTACCATCGTCCAACACCTCATAGCCCACTCGCGTAGGCCTATCGCAATGCGGACACACAAGCGCGACGTTCGACACATGTAACGGAGCTTCCACCTCAATAATACCAACCTGCGCCGATGTATCACGTGTAGGCCGTTGGTGCTTTCTCATGATATTCACACCGGAAACGATAACCCTGTCCTCTTTTGGCAAAACGGTCCGCACGGTCCCTCGAAGGCCTTTGTCGTTGCCACTTATGACCTCTACCGTATCTCCTCGCTTGATCTTCATAACCAACTCCCTAAAACAGTCACCCTGCTCGCGCCTGTCAACGGTAACCCTAAACTACCTCGGGGGAAAGCGAAACGATGCGCATGAAACCACGCTCCCGCAGCTCACGAGCGACGGGACCAAATATCCGTGTCCCCCTTGGATTCGTGGCATCGTCCAGGATGACGGCCGCGTTATCGTCAAATCTTATATGCGAGCCATCCGGGCGGCCATACTCCTTTGCCGTACGCACGATGACGGCATGCACGATATCCTTCTTGCTCACTGAACCGCCAGGAGCTGCCTCTTTGACGGATGCGACGATGATATCCCCCACACCCGCATAGCGGCGTCCGGACCCCCCTAGGACCCGCAAGCACATGATGCGGCGCGCCCCAGTATTGTCAGCCACGTTCAAATTACTATACGCCTGAATCATCTTCTAATACTCCACATATCTAATATTCGATCTCCAAGCTTTCTGGCTGTCCCAAGGGTTTCCATAGACGCTGCTCACCCTATGCGTCCACAGAGCGCAGAATCTTTATCACCCTCCAACGCTTACGGCGACTAAGGGGACGGCACGCTTCGATCTCCACAAAATCGCCCTCTTTACAACCCTCTTCTTCATCATGCGCCATGAACTTTTTACTAGTGCGCAAGACCTTTTTATAAAGAGGATGGCGCCTCGTCCTCATAACTTCTACCATCACGGTCTTTTGCATCTTGTCGCTCACTACGTAACCACGCATCGTCTTACGCAGCATATTCCCTATACCTCCGTTTCAAGCTCTCGCTCGCGCATAATCGTCTTTGTCCGTGCGATATCACGACGCACCTGTTTCAGCCGACCAAAGTTGTCCAGCTGTCGTGTCGCCAGTTGAAATCGGAGGTTCACCATCTCTCGACGCAAATCTTCGAGCGTCTGGGTTAATTCCACTTGCGTCATCTCACGAAGTTCTTGTGCTTTCATATGCTCCCACACTCACAACCAAACCCTTTACCATCAAGAAAAGGCAGAGAAAACGTCTCTCCCTTCAGTGGCAACCGGGTCAGAAATAACTACTCCGCATCCCTCTCGGCCAACACCACGGTAAGATGTGTGCTTCGCTTCAGTATCGGCTTGTAACGTCCGCGCGCGCCCGCCCTGCCTCGCTTCAACGTAGGGCCCTCGTCGGCCATAATCTGCGAAACAAACAGCTCGTCCCGCGAAAGCCCATAGTTTTCCTCGGCATTGGCGATCGCCGATGATATGGTCTTTGATACCTCCTTGGCCGCCGCCTTGGGCGTGAACTCCAACGCGTTCAGCGCCTCGTCCACGTCCTTACCGCGCACCAGATCCACCACCAGGCGGACTTTTTGTGCCGACATACGAATATATTTCTTCACTGCTCTGACTTCCAAAGCCATGCACGTTCTCCTAAAAAGCTCTCCGTGCCCACGATAAACTAGCGCCCTGTAACAAGGCGATCATACCCTCTTGGAATCAGGCTATCTCCATAACCGTGGTCCGCTGCTCGCGCTTCCTGCCATGCCCACGGAACGTACGCGTCGGCGCGAACTCGCCCAGCTTATGGCCCACCATCTCCTCTGTGATATAGACTGGCACATGACGCCGCCCATCATGAACGGCTATCGTATGCCCCACCATCTGAGGAAAGACGGTAGAAGCCCTGGACCACGTACGCACAACTCTTTTTTCGCCCCTTTGATTCATCTCCTCGATCTTTGCCAACAACTTCTCTGAAACATAGGGACCTTTTTTCAAAGATCGTGACATATTAAATCCTCCCTCAAAGCAACCAAGTCACGCAATCTATCTACCTCTACCTTTTCTACGTCGACGCACAATATACTTGTCGGTCGCCTTATTGGCACGCGTCTTCTTACCCAAGGTACGTTTACCCCATGGACTCTTGGGACTGGGCATACCAATGGGAGAACGCCCCTCGCCACCACCGTGCGGATGCTCACCCGCTGGCATGGCCGAGCCACGCACCTGCGGCCTCTTTCCAAGCCACCGCTTCCGCCCCGCCTTCCCCAGCTTGATAGTGCTGTGCTCTACGTTGCTCACCTGACCAATAGTGGCCATGCAATCGCGAGGGATCAGCCGAACCTCTGTCGACGGCAGGCGAACCTGTACGTACTTGCCTTCTTTGGCGGTCAACCTGGCCGCAGTTCCCGCCGCCCGCACCAATTGTCCGCCCTTGCCCTTGTGTAATTCGATGTTATGAATTGTCGTCCCCACGGGAATCCTGTGCAAGGGCAAAGCGTTGCCCACACGGATTGGCGCTTCCTCCCCGGCCACCACCTCATCTTCCACCTGAAGCCCCAAAGGCGCCACGATATAACGTTTCTCGCCGTCGGGATATACCAACAGGGCTATACGCGCCGAACGATTGGGGTCGTACTCGATGCCGGCGACGCGGGCAGGAATATCCCTTTTGTCTCTTTTGAAATCGATTATCCGATATCTACGCTTATGCCCGCCGCCCTGATGGCGCACGGTGATCTTGCCTCCACTGCGCCCCGCCTTTTGCTTTATGGGCGCAAGCAAAGATTTTTCGGGTTTCTCTTTCGTTATCTCATCAAAGGAATACCCCGTCATCCCTCGCCGAGACGGTGTCGTCGGTTTATACGTCTTAACAGCCATCAACAGATCTCCTCAATTACTGCCGTGTACAAATTACGATGTGGCTATACCCCTTCAAAGAAGCTGATACTCTCGCCAGGAGCTAACGTGACCACCGCCTTCTTCCACATGGAGGTGTACCCGAAACGACGGCCAAAACGCCGTGGCTTCCCTGGCATGACCATGGTGTTCACTTTATCCACCTCGACGTCAAACATCTCCTCGACCGCCTGGCGGATCTCCTGCTTGTTCGCATCCAGATCAACTTCAAAGGTATAGCACCCCAACATATCGGCCTGATAGTTACTTTTTTCTGTGACGATGGGCCGCTTCAATATTCTGTGTGCCTGCATCACGCCACTCTCCGTCCCATACTACTACAATCAAAAACAAGGCAGTAGATCATCAGAGCGTACCGAATGTATCTTCGATCATCTCAAGCGCATCGCGAGACATCAATACAAGATCAAACCTCAACAGATCTCGCACGCTGAGATAAGTGGCCTGCAAGGTCTTGACATGAGAAAGATTGCGGGCCGACAGTTCCAGATTTCGATCCGGCGTATCCAGCAAAACCAAGGTCGGCGCATCCAGCCCCAAACGCTCCAAAAAAGCCACCATCTCTTTCGTCTTGGGTTCTGACATCTCCAACTTGTCGACGATGACGATCTGCTCATCCGCTGCCTTGACGGAAAGAGCCGAATGTAGTGCCAGGCGCCGCATCTTGCGATTTAATTTTTGCTCATAGCTGCGCGGCTGGGGGCCGAAAACCGTCCCACCACCCTTCCACTGTGGCGCGCGAATACTTCCCTGGCGCGCCCTGCCCGTCCCCTTTTGGGGCCAGGGCTTGCGTCCGCCCCCCCTCACTTCAGACCGCTTTTTGGTCTTGTGTGTGCCCAGACGTGCATTCGCCCTTTGACGCTCGAACGCCTGATGCATCACCGCCACATTCGGGGTAATGCCAAATATATTATCTACAAGTTCTATCTCTTCTATGGCTTCGCCAGCCATATTGTAAACTGGTATCTGCATCACTATAACCTCTATCCCTTATCTTCCCAAAGAGAACACGCTTGCCGATGCCAAAGGTTATTCCTGCGCTACCCGGCCCTTGACAGAATCGCGAATCAGAAGCAATCCCCGCTTTGGCCCAGGCACCGACCCGCGCACAGCGATCAAGTTTCTCTCGGGATACACACGCACCACCTCAAGATTTAACATGGTCACGCGTTCGTCGCCCATATGACCGGGCATACGTTTGCCCTTTTTCACGCGACCAGGGGTGGTGGTGGAACCGATGGACCCCACCGCACGCTGCCTGTCAGACTGGCCATGGGTCTTTGGCCCCCCACCGAATCCGTACCGTCTCATACCCCCGGCAAACCCCCTACCCTTTGAGACGCCCGTAATATCAACGGCCTCCCCAGGCTCAAAGCGCGTCACATCGAGCATCTGGCCCACCTCATATTGATCCGCGTCATCGGTCCTTATCTCACGCAGATGACGCAAAGGGGGCAAATCTTTCAAATGGCCAAGGGCCGGCTTGGTGAGCTTTTTCGCATGATCAAATCCGATCTGAACTGCGCCATAGCCGTCCGTTTCGACGGTCTTAACCTGTGTCACATAACAGGGACCGGCCTCGATCACTGTCACCGGTACCGCCCGCCCTTCCTCATCGAAGAGCTGTGTCATTCCTATCTTTTTACCCAACATACCTTTTCTATTCACTTTACCCTCTCCAGGGGCCATACCGCGCAGCCACTAGAATGATAATCATCCTAGTCGGGCTACAAGGGAGATCCCTTTCCCCTTTTGTTTACAAAAGAATCTAACCTCTTCCCGTCCGGATCTAGAGTTTTATCTCGATATCCACACCGGCAGGCAGATCCAGCCGCATCAAAGTGTCAATCGTGTTCGGATTCGGATCCAGTACATCGATCAACCGCTTATGGGTTCGAATCTCGAGCTGCTCACGCGAATCCCGATCGATAAAGGGCGAACGCGCCACGTCAAACTTTTCAATCTTGGTCGGTAGAGGCACAGGTCCCGCAACTTTTACGCCCGTCCTCTCCGCGGCGTCCACGATCTGCTTTGCCGATTGATCCAGAACACGATGATCGTAAGCCTTGAGCTTGATTCTAATCCGTTCTTCTTTAGGCATATCCCACCAAACTGACTCCGTATCCGATTTCGTGTCTCACAAATGATTTTCGCGCTGTTCAACGATCAGAGCGCGACTATTCCAAGACTTCTGTCAGGACACCCGCACCTACCGTGCGACCGCCCTCTCGGATGGCAAAGCGGGAACCCACCTCCAACGCCACCGGCGTGATCAACTCCACCGTCA
>CAZMOW010000040.1:0-21192 GCA_964567975.1 uncultured Anaerolineales bacterium | reverse complement strand
ATTATTGTAATGTCAAAAGTTGGATACCCATCAAGGAGGTCGCCAATCCGTCGCCGTAGCACTGGAGGAAATCGAGCATGAAATTGAATGGATCACAGATTCTTTGGGAATGTTTCGAGCGCGAGGGGGTGGAGGTCGTCTTTGGCATCACGGGCGGGGCCATCATGCCTATCTATCACGAGATGCCGAACTACTCTATCCGTCACGTGACCATGCGCCACGAACAGGCGGCGGCCCATGCCGCCGATGGTTATGCCCGGGCGACGGGCAAGGTTGGCGTCTGCATGTCCACCTCAGGACCCGGGGCTACGAATCTGGTCACAGGCATCGCCACAGCACATATGGACTCCTCTCCCCTCGTAGCCGTCACAGGGCAGGTGGCCTCCTCGACCTTGGGGACCGACGCCTTTCAGGAGGCCGACGTCACGGGCATCACCATGCCCATCACCAAGCACAACTACCTTCTGACCGAGGTGGAAGATATGCCCCGGGTAATCAAGGAAGCCTTTCACATCGCCCGCACAGGGCGCCCCGGCCCCGTGCTCATCGACATCGCCAAGGACGTGCAGATGACAGAGACCGAGTTCACCTATCCGGACAGCATCAACCTGCCCGGGTACAAGCCCCATCCGCAGGGCAACATACGTCAGGTGCGTCAGGCCGCCGAGATGATCAACAAAGCCCATCGTCCCCTTTTACTTGCCGGACGCGGCATCACCGTCGCGGGGGCGGAAAAGGAACTGCGCGCCCTGGCGGAAAAGGCCCAGATCCCCGTCGTCACCTCGCTCCTGGGCAAGGGCACCATACCAGAGACCCACGAACTCTGCCTCGGTATGGGGGGCATGCATGGTGAGGCGTATGTGAACCACGCACTTCAGGAGACCGATCTGATCGTCGGCATTGGGGCGCGTTTTGATGACCGGCTGACCGGTCGCGCGGAGACCTTTGCGCCCAAAGCCAAGGTCATTCACATCGACATCTCGCCGGCCGAGATCGGAAAGCGCATACCTGTAGATGTGCCCATCGTAGGGGATGCGCGGAACATACTGCGGAATCTCTTGCCCCTCGTTCAGCCGGCCAGCCGCAAGGACTGGATCGCCTGGATAGAAGAGAGGCGCGAGGACAGCCGTTCCAGGGATATACTTTTGAAAGAGTCGGACAGGTTGCTGCCGCAGTACGTGATTCGTAACCTGTGGGAACTCACTGAGGGAGAAGCCATCATGGTCAGCGATGTGGGCCAGAACCAGATGTGGGAGGCCCAGTACTATTTGCATCAGCGATTTGGGGGATTGATCACCTCGGGCGGCCTGGGTACCATGGGCTTTGCCCTGCCGGCAGCCATCGGTGCCGCCGTTGGGCGGCCCGAGTGCCCCGTGTGGGTGGTGGCGGGCGACGGAGGCTTCCAGATGACCTGTCAGGAGTTGACGACGATGGTGCAGGAGGAACTGCCCCTCAAGATCGTGATCCTGAATAACGGTTATCTGGGCATGGTGCGCCAGTGGCAGGAGCTCTTTTTCGAAAGGAACTATTCGGGGACCCGTATCGCCGGGCCAGATTTCGCTCGCCTGGCCCAGGCCTATGGCATTCCCGGGCAGACGGTCAAGGAAAAGAAAAAAGTGTCAGAGGCTCTGCAAGAGGCCCAGACCACAAAAGGCCCCATGCTCATCGACTTTCATATCGAACAGGAACATAACGTGTTTCCCATCGTGCCCGCTGGAAGACCCATCGATCATATGCTCCGACGTCCCGTAGAAGAGGACTAGGCGGCGCTAGGACAGGATCCATTGGAGAGGTAAACTATGAGCGCAGTACCGTTGAATGAGGATTATTCGCGACGCACGCTGGTCGCCCTGATGGCCGACAGGCCCGGTGTACTCAGCCGCGTATCGAATCTTTTTCGAAGACGTAATTACAATATCGAGAGCCTGACCGTGGGGCACAGCGAGACGCCGGATATCTCGCGAATGACCATCGTGGTACACGCAAACGATGCCGTCCTGGAGCAGGTGATAAAGCAGCTCTACACGCTGATAGACGTGACCAAAGTAAGCGAGATCGACGATCGCGAGGCCGTGATCCGCGAGCTGGCCCTGATAAAGATTCATGCCCCCTCGGGCAAACGGGCGGAGATCAAACAGCTCGTGGACATCTTTCGGGCACAGATCATCGATGTCTCCCACGACTCTATGACCGTGGAGATCACGGGAACGGAGGACAAGGTCAACTCCCTGATCGAGATACTGCGCCCCTTTGGCTTGAAAGAGCTGACGCGCACGGGCCGGGTGGCCATGGTCCGTGGCGCACAGCATACGAACGGCGACCATTAAAAGCAATGCAGGCCTTAATCTCGTTCGCACCGGGCATGCTCTCACAGGGAGAGCACCCTGCACGCTAGCATATATGGAGGAAAAAAACAATGGCTACCATCTACTACGACGAGGACGCGGATCTTGCCCTGCTGAAGGGAAAAAAGATCGCCATCATCGGCTATGGCAGTCAGGGACACGCGCATGCCCTAAACTTGAGGGATAGCGGCTGTGACGTGCGCGTGGGTTTGTACAGGGGCAGCAGTTCCTGGGCCCAGGCCGAAGAGGCGGGGCTGGACGTCAAGCTATCGGCCGATGCAGCGGCAGAGGCCGACATCATCATGATGCTGGCTCCAGATCACGTGCAGCCGGCCATCTATGAGGAATCCATCGCCCCCAATCTGGACGAGGGGGATATGCTCATGTTCGCCCACGGCTTCTCCATCCACTATGGCCAGATCGTACCGCCGGAAGATGTGGACGTCACCATGATCGCTCCCAAGGCGCCGGGACACAGGGTACGAGAGATCTTTCCCGAGGGACAGGGGGTCCCCGGCCTGCTGGCCGTCTATCAGGATGCCACGGGCGAGGCGGCCGTTCTGGCTCTGGCCTATGCCAAGGGCCTTGGCTGCACCCGTGCGGGCGTCATCCAGACGACCTTTGCGGAGGAAACAGAGACCGACCTCTTTGGCGAGCAGGCGGTGCTCTGTGGCGGCATCACGGCACTGATGAAGGCCGGTTTTGACACCCTGGTAGAGGCGGGCTACCAGCCCGAGATCGCCTACTTTGAGTGTGTGAACGAGATGAAACTCATCGTCGACCTCATCTATCAGGGAGGCCTGTCCTACATGCGCTACTCGGTGAGCGACACGGCGGAACATGGCGACTATACCGCCGGCCCCAAGATTGTGACCGAGGAGACCAGAGAAGTGATGCAAAAGCTGCTAAAGGACGTCCAGGATGGTACCTACGCGCGCAACTGGATCCTGGAAAACCAGGCTGGCCGGCCCAGCTTTAATCTGATGCGCAAGCGGGAACAGAACACCCTGATCGAAAAGGTGGGACGCGAACTGCGCGATATGATGCCCTGGCTCGACGCGAAATAGACGCTGGAAGTGGCGTGCCAGCGCGGATGCGTGCTGGCACGCCGGAGGATAATGGACGAAAGCATGGTTAAACGAATCTCTGTTTTGGATACGACGCTCCGCGATGGTGCACAGCGAGAGGGAGTATCTTTATCTGTCGAGGACAAGCTGCGCATAGCGCAGGAACTGGATCGCCTCGGCGTGACCTATATAGAGGGCGGATTCCCGGGCTCCAATCCCAAAGAGGTGGAATTCTTTGCCCGTGCGCGGGATCTGGACCTCCAGCATGCCAGGATCGCCGCCTTTGGCAACACCCGGCATGCCGGGGTGCCCGTCGAGGAGGATGATAACATACGCGCGCTGCTGGACGCGGGCACGCCCGTGGCCGTCATCGTGGGCAAATCCTCTCCGATGCAGGTGGAAGAGGTGCTACGCACCTCGTTGGCGGAGAATCTGGAGATGATCCGCGATACGGTGGCCTACCTGACAGATATGGGGCTGGAAGTCCTGTTCGACGCGGAGCACTTTTTCGACGGCTATCTGCTCGATGCGGACTATGCCCTTGAGACCCTGCGTATTGCTCATGAGGCTGGGGCCCACTGCATTGTGCTTTGCGACACAAAAGGCGGCATTCTACCCTCTGAGGTGTCGGATATCGTATCCACAGTGCACGGAAAACTTGCCGAGGCGAGATTGGGTATCCATGCCCATGAGGATGCCGGCGTGGCCGTGGCCAACACCCTGATGGCCGTGGAGGCCGGCGCAACCCACGTACAGGGCACGATCAACGGTTATGGCGAGCGCTGCGGCAATGCCAATCTCTGCACCGTCATCCCCAACCTGCAACTCAAGATGGGTTGTCAGACCCTGGCCAATGGCGATCTCACCATGCTTTCGCCCGTCTCCCGTTATGTAAGCGAGATCGCCAATCTGCGCCCGGACGAACATGCCCCCTATGTGGGACACAGCGCCTTTGCCCACAAGGGAGGGCTACATGCCAGCGCCCTACTCAAGAATGAGGATAGCTATCAGCATATCGATCCCAAACTGGTGGGCAATGAGATGCGCGTACTGGTTTCCGAACTCTCTGGTCGCGGGAACATCGCTCACAAACTGTCGGAACTGAACTTGTCGGTAGAGCCCGATGCCGAGGAGATGCGCCAGCTGGTGGAGCGCGTCAAATTCCTGGAAAGTCAGGGTTTCCAGTTCGAGGGCGCAGAGGGCTCCTTTGAACTGCTCATTCGCCGTGCGCAGCCCGGCTACAAGCAGCCCTTTAGCGTGCTCGATTTCCTGGTCCTGGTGGAAAAGAGGACGGAAAAGGATATCCTTGCCGAGGCCACGGTAAAGGCCGAGGTGGAAGGGGACATCATTCACACCGCCGCAGAGGGCGACGGTCCTGTGAACGCCCTGGACGCCGCGCTCCGCAAGGCGCTGCTCCCCTTTTATCCCCAACTCGAACCCGTGCACCTTACGGACTATAAGGTGCGCATCATCGATCCCCAAGCGGCCACTGCGGCGTCCACCCGCGTGCTCATCGACGCCAGCGATGGCGAGGACGCCTGGACGACGGTGGGATGCTCGGTCAACATCATCGAGGCGAGTTTTCAGGCCCTTATCGACAGCCTGGAGCTACCGCTACTCAGGCGGGCCTCCTCCTAGGAGGGTCGCGTTCCCCGTCGGGCAGCGGGGACGGGATTGGGAGGTCCGCACAGTGGCTCATATAGGGTAATACGCCTCTGATTTTTTGCAGATCGATGATGGAATTTGGAGGAAAAAGATGGATAACAGAGTAACCATTTTCGACACGACGCTGCGCGATGGTGAGCAGTCTCCGGGGGCGACGCTCAACGCCGACGAAAAGTTAGAGATCGCCAAACAGTTGGCGCGCCTGGGAGTGGACGTCATCGAGGCCGGCTTCCCGGCCTCTTCTCCTGGGGATCTGGAGGCTGTGAGACGGATCGCGCAAAACATCCAGGGGCCGACGATCTGCGGATTGGCCCGCTGCATCAAGAGCGATATAGACGCCGCGTGGGAAGCCGTACAGGATGCGGAGAAGAAGCGCATCCACACTTTTATCTCCACGTCCGATATCCACATGCAGCATCAACTGCACATGACGCGGGAGGAGGTGGTGGAGCATACGCGAGAGATGGTCTCCCATGCCAAGGCCTATTGCGACGACGTCGAGTTCTCTCCCATGGACGCCGGACGATCCGATCCTAACTTTGTCCATAAAGTGCTTGAGGTGGCCATCGCGGCCGGCGCGACGACGGTCAATATCCCCGATACGGTAGGATATACCATGCCCAAGGAATTTAAAGCTTTGATTCGCGGCATTCGCGAGAACACGCCGGGCATAGAAAATACGATCATCTCCGTTCACTGTCATAACGATCTGGGACTGGCCGTGGCGAACAGTCTGGCAGGCGTCGAGGCGGGAGCGCGCCAGGTGGAATGCACCATAAACGGCCTCGGCGAACGGGCCGGCAACGCGGCTTTGGAAGAGATCGTCATGGCCCTTTACACGCGGCAAAAGTACTTTGACCTGTCGACGGGCATCAATACGCAAGCGATCTATCCCACAAGCCGCATGGTCTCCGAGTACACGGGGCTCGACGTGCAGGCCAACAAGGCCATCGTGGGGGCCAACGCCTTTGCCCACGAGTCAGGCATCCATCAGGACGGTGTCTTGAAAAACAGTCTAACGTATGAGATAATGGATGCCCAGACGGTGGGACTCTCCCAGAGCACGTTGGTGCTGGGCAAACTCTCGGGCCGACACGCATTTTCTGACAGACTGGAGCAAATGGGCTATCATCTGGACGAGGATCAGCTCAATCGCGCTTTTGCCCGCTTCAAGTCGTTGGCGGATAAAAAGAAGGTCATCACGGAGCGTGATCTGGAAGCCATCGTCTCGGATGAGGTGTTTCAGCCCACGGAGGTTTACAAGCTGAAGCATATACAGGTCACCTGCGGTGATCATGCCATCCCGACGGCCACGGTATCCCTTGAGGCGCCCGACGGCAGCACGGTTACCGATGCCTCTCATGGGACGGGGCCCGTGGATGCCGTGTACAAGGCCATAAACCGCATCGTCCAGATCTCTAACGAGTTGATCGAATTCTCGGTCAAAGCCGTTACCGAGGGGATCGACGCGGTGGGGGAGGTCACGATCCGCATCGAGGCCACCATAGACGACGACGCGATCTTGCCCACCAACCCGCAAACGGGCAGGAAAACGCACGTCTTCAGCGGGCATGGTGCGAGCACCGATATCATCGTGGCCAGCGGGCGCGCGTACTTGAGCGCCTTGAACAAGTTGGTATCCATAGTTGGTCCGTCGTAGAGTAAAAAATCCGGAAACATGCATAAATTCGCCGGATCGTGTAAAATAGGGACGAGCATGAGGACAGCCTCCTGTTGGAACCGGTGGGCTGACTCCCAGTCCGCTCAGGAGCTATCTCGTGCTCAAACGTCATTTTCAGCGGCGTCCAGCTGACACACTCGACAAGGCCGACGGAACATACGTCGGCCTTGTATAGCTTTTGCATGCGAGTCTATTGGTAAGGGGGGACGGGGATCGTGGAAAAACAGAGGCCTTTGACAATGGCACAAAAGATACTGGCGGCCCATGTGAGCGAGGAGGTGCGCGTCGGTGATTTTACGGACGTAGAAGTGGATATGGTGCTGGCCAACGACATCACGGCCCCCCTGGCCATCCAAGAGTTCGAGCGTTTGGGCGTGGACGACGTCTTTGACAAGGAGCGCATCACCCTGGTTCCCGACCACTTTGCACCCAACAAAGACATAAAGTCCGCCGAACAATGCAAGATCATGCGCGAATTCGCCCACGCACACGGCATCGTGAACTATTTCGAGGTGGGAAGGATGGGCATCGAACACGCCCTCCTGCCAGAGCAGGGGCTCGTCCTGCCGGGCGACGTGGTCGTCGGTGCCGACTCCCACACCTGTACCTATGGCGCACTGGGTGCCTTTGCCACCGGCATGGGCTCCACCGACATCGCCGTGACCATGGCCACGGGCAGCATCTGGATGCGCGTGCCCGAGACGATCAAGATCGTCTATGAGGGAGAACTCCAGCCCTGGGTGAGCGGGAAGGATCTGATCCTTTATACCATCGGGCGCATCGGCGTGGACGGGGCACTCTATCAGGCCCTGGAATTCACGGGTCGCACCATCGACGCGCTTCCTATGGCCGGCCGCTTTACCATGGCCAACATGGCCATAGAGGCCGGCGCCATGGCGGGATTATTCCCCGTCGATGAAAAGACGGAGGCCTATATGGCAAAGCGGGGAGAACACCTCTACGAGGTATATGCCGCCGACGAGGGGGCCGAGTACGCCCAGGTCATCAAGATCGACGCCAGTGCCATCGAGCCCCAGGTGGCCTTTCCCCATCTGCCCAGCAATGCCAGACCCTTGAGCCACGTGGAACCGATAGAGATCGATCAGGTGGTCATCGGTTCCTGCACCAATGGCCGATGGGACGATCTGGTGCAGGCGGCAGAGATCCTGCGAGAGCACGAGGTGAACGACAACCTGCGGTGCATCATCATTCCCGGGACCCAGGCGATCTATTTGCGCGCCGTGCGAGAGGGCTTGGCGGAGGTTTTCGTCGAGGCCGGCGCCGTGTTCAGCACGCCCACGTGCGGCCCCTGTTTGGGCGGCTATATGGGCGTCCTGGCCGCAGGGGAACGCTGTGTCTCCACAACGAACCGCAACTTTGTGGGGCGCATGGGTCACGTAGAGAGCGAGGTCTATCTGGCGAGCCCGGCCGTGGCAGCGGCGAGCGCCATCCTGGGGCACATTGGAGGCCCTGAGGAAGCGATGCAAGCGGGCCGAGGTCACCAATAGTTTTCCACTGCCTATATTCGGAGGCAAATAATTCCCATGCCTGAATTCACGTCCTGGTTCGAGTGTATTCGAGGGTGCGAGGGGCGCTATTCCATTTTCGATGTCATGTACCATTGCCCCCATTGCGGAGGCTTGTTGCGGGTTGCCCACGACGTGGACGCCCTGGCACAGCGGTCGGCCTCGGAATGGAAGTCCCTGTTTGATACGCGCATCCGCACCAACGAGTGGCCTTATGGCAGCGGCGTGTGGGGCAAAAAGGAGTGGATCTGTCCCCAGGTCGCGGACGAGAATGTGGTCTCCATGTTCGAGGGACACACCAACCTCTTTTGGGCCCAGCGGCTGGGGCAGCAGGTGGGCCTGGAGGATCTGTGGGTCAAGATGTGTGGCAACAGCCATACGGGTTCCTTCAAAGACCTGGGGATGACCGTCCTGGTCAGCGTGGTCAAGCAGATGATGGAGGATGGGTCGCCCGTCAGGGCCGCGGCGTGTGCGTCCACGGGGGATACGTCGGCAGCCCTGGCCGCCTATTGTGCGGCGGCGGGCATCCCCTCCATCGTCTTTCTGCCCCGCAACAAAGTTTCGGCGGCCCAATTGATCCAACCCATCTCCAATGGGGCCATGGTCCTGGCCCTGGATACCGATTTTGACGGCTGCATGGCCATCGTCAAAGAGATCACCAGGGACGATGATACCATCTATCTCGCCAACTCGATGAATTCTCTGCGCATCGAGGGACAAAAAAGCATCGGCATTGAGATCGTCCAGCAATTCGACTGGGAGGTTCCCGACTGGATAGTCATCCCCGTGGGGAATCTGGGCAATATCTCTGCCCTTGGAAAGGGCTTGCTGCTCATGAAACGCTTGGGGCTCATCGACAAACTCCCCAACCTGGTGGCGGCCCAGTCACAGCGCGCCAACCCCTTCTACCAGAGTTATCTCCACGATTTCCAGGATCTGGTGACCCTGCAGGCCGAAAAGACCCTGGCCAGCGCCATCCAGATCGGAAATCCTGTGAGTTATGAAAAGGCCGTGAACGTGATGCGGCAATTCGACGGCCTCGTGGAACAGGCCACAGAGGATGAACTGGCCGACGCCGCGGCCCGGGCCGACCTGACGGGCATGTATGCCGATCCTCATACAGGGGTGGCCCTGGCAGTCCTGTTCAAGCTCCTGGAGCGGGGCGTCATCCATTCGGATGAGAGGGCGGTGGTCATCTCTACGGCCCACGGCCTAAAGTTCACCAAGTTCAAGATCGGATACCATGAGGACACGCTGGACGACGTGGAGCCGGCACGGTGTAATCCCCCTCTGGAGCTTCCCCCCGATGTGGACGTGGTCCGAGAGGCCATACACCGCAAGCTGGAAGCATGGGATAATTGACATCCCCATATCGCACTTTGCAAGTGACAAGGAGGATCTGTGAGTACGATTCGTGGGCGCGTCTGGAAATATGGAGACAATGTGGATACGGACGCCATCATACCCGCACGCTATCTCAACGTGTCGGCGGAAGATGAGCTGGCCGCCCATTGTATGGAGGATATCGACATCGAGTTCACCAAAGAAGTCCAGCCCGGTGACATCATCGTCGCGGGCAAGAACTTTGGCTGCGGCTCGTCTCGCGAGCATGCGCCAGTGGCCATCAAAGCCGCCGGGATAAGCTGCGTCGTCGCCGAGACCTTTGCGCGGATCTTTTTCCGCAACGCCATCAACATCGGCCTGCCCATACTGGAGTGCCCTGAGGCGGTGCAGGAGACGGCGCCAGATCAGATATTGGAGATCGACCTGGCCAGCGGCGTCATACGCAACGCGAGCACGGACAAGGAATATCAGGCCATACCCTATCCACCGTTTATGCTGGAGATTATTGACGCGGGCGGGCTCGTCCCCTATACTCGTGAGAAGCTGAGTTAGAAGGATATAGTATGAGAGATAGGCTGCGCGTAGCTTTTCAGGGAGAACGGGGGGCATACAGCGAGCAGGCGGCGGTGGCCCTCTTGGGTAACGACATAGAGCCACAGCCCTGTGAGACCTTTGATGCGGTTTTTGACAGGGTCGAAGAGGGGGCGTGTGAGCGGGGTGTCGTCCCCGTGGAGAACTCGTTGGCGGGGAGCATCCATCGCGTCTACGATCTGCTCTTACAGCACGATCTGTACATCGTGGCGGAGCATAACCAACGCATATCCCACTGCCTGATCGTTCACCCCGGCGTGAAACTGGAGGAGATCGAGCGCGTGTATTCTCACCCCCAGGCCCTGGCACAGTGTGAGTACAGCCTGCGGGCGCTGGACGTGTCACAAATAGTCGCTTTTGAGGATACGGCGGGAAGCGTCAAGATGATAAAAGAGCAAGGGTTGCGCAACGCGGCCGCCATCGCCAGTGCCAAGGCCGCCGCACTGTACGACATGGCCATCCTGCTCCGCGAGCTTGAGGACGAAAAGACCAATTACACGCGCTTTCTGGCCCTGGCGCAGGAGCCCATAGAGCCCGAGGGGGAAGCCAAGACGTCCCTGGCTTTTGCTGGCCGTAACGAGCCGGGATTGCTCTTTCGCTGCTTGAGCGCCTTTGCCCTGCGCGATATCGATCTCTGCAAGATCGAGTCCCGCCCCCTGCGGGGCGTACCCTGGGAATATATCTTTTATCTCGATTTCGCTGGCAGCACGGGCGAGGAAAAGAGCCAACGTGCCATCGACCAACTCAAGGAGATGACCAATTTCTTGCGCGTTTTCGGCTCTTATCCTCGAGCACCGACGACCTGGGTTACAGACTAGATGAGGGAGTAGGATGGATTATACGATTGCATTACTGGGTGGAGACGGCATTGGCCCTGAGGTGACAGCCGAAGCACAGAAGGTACTGGAGGCCGTCGGGGGTGCCCATGGGCACAGCTTTACGTTTCAAGAGGCCATCATTGGGGGGGCAGCTATCGATGCGGTGGGGAATCCCCTGCCAGAGGAAACCCTCGACGTATGCCGAGGGTCGGACGCCGTGCTCTTTGGCGCCGTGGGCGGTCCCAAGTGGGACGACCCGGCGGCGGACGTGCGGCCCGAACAGGGACTGCTGAGGTTGAGAAAAGAACTGGGGCTGTTCGCCAACCTGCGTCCCGTCAAGGTTTCTCCCACCCTGATCGAGGCGTCCACCATCAAGAGCGACATTCTCCAGGGAACCGACCTGCTGGTCGTCAGGGAACTGACGGGCGGCATCTATTTTGGCGAACGGGGACGCAGGGATGGAGGCACCACGGCCTACGACACCATGATCTATACCCAACACGAGATAGAGCGCGTTTTGCACATGGCCTTTGATATGGCGCGCAAGCGCCGCAAGCGCGTGACCTCGGTGGACAAGGCCAACGTCCTGGAGGTCTCGCGGCTCTGGCGGGAGACGGCGACGCGGGTCGCAAAGGATTATCCCGACGTCATCTTTGAGAACCTCCTCATCGACGCCTGCGCCATGCACCTCATTCGGCGCCCCGCCAGCTTTGACGTGATCGTGACGGGCAACATGTTCGGCGATATCCTCACCGACGAGGCCTCCATGCTGGCCGGCTCCATGGGCATGTTACCCTCCGCTTCCCTGGCCCAGGGGAACTTTGGCCTCTATGAGCCCATCCATGGGACGGCGCCCGACATCGCCGGCAAGGGCATCGCCAACCCCATAGGGGCCATCTACAGCGCGGCCATGCTCCTGCGCTACTCGCTGGAACTCGACCAAGAGGCAGAAGCCGTCGAAAGTGCGGTGGATGCCGTGTTGGCCGAGGGATATCGCACAAGCGATATCGCGGAAGAGGGAGCAGAGGTGGTGGAAACACAGCCCATGGGAGACCTGATCGCCGATTCAGTAAAAGCCTAGATCCGGTGGAGATAAAAAGGAGCGTATAATGTCCATGAATGAATCCGAGTTTATCTGGTTTGACGGAGACTTGACGCCGTGGGATGAGGCCCAGGTGCACGTGCTCTCGCACGCCCTGCACTATGGGTCCAGCGTCTTTGAGGGTATCCGCTGTTACGACACGCCGGACGGCCCAGGGATCTTTCGACTGTCGAGCCACCTCAAACGTATGTACAATTCCTGCAAGATCTATCGCATGGAAGTACCCTATTCCTCCGAGCAGGTTTCTCAAGCAATTCTGAACACTGTGATCGAGAACGATCTACGCTCCTGCTATATACGCCCCCTGGTCTTTCGCGGATACGATCAGCTCGGCGTCGAGCCACGAAATTGCCCCGTGCACCTCATCGTCGCGGCCTGGGAGTGGGGAGCCTATCTGGGCGAGGAGGCGCTGGAGGAGGGCGTCGACGTGGGCGTCTCTTCCTGGCGGCGCATGGCCCCCGATACCTATCCCGCTTCGGCCAAGGCGGGAGGGCATTACACCAATTCGCAGCTCATACGCATGGAGGCGGCGGAGAACTCGTATGCCGAGGGTATCGCCCTGGACGTCTATGGGTATGTGAGTGAGGGAAGCGGCGAGAATCTCTTCCTCGTGCAGGATGGCGTGCTGTATACGCCCCCCCTCTCGGCCTCCATTCTGGGCGGGATCACCCGCGATTGTGTGATCACCCTGGCGCGGGAGCTGGGTTACGAGGTGCGAGAACAACTGATCGCGCGAGAGATGCTCTACGTGGCCGACGAGCTCTTTTTCGCCGGCACGGCCGCCGAGATTACCCCCATCCGTTCCGTGGATCACATCGTCATCGGCCCCGGACGCCGGGGACCCATCACGGCCAAGCTACAGTCCGAATTCTTCAAGATCGTCTCGGGCAAGATTTCCGACCGCCATCGCTGGCTGACAATGATCGAATCGGAGTAGTTGCTCCACCATTACAAAAGGCAACGACGCCAACGCCTCCAACGTTGGCGTCGTTTCGTGTATCTTTTTTCTGCCCGTCTCCTTTGGCGCGGGCAAAGATGCCATATACAATAAAAAGGATGCGTTAGAGCGATCATACATGGGAGTGTTTGCCAATGGACCTTGCTGATGAGATGCGTCGCGCCGTACGTGTTGCCCTGGAGGAAGATATTGGCCCCGGCGATGTGACGAGTACTGCCATCATCTCCTCGTCCGAGCATCTGGTCGGCGAGTTCCTGGTCAAGGATTCGGGTATCATCGCCGGACTGAACGTGGTGAAAAAAGTGTTCGCCCAGGTTGATGAGGGCATCGCCTATACTCCCCTGATAGAAGAGGGGAGCGCCGTCGGTCCCGGCGACGTGGTGGCCCGTGTGGAGGGCGACGGTCCGGGCATCACCATCGGGGAGCGAACGGCTCTCAACTTTTTACAGCGCATGTCGGGCATCGCCACCGCCACCCGGCGCTATGTGGACGCGGTGGCGGGGACCAGGGCGCGCATCCTCGATACGCGCAAGACCGCGCCCGGCCTGCGGGCGCTGGACAAGCTGGCCGTGCGTCTGGGTGGCGGCACCAACCATCGCCACGGGCTGTATGATATGGTGCTCATCAAGGACAATCACATCTTAGCAGCGGGCTCCATCGCCAAAGCGGTGGAGCGGGTACGCGAGGACGTGGGCGGGCGTCTGCCCATCGAGGTGGAGGTGGAATCCCTGGAACAACTACAGGAGGCCCTCGCCCTAGAGGTCGACCGCGTCATGCTCGACAATATGGACACCGAGCGGATGCGTGAAGCAGTGGAGGCGGCGGCGGGCAGGGTGGAACTGGAGGCTTCTGGGGGCATCACCCTGGAAAACGTGGCCCAGGTCGCAGCCACAGGTGTGGACTATATCTCTGTGGGAGCCTTGACGCATTCCGTCGAGGCCCTGGACGTCAGCCTGGACATCACGCTTGTTCGTTAGCGATGAGGAATGAGGAGAAAAAAGATGTGTGCAGAACGGTACAAAGACCTGTCCGATGAAGAGGTGATGGAGGCCATCGAGGAGACCAGAGAGCATCTGGGCGATGCGGCAACCATCCTCGGCCACCATTACCAACGTGATGAGGTGATCGAGTTCGCCGACTACCGAGGCGATTCCCTGGGACTCTCGCGGCGGGCGGCCCAGGCGGAAAAGGCACGCTATATCGTGTTCTGCGGCGTGTATTTCATGGCCGAGACGGCGGCCATCCTGTGCAAGCCAGAGCAACAGGTAGTACAGCCTGTCATGGAGGCCCTGTGCCCCATGGCCCAGATGGCTGGCGCGGCGCAGGCTGAGGAGGCATGGAACGCCCTGACGGGCGTGTGGGGCGATGACGTGGTACCCATCACCTATCAGAACTCTGTGGCCCAGTTAAAGGCCTTTGTGGGACAGAGGGGCGGAGCGGTCTGCACCTCGTCCAATGCTCAAAAGCTCTTTGGCTGGGGGTTCGAACACAAGGACCACGTGCTGTTCATGCCCGACGAGCACCTGGGAACCAACAGCGCGCTGGCCATGGGCATCCCGGAGGAGGAGATCGGCGTATGGGATCCCGCGAATCCCCCCGACCCGCAGGCGCTGGCTCCCTGTCGCGTCATCGTGTGGAAGGGATACTGTTCTGTGCACACCGACTTTACCGTCGAGGATGTCCAGGACGTGCGCGACGACTATCCAACCGCCTTTGTCATCGTGCATCCCGAGTGTCGGCATGAGGTAGTGGCCGCATCCGATGCCACAGGCTCTACGGCGGGGATTCTGGAATATGTGGACAGGGCGCCGGTGGGCTCCACCATCGCCGTGGGCACCGAGTGGCACTTTGTCAATCGCCTGCAACACGAGTATCGCAACAAGAACGTGATACCCCTCCAGCGCAGTGAATGTCGGGCCATGGCCAGCACGCGCATGCGCGATCTCTTGCGTGTCCTGGAAAATCTGGAGAGGAACGATCCCCAGAACATAGTCTTGGTGGAAGAGGAGACGGCCAGATGGGCCAGCATGGCGCTGGAGAGGATGTTAGAAATAAGTTAGGTATGGGAAGAAGGTTCTGCTATGAACGAATTGCCTGACGTCATAGAATGTGATGTGCTGGTCATCGGCTGCGGCATCGCGGGCGCGACGACGGCGCTGCAGTTGGCAAAGGATGAGGACTGTCGCATCACCTTGATCACCAAAGCCGATGATGCCCTGGAGTCCAATACCTATCATGCCCAGGGAGGTATCATCTACAAAGGCGATGAGGACTCGCCGGAGAAACTGGCAAAAGACCTCATCCGCGCGGGCGACGGATTGAACAATCGACGCGCTGTGGAGATCCTTGCCACAGAGGGACCCCGGCGCGTTCGCGAACTTCTCATCGACAAGTACGGCGTCCCCTTTGCCGTCGACGAGAAAGATGGGCTGGATCTTACAAGCGAGGCCGCCCACTCTACAAGTCGCATCCTGCACGCGAATGATGCGACGGGGAAAGCGATTCAGACGGAACTGGCCAGGGCACTACACAAACACCCCAACATCCAGCTTCTGACGGGCCACGTCGCCGTCGATCTGCTCACACCGAGCCATCATTCACAGAATCGCCTGGCCATCTATGAGCCCCTTTCCTGCGTGGGGGCCTATGTTTTCGATTACGAGGCGGGCTTTGTACGCACCATACTGGCCAAGGCCACCGTCCTGGCCACGGGGGGCATAGGAGAGATCTTTTTACACACCACCAATCCCGAGTGTGCCACGGGGGACGGTCTGGCCATGGCCTATCGGGCGGGGGCGCGCATCATCAACGCCGAGTATGTCCAGTTTCATCCCACGGCCTTTTACCATCGCGGCCAGGCGCGTTTCCTCGTCAGCGAGTCGCTGCGGGGAGAGGGGGCGCATCTCTTGAATATCGATCGCGAACCTTTTATGGAGCGCTATGCCCCAGAATGGAAAGAGCTGGCCCCCCGCGACGTGGTGGCACGCGGTATTCACGAGGAGATGCTGCGCACCGGCGCGCCTCACGTCTATCTCGACCTGGCATCCGTCATGTCCCCCGAGAGGATAGCGGAGCGATTCCCCACCATCTGCCAGAGATCGAGGGAGTACGACGTGGATCCGACCAGGGAACTCATTCCCGTGGTGCCCGCGGCCCACTATTTCTGCGGCGGCGTGTGGGTGGACGAGTGGGGGCGCACCAATCTGGAGCATCTGTACGCCGTGGGCGAGGTCTCCTGTACGGGTGCTCACGGCGCCAACCGCCTGGGCAGCGCCTCCATGCTGGAGGGGCTGGTGTGGGGCGTGCGCGCGGCCAAGGATATTCGGCGCAATATCTCCCATTGGGAGAGGATCGACGCCAGAGACATTCCCCATTGGGAAGAGGAGGGCGTGATCGACCATGTGGACCCCGCCCTCATCGAACACGATATGGTGGATATCAAACATACCATGTGGTATTACGTGGGGCTGGTGAGGACGCAGCGCCGCCTGGAGCGCGCCCTGCGCGATCTGAACAACCTGCGCCAGGACATCGACGCCTTTTATCGCACCACGCGCCTCAGCCAGGAGATCATCAGCCTGCGCAATGCCACCCTATCGGCCATCATCGTGGCCGAGGCCGCCTGGGAGAACCGGGAAAGCCACGGCTGCCACTATAGAGAAGATTAGGAAACTCGTACTAGAGACGCCCCGATGGGGCGTCTCTAGTGTGGGTCTCAGCGATGCATCCAAGATAGTTATATTATAATTGGCCGCATCTAGTCATCATCGTCGTCGTCCCCATCGTCGTCGTCCCCATCGTCGTCATCATCATCGTCGTCATCATCATCCAGATCATCATCATCTCGATCGTCATCGTCATCCAAGTCGTCATCATCATCCCCGTCATCATCATCGCTATCGTCTGAATCACCGACGTCGTCGTCCTCGTCATCATCTCGATCGTCATCGTCGTCATCATCAGCATCATCGTCCCCGTCATTATCTCGATCGTCATCATCGTCATCGTCTGAATCGTCGACGTCGCCGTCCCAGTCATCATCATCTAGATCGTCATCAGCTTCATCGTCCGAATCGTCGATGTCATCGTCCCCGTCATCATCGTCTAGATCGTCATTGGCATCATCGTCGGCATCATCGTCGGCATCGTCAGCGTCATCTAGGTGGTCATCATCATCCCCGTCATCATCGCTATCGTCTGAATCACCGACGTCATCGTCCCAGTCATCATCTTGATCGTCATCAGCTTCATCGTTCAAATCACCGATGTCATCGTCCCTGTCATCATCATCCCCGTCATCATCACCATCGTCGGCAATGTCGTCCAGATCATCCCCGCCGTTACCTTTGTCCCTGTCATCATCCACCTGCTCCGTGCCCTTGCCCAAGGCATCGCTGATTTTCTCTTTAGAAGAAGGGGCATTCTCTCCAATTTCCTCCAGCGCCCGTTGGTTCTGGGAAAGAGTCTCGTTGAGCTGTTGCGCCAGCATTCTAGCCTTTTCAGGATCCGTCTGTTCAAGTGCTTGGATCTTTTCCATCGCCTCACTTAACTGCAGCGCCAGGTCGTCGATCGATAACTCTATCTGCTCAGCAGTATCGGATCGTTCAGCCAACGACATCAGCTCTTGGATTCTTCGCCCAGCCAATCTTACAGCAAGGGCCGCGTCAGCAGATTGCCCCCACGTTAGCCTTCGTTGAACATCTTCTGAGAAACGCTTCAGCGAATAAAGGCGATCACCAGGCAAACTACTTTGCGATGCCTGGACACTTATCCCTGTGCTCACGAGGAGCATGATGACCACTAATACAACCGAAGTTACTTTTTTAAACATCTCTGATTGTCCTTTCCAGTACAATATGATGCTTTCGACAAAACCCATTTTTCCACGTGAACGGGGAGCCATCTCTTCAACCTGCGCCCGATAACGCTCGCGCGCCGCGGCCGCCGTTTCGGGATCGCGACGTATGGTCCCCCTTAACTCTTGGAGTCGTTCAATTATGGCATCTTGCTCGTTAACTTCCATCATCCCTCCCTCCTTGCTCCAGCACTCTGCGCATTGCGGCCAGTCCCCGATACTGCAGCCCCTTGATGGCCCCTACCGATCGCTCCATCACCGTAGCGGCCTCTTTGAGACTTAGACCCTCTATGAAACGTAGAATCAGAGCCTGGCGTTGATCCGCTGTGATCTGCGATAGAGCGGATTTGGTCTCCGCGACGCGGCTGTTATGCAGCGTGGCATCTAATGGATTCGGCTCAGCGCTCTCGATAGTTGTCGTGGGATTCTGTGCCGCATCCTGCAGGCTGGTGGTCGGCTGCCGCCTGTGCTGATCCATCAACCAGTTATGAGCCATTCGATACAGATAAGCGCGCAGATACCGCTCTGGGCCCTTGCCGCGACACAGCACATCCAGGAAGCGATGAAAGGTCTCTGCAACACATTCTTCGGCCAGCCCCGGATTCCCTATCCACTGCATGGCATAGGCGTACAACTCTGTGTTGTAGCGGTCGTATATTTCTGCCAAGGCTGCCCGATCCCAAGCCTTGGCTCTAGAAAGCAGCTTCGTTTCCTGGCTCAATCCAACTCTCCTTACATCAATGTAACGGATAAGAAGCACTAATATGACGGCTTAGAAGGAAAAAAGTTACGGGTGATACATCAATTCTCGTATCAAATCGGGGACTGTGGTCTCCAAGCGGAAATTGGGGACACTCTTGTAGAGATGGGCTGTTCCGGCAAAGAAGCAGATGCAGTCTTGTCTAGAGTGGGAGGGCGAACGATCTGGCGAGCGAAATTGTCCTATCCCCGCGCTTTCTGCTGATCCTCGCGGAGATGGCAATACTTGTATTTTTTGCCGCTGCCGCACCAGCAGGGATCGTTGCGCCCGATCGCCCGCAGCCGGCGCCGCGCCTCGGATTCCTGACTTGGAGCCTCTACCAAGCCCTCGAATTCCCCCGCAGGGCCCCCAAAAAGAGAAGGCCTCGGTGTGGTGCGTTCTTCCAACAGGCCCAGCTCGATCTGCACGTCCTCCCAGTCGCCCATCACCATGGGGTCCACACGGCCGGCTTCAAAGGCTCGCTCCATTATGGGGGCCGCTTCGACTGCCTCCAGGTCTACGAGATAGAGGACGAGGAACCCGTTCACCTCTGGCTCGAGCGCTTCGAAACGCTCCAGGGCCGCCGTGAGGACACTGATACACGCTGAACGTACATTGGGGTGGTCTGTCCCGATCTCCTTCAGGCTGCGGGTGGCAGCGACCCGCGCCCAGGTGCCATGGGATGTGTCGAGCACATAGTCTGCCAGAGCGGGTATGGCCGCCGGCCCGATAAGGGCGAACACGGAGGGCATCTCCTCCATTACCCAGTCGTCGTCAAAGTCATCGATATCCTGAAAGAGTTGGATGAGGGGTTCGATGGCCTCCTCTGCCCGCAGCTGTCCCAGGGCGCGCCAGGCATGGATCGGCGCCCAGGTTGCAGGGTCGTCCAGGGCAGCCTCGTCCAGGGCCATGCGGATCAGGTCGGGGACATGTTCGGGGCCCAGGCCGAGAGCCAAATAGTCGGGCCATTCGCGTATCCCAGGTTCGCCCATGTTCAGCAGTTTCGATATTGGTTCTGGATAGTCTGGTCCGCTCATAGCGTGGCCTCCGTCGTCTGTATCCCCCTCGCTGGCGTTGTTGTGTTCGTCTATATCGTGACGTTTTTGTATATCGTAGAGACGCCCCGGTGGGGCGTCTCCCTCCCACCGGGACGTATCTACATATACAGATTCGCCGGGTTATCTCGATCGCGCGACCATCTTGATGGATTGTCAACGATGTATTGGCGGGCCTTCCGCAGCGTCTCTTCGTCGCGGATGATGCGGTCGTAGAAACGGGGTTGCCATCCAAAATCGGTCCGGCCCGTGGCCCATATCTTTTTGGTGCAGATCGATTTGATCTGTCCCATGATGGCTCCCAGGGAACCGGGTGCCAATCGGGATGAGGGCGTGGGATTTGTTTCAGGCGCAGGGTTTTCTGTAGAGACGTGCCGCCTGGTAGAGACGCCCCGGTGGGGCGTCTCTACATTGTTCCCATGGCCCGTTTTCGCCGTGTCGCCCCCGTGGATGACGACGATGCCATGCACGTGGTTGGGCATGATCACACACGCATCCAGGGCGACCTTGTCGCGAACCTGTTCCGTCCTCTGCCATTCGCGGGCCACGATTTCGCCCATGGGCGAGAGGATCATCTGCCCGTCGGTCACGATACCAAAAAAGGGGAGGCGATCTTCTGTGCAGAGGGTGACGAAATAATATCCCATGCCAGCGTAATCCCAACCGGGCAGGCGCGTCGTTTCGACGCGGTATCGGCCCTTGAATTTCGACATCGGGTCGTCCTCCTGCCCGGATGCGGGCTGGCGTTGTTGTGTTCGTTTACATTGCGTTGTACATCGTAGAGATGTCCCGTCGGGGAGACGCCCCCCCGGCACGGAGACGCCCCACCGGGGCGTCTCTACGCTTTCCCCTCGATTACCGCCACCTCCTCCGTCAATCCATACAGGCGATAGACGATCTTGTCGATGAGGCGGTCGGTGGCGGCGATGCGCTGCACCAGGTCGGCGTAGGCGGGGTGGTGTTCGCGGTAGACGTCCACCAGGTCGCTGAGGTGGGGCACGCGGCCGGCCAACGCGCGCACAAAGGCCTTGAAGCAGTCCTCGTCCCACCCCAGGCTGTCATCCAGGTGGCGGGTGGAGCGGCTCTCCTCGTCCACATAGGGGCGGCAGGCCTCGGACGCGCGCCACAGGGATCGCTCCCACTTGCCATGCTCGCGCAGGGCCTCGTAGGTGTCGGCGTCGGTGACGCCCTCCAGGTCCAGCCAGAAATCCTCCACCCGCGCCCGCTTACCCTCGTGCATGGCCATCATCTCCTCGGCCAGGTGGGCCAGCAGGTCGTGGATCACGTCGGCCTGCTCCGGGTCGTGATCCAACCGGGCGTCGACGAAGGCGAGAAGGGGGGCATCCTCCGCGTGCGCCAGGTAGGTCTGGTAGTGCCCCTGTCCTTCCTCCAGCAGCGCCTCCCGCGCCTCGGCGGGGGTGGTGAATTCGATGCGGCGGATGGGGA
>CAZMOW010000039.1:0-21375 GCA_964567975.1 uncultured Anaerolineales bacterium | reverse complement strand
GAGGTGATTCGTGACGGGCTCGGTCTGGAAGGGTTGGCCCCGGGCGAGCCCTTGAGCCACCTGGTGGATGCGGCGAGTCGCATCAAGCTACTCAACTTTTTGGTCCAGGCCCGGGAGGAGAGGGCGGCTCTGTGTTGGGAGATCAATGTGCCCGGTGATGGTGAGGTTACCACCCTGCGCCTATCGGGGGTAGCCTATGATGAAGGGCTGATCGTCACGGGCGTTCGCGCTCCTGCCTACCGTCAAGAAGCACAGGCAGGAGCGCTGGAGGTCGACGGCCACGACACAGCCGTCCTACGCGCTGCTGTGAAGGGACAGATAACCCAGACAGAAGAGGAGGGGGACACGCCCCTCTACGACGAGATCAGCCGCCTAAACAACGAGCTGGTGACGCTGCAGCGCGATCTGGCCAAAAAGAACGCTGAACTGGAACGCCTGTACGCCGAGGTGCAGAATCTGGCCATCACCGACCCCCTCACGGGGCTGTACAATCGCCGGGGCTTTTTCGAGGCTGGCCAGAGCGAAGTGAAGCGCGCCAGGCGTTATGGGGACACCCTCTCGGCCATTATATTCGACCTCGACCATTTTAAACAGGTCAACGACAGCTACGGCCACGCCATAGGAGATCAGGTGCTGAAGAAAATTACGGCGCGTTGCCAGGATACACTGCGCGAAGTGGATATCTTTGGTCGCTATGGGGGAGAGGAATTCGCTGTGTTGTTGCCAGAAACGGCACTGGAGGGCGCCCACAAGGTGGCCGAACGGCTGCGCCACACCGCCGCCAGCCCCATAGAGACTGAGAAAGGCTCGCTGACCGTCACCATAAGCCTGGGAGTGGCCACCACACGGGAGGACACCTCCGACGCGCAGGAACTGCTACAGCGCGCCGACCGGGCCCTTTACGACGCCAAGAACTCGGGCCGCAACCGCACCTGTCTGGATCGGGAGTAGACGGGGCGCGTTTTGCCCAAGCTGTGGACATCTGTCCCAAGTCTCCGTCGTTCAGAGATCGATACCCTGGCTGAAAAGGTAGCCGAGGAATGGCCGGAGGACGGCGCAGAGGGGGCATCGCCACCGAGATGTTGAAACGCCTTTACCGGGAAGCCCTACGAATGCGAATATCTGGGGGAAAGATTTGTAACCGGCTCTAGACATGTTAGCGGCAAAAGATGTATAATAGGGGTGAAGGTAAATACAACCGCGCCAGGACGAAGGCTTGCTTCTGGGGAGAAGGGATGACCACAGATACGACGCTACTGTTGATAGATGACGACGCCACGTTGATCGAGGCGTTGCGCATCTACCTCTCACGCGCGGGATATGACGTGCACGCAGCGACGGACGGCACAGAGGGATTAAAGGAGTTCTACGATCTACGCCCCGATCTCGTCGTCCTCGACGTGATGATGCCGCAGATGGACGGCTGGGAGACCTGCCGCCGCATCCGCGACCTCTCCACAGTGCCCATCATCATGCTCACGGCCAAGGGACAGGAGACCGACCGCGTCAAGGGGCTGCGGCTGGGCGCCGACGACTATGTCCGCAAACCCTTTAGCCTCAAAGAGTTGGAGGCGCGCATCGAGGCGGTCCTGCGCCGCGCCAAGCGGTATGAAGCGGAAGAGGAACCCGTACTCTATGTGACCGACGACATCGTCGTCGACTCGGAGCGCTGGGAGGCACGGCGCAACGGAAAGCGGCTGGACATGACCCCCACAGAATTGCGACTGCTCCTGTACCTGGCAGAGAATGCGGGGCACGTCCTCTCCCATCAGCAGATCCTCCGGGAGGTCTGGGGACCAGAGTACGTGGAGAATGTGGACTATACCAAGCTCTTTGTCTGGCGTCTCAGGCAAAAGATCGAGGAGGACCCGGGGAACCCCCAATATATCCTCACGGAGAGGGGCATCGGCTACCGCATGGCGCCGCCAGAGCAGTTCCGTTCCTAGCACCTCACCCACGATGGCGGCTAAGCTTGCCGCTGCAACGTGTACCCAAACTGGCGCAGGGCCCTCTCGTTGCGCCGCCAGTTCTTCCTCACCCGCACCTGGAGATCCAGATAGACCTTGCTCTCCAAAAACCGCTGCAGCTCGATGCGGGCGTCGTGGCCGATCTCCTTTAGCATGCTCGCCCCACGCCCGATGACGATGCCCTTTTGCGATTCCTTTTCCACGTATATGTGAGCCAGGATATATATGGTGCCGTTGGGGCGCTCCTTCATCTCCTCGACCACGACGGCCAGGGCGTGGGGCACCTCTTGTCGCAGGTGGCGCATGGCGTGCTCTCGAATCAACTCGGCGACGATAAACCGTTCCTGGCGATCGGTGAGCTGATCCTGCGGGTAGTAGCGGGGCCCCTGGGGAAGGGCCGATATGGCGATCTGCAATAGCTCGTCCACGCCCTCTCCCAGCAGGGCACTGATACACAGAGAGCGGTCGAATTCGCCCAGGGCCTCGTAGGCGGCGCGGCGACTCTCCAGTTCCTGCCCCGAGACGCGGTCCACCTTGTTCATGGCCAGAATTCGCGCAACATCGGAGGGGAGTTTGGCCAACAGCGCCGCCGTCTCACGATCCTCCCGGGACGGGGACACAGCGAGATCGGTGACCAAGACCACCACGTCGGCGTCCGGCAAGACGCTCTCCGCCGCCTCCACCATATAATCCCCCAGTTTGGTCCTGGGGCGATGGATGCCGGGAGTATCCATAAAGAGAATCTGGGCGTCCTCACGGGTCAGTATGCCCAACAGTTGATCGCGTGTCGTCTGAGGTTTCGGGGACACGGGCGCCAGCTTGGTGCCCATCCAGGCGTTCAACAGCGTGGACTTGCCCACGTTGGGCTTGCCCACCAGGGCCACGAAACCGCTCCGATGATCCTCGGGAAGCTCCTCATCGAACAGCGGTCCCCCATCCAGGACGGATTCCAGTTCCGAAGCGTCCATAAGATTACACATTCCTTCAGTGAAAGCGGTCTTGGGACGAGAGGCCTCCAGAGATGCGGGCCTCCATATCCAGTGGGGTTAATTATCCCCGGCTCCATAGAAGGCGTCAAATGCGAGGGCGGGACATGGAGCGGATCGGCAAGCGGTAACCACTCGGTAGTTGACACGAGCACTGGCTGGTCACTATAATCTCCCCACTGTGTGGTAGATTATGGATTCGGAATCGTGGTCTGGAGACCGCCTAAAAGATTGGGGCTGCTCGTCGCCCTCCTGGCCCTGTCAATGCTCGCCGCCATAGCCCTCTTTGTGATGTACAGCCTGATAGGGCAGAGTATCGGGCCGGGCTTTTTTCTGAGAATAGTGTGGCTCATCTGCAATGCCGCCCTGCTGGCGGTGGGCATCCGCTGGACGGTGGGGCTCGTCGGCCTCCGTTACCAGCTGGATCGGGATGCCCTGACGATACACTGCGGCACCCACAAGCACATCGTGCCCCTGAGAGATATCGAGCGCATGGCCCCGGCCACAACCTTTCAGGGGCCGGACGAGTTTGAGGGGCTCCACTGGCCCGGCTATTGGAGGGGACGCATACACGTCGATGGAATGAGAAACATCCGTGTGTATGCCACCAAACCGCCGGAACAGTTGCTGATCGCCATCACCGACGGTGGGGGCTATGCCATCTCGCCGCAGAACGCGGAAGAGTTCCTGAGCGACTATGCGGTGCGGCGCGATATGGGCCCCCTGCATCCCGTCGCGGAACACGTGGAACATGGGCCGACCGCACAGTGGCCCGTGTGGTGCGATTCCCTCTTTTGGGGCATATTCGCCGCCGGGTCCCTAGTCTGCCTGGTGTTATCCGGCTATCTCATGTGGCGCTACCCGGGGCTCCCGACAAGGCTTATCCTGCGGCTTCCCTCCCGGGGCAGCCTCGGACGGGTGGCGTCCAAGGGGCACCTCCTGGTCATCCCGGCTCTGGGCGTGGCCATTCTGGTGGCCAACGCGTGCCTGGGCATCCTCCTACACCGCCAGGAGCGCCTGGGGGCCTACCTGCTGATCATGGCCGCACTGAGTATCCAGCTGCTCTTCACCGTAGCGCTCGTCGGCATCCTGTGATTGGAGGAAAAAAGTCATGATACGCGACCTCCTGTTGGGACTGGGAAGCGGCTTTCTTTTGGGCTGGATCGGCCACCGCATCCGCCTCCTCTCGCGCAGCGGCGCCATGGGGCTCGCTGCTGCCACGATCCTGGCCTTTGTGGGCGGGGGCTGGATATGGGGCATCCTCCTGCTGCTCTTTTTCCTCAGCTGGGGGCTCTGGAGGCGCTACCGCGCCCCCTACAAGGCGGTGCTGCACGAGCGGTTCGATCCCCGCACGCGGATACAGGCGAGCGACGTGGGCGCCAGGGTGGGGTGGGCCGCCCTCATGGTCCTCCTCCATATCGCCACGGGACAGAGGACGCGCGTCTTTTTTGCCTTTGTCGGGGCCATCGCCACGGCCGCGGCCGACATCTGGGCCACAGAATTGGGGATGCTCAGCGCCCGCCCGCCTCGTCTCATCAATACGGCAGATCGCGTGATGAGGGGGGCGGCCGGCGCCATCTCCCTATTGGGCATCATCGCATCCCTGGCCGCCTCGTCGCTGACAGGCTTTGCAGCGCTCTTGATGCAGATGGCCCAGACATGGATCACACAGCAACCGTGGGAGGCGGCGTATAATTGGCTGCCCTTGGCCGTCACCCTGGGCGGCATGGTGGGATGTCTGACCGATAGCCTGTTGGGGGCCACGGCCCAGGCCGTCTACTATTGCGAGCGCTGCGAAAAGCGCACGGAGAAACGCGTCCACTCTTGTGGAGAGGCGACCAGCCAGATCCGCGGTTGGCCCTGGCTCGACGATGGGGGCGTCGACCTCGTCAGCTCCATCGTGGGAGCGACGGTGACGACGGGCGTCGCCGTATGGCTTGCGCAAATCTCTATGAGGTGGTAAAATCAGCGCCATGCTACATTAGGGGACGTCTGTCACGATTGCCGAGAATCGAGGAGGTTTGGTAATGGATTACAAGGAAGCGATCTTTGAGGGCATCTTGAAGGGCCAGATGGAGGATGTAGAGGAGGCTGTGACTGCCGGCCTGGCCGAGGGAACCAAAGCCGGGGAGTTACTCGACGAGGCCATGATCCCGGCCATGGCGGAAGTGGGCCGCCTGTTCGAGGCCAACGAGTATTATGTACCAGAGATGCTCATCTCGGCGCGGGCCATGAAGGCGGGCCTGGCCGTCCTGCGCCCGGCCCTGGTCGAAGAGGATATCGAACCCAAAGGCAAAGTCGTACTGGGGACAGTCAAAGGGGACCTGCACGATATCGGCAAGAACCTGGTCTCCATCATGATCGAGGGTGCTGGCTTTGAGATCATCGATCTGGGCGTCGACGTCAGCCCGGACGACTTTGTCAGCGCCGCGCAGGAGAACGAGGCCGATGTCATCGGGCTTTCCGCCCTGCTGACGACCACCATGCCCAGCATGCAGGATACCGTCGAGGCCCTGCAGGAGGCGGGCATGCGCGATAGGGTCAAGGTCATCATCGGCGGCGCCCCCGTGACACAGAAATATGCCGACGAGATCGGCGCCGATGGCTATGGACGTGACGCGGCCGCGGCGGCCAACATCGTGAAATCGCTTCTCGGCGTTGCATAATCCCCCATTCCCCATGCGCTGAACTAGAGGTCGAATGGATATCGACCTCTAGTTTATGTCAGTCGCCTCCTGTGTTATAATGAGGGAAACTGAGAGCATGGGAGGATTTGTGTCAGATTCGAAGCGCGTCGTCTCGCCAGCGGAGAGACCGCAAGAGGCGCCCAGCGAACGCAGTCTACGACCCCAGACCCTTGCGGAGTATATCGGCCAGGATCGGGTCATAGAGAACCTCAAGATCTCCCTCCAGGCGGCCCAGGAACGAGGCGAGGAGCTCGACCACACCCTGTTGTACGGCCCCCCCGGCCTGGGCAAGACGACATTGGCCTATGTCATCGCCACAGAGATGGGAGTCAATATCAAGGTCACGTCGGGACCTGTCATCGAGCGCCCCGGCGACCTCGCCGCCATCCTCACCAACCTGCGCTCCGGAGACATCCTCTTTGTGGACGAGGTACATCGCCTCAGCCGCGGCGTGGAGGAGGTGCTGTATCCGGCCATGGAGGAATATGCCCTGGATGTGGTCATCGGCAAGGGGCCCACTGCACGGAGCATCCGCCTCCAACTACCCAGATTCACCCTCATTGGGGCCACCACACGCATCGCCCTGCTGACCTCCCCCCTCCGCGACCGCTTTGGCATCATCTACCGCCTCGAGTTTTACGACCAGGAAGCGATGGAGGCCATCGTGCGTCGCTCCTGCCACATCCTAGAGATACCCATCCAGGAGAAAGGGGCCTACGAGATAGCCAGCCGGGCCCGCGGCACGCCGCGAGTGGCCAACCGCCTGCTGAGACGCGTCCGCGACTATGCCCAAGTGCGGGGCGACGGCGTCATCGACGCAGAGACGGCGCGGGAGGCACTGGGAATGCTGGAGGTCGATTCCCTGGGGCTGGACAGCTCGGACCGCCGCGTGCTATGCGCGGTGATAGACAAGTTCGACGGCGGCCCCGTGGGCCTGGATACCATCTCGGCGGCCATAAACGAGGACGCCGACACGATCATGGACGTCTATGAGCCCTATCTCATCCAATTGGGCTTTTTGGAACGCACGCCCCGGGGACGCGTGGCCACGCGAAACGCCTATGAGCACCTGGATCGTCCCTGGAACCAGGAGGAGACGGGACAGGACCGCCTCTTCTCATGAAAAAAGCCCGCGTTCTCGATGCCCGTGACCGGTCCCTCTCTCCCTGTCCCCGAAAGAAGGCCCGACGGCTGGTGGAGGAGGGCGAGGCAGATCTGGTGTCCAAAGAGCCCCTCACCATTCGCCTGCACCGCGTGGTGGATATCCCCGAACCGCAGCAGAAAGAGGAGAGCAATCCCCTGGAGGGCGAGGGCATCCTGCTGCACATCTGCTGCGCCCCCTGTGCCACCTATACGGTGAAACGGCTCCGCGCGTCGGGCGCAGAGGTCACGGGCCATTGGTTCAATCCCAACGTCCACCCCTACAGCGAACACGAGCGCCGGCGCCAGGCCCTGGTCCGTTACGCACAAGAGATCGACCTGCCCGTCGTCTGGGAAGCGGGCTATGAGATGCCCACCTTTTTCCGGGCCGTGGTGGGTCACGAGATGTTTCGCGAGCGGTGCGCCATATGTTATAATCTGCGGTTGGAGAGAACGGCGCAGCGGGCCGCGGAGGAGGATTTTGCCTTTTTCACCACCACCCTGCTCATCAGCCCCTATCAGGATCAGAAGCACATACGGGAGATCGGGGAAAGATGCGCGGAAACGTACGGCGTGGCCTTTTATTTCGAGAACTTTCGTCAGGGCTTTGCCGAGCACTATGCGCTGGCCAGGGCCCACGATCTGTACATGCAGGATTATTGCGGTTGCATCTACAGCGAGTGGGAGGCCAGGGACGAGAACGCCTCCACCCACCCGCGCCATTGACGACGGCAAGGGTTTTCAGCACAGGAGTAACTGTATGTCATCTGGTATGCAAGGTCTGGGACGGACGCTCATGATCATGGGAGGGTTGATCCTCCTTGTGGGGCTGCTGCTCGTGCTGGGCGGCAGGATCCCCTGGGTGGGCAGACTTCCCGGGGATATACATATTCAACGGGATAACTTTTCCTTTCATTTTCCCCTGGTGACGTGCCTTTTGCTCAGCGCGGTACTGACCGTGCTCCTCAACGTGATACTGTACCTCCTGCGCGGCTGAGAGAATACCCATGTTGACGGAAGCCTTTGACTACGACCTGCCCTCCGAATTGATCGCCCAGGAACCGGCCGAACCCAGGGATAGCTCGCGCCTCTTTGTCCTCCATCGTGAGGAGGCGCGTTTCGAGCACCGCCATTTCTACGATCTCCCCGACTATTTGCGCCCCGGCGACGTGTTGGTGGTAAACAAGACCCGCGTCATCCCGGCGCGCTTTTTCGCCCACAAGGTGCCCACGGGGGGCAAGGTAGAACTGCTGCTGCTGGGCAAGCGGGGGCCGAGACGGTGGGAGTCCCTGGTCAAGGGGCGCAAGGTCGGCGTGGGACAGCGCCTGGAGATCGGAGAGGAGGGCGACACGCTGCGAGGCACGGTGGAGGCCATCACTGAGGCCGGGGGCCGCCTCATTCACTTTGACGAGCCCGTGGAGCCCCATATGGAGCGATTGGGCGTCATCCCCCTGCCACCCTATATCCACAAGACGCCGCCGGACGTGGAACGCTACCAGACCGTGTACGCCAAGACCGAGGGCTCTGTAGCAGCGCCCACAGCGGGCCTGCATTTCACCCCCCGACTCATCGGGGAGATAAGGGAGATAGGCGTGGAGTGGCTCTCGGTGACCCTGCACATCGGCCTGGATACCTTTCAGCCCGTGCGCTCGGAAAGAGTGGAGGAGCATCAGATCCACACCGAATACTGCCGCCTGGATGAGGATACGGCCAGGCGCATCAACTGCGCCAAGGCGGAGGGCCGCCGCGTCATCGCCGTGGGTACCACCACGGTGAGGGTTCTGGAGAGCGCGGCCCAGGACGGGGGGGGCGGCGTGGCCCCCTGGGACGGCCCCACGGAACTCTATATCTATCCCGGCTACCGCTTTCGCGCGGTGGACGCCCTGATCACCAACTTTCACCTCCCCCGCTCGTCCCTGCTCATGCTGGTCGCCGCCTTTGCCGACCTGGAGCTCATAAAAAGGGCCTACGAGGAGGCGGTCGACCGACGCTATCGCTTCTACAGCTTTGGCGACAGCATGCTCATCCTCTGAGCGGAGGAGAACAACTTTTTAGCGCCGATCGACGACGGCCCCCTCACCTTCCGGCTCTATCACGTTATCCCGCCAGACAAAGGGCGGCATCTCGGCCTTGATCAGGAGGCCGGGGGTGCCCCCGCACCGACGAATCGTATTCCCCACCACCTGCACGCCCTCTGCCTCTCCCTGCAGCACGACCTCCCCCTCGCCACCATCACGGCAGTTGCCCACCAGAGTGCAGTTCTCTATGCGATTTCGGTGGGCCGCGGTGGCCCGTTCCCCTGGCCGCAAGTAGATGCCGGCGCCCCCATTATGGCGGATGGTCAGGTCGCGGTTGAGATGATCGACGTCGCGGGAACCTATGGAGACGCCGTGGGAACCGTTCTCCTCAAAGGTGCAGTGCTCCAGCAGGCTGTCTCGCACCCGCAGACAGTAGAACAGGCCACATTCCCCGCAGCGACTGGCCCGGCAGTGGTGGATGTGAAAGCGATTGGAGCCGCTCCCGGGATGGAAGCCGTGGCCCGTACACTCTTCGGCCACACAGTCCCGCAACTCCAGATCGTCGCAGGTCTGGAAGGAAAAGCCATCCCCATCAAAGCTGTGTACCATCACTTCCCGCACCGTGACATCGTCGCTCCGGTGGGCGAAAAGGCCGCCGCCTCGGCAGCCGTTGAGCCTCTCGTTCTGCGCCGCGTTCCCGTCGATGGTCAGGTTCTCAAGTACCACCTCTTCCACATCCACGGCGCTGACCACGGGATAGAGGGTCCGCGCCAGGCCATTGTCCCGGGCGCGATAATCGTGGGCGTGGGGCACGCTGGTGAACCAGATATCCCCCTCGCGGCGCACGAGGGTGCTCGCCGTCTGCAGGAATCCTCCCGACGTATCGTCGCTGAGGAGAATACCTTCTCCGAGGACAAAGGTATCGGGGGTTTCAACGACGACGTCATGGTGTCCATAGCCCAAAAAGGTGGAGACGTGGACCTTTTTCATGGCCGCCTTGCGCAACATGGTGGAGGCCCCGCATCCGCTGACCGTCACATGGGAACGAAGATGCAACGCATCGGCCATCTGAAATACGCCAGAGGACAGTTCCACTATGCCCCCACCCAGCATGGCCAGGCGATCCACGGCACACTGGATGTGCACGTTGGTAAATCCCTCGATATCACAGCCCTCGCCGCCGACACTCAAACGGCACCGTTCCATATAAGACACCTCCCAGGAGAGAAAAAGACAAGAAAATTCTACGGTTCAGACGTTCAACTTGAGGGGGTTAAAGTCAGTATCGTAATCGTAATAGTCCTCCTGCTCCGCACGTTTTAGGCCGTTGACGACGCGATAGGTTATGGGCGTGATCAGCGCCTCCAGGCCGCATTTGAATATGTAATTGGAGACGATGACGGCCACGAGCGTGGCCTGTGGGAGGGTGCCGTAAAAGGCGATGAGGACAAAGAGGAGGGTGTCGATACCCTCCCCCACCAGGGTGCTGGCAATGGTACGGGTCCACAGCCACCGCCCCCGGGTGAGGATCTTCATCTTGGCCATGAGCCACGAGTTGGCAAAACCGCCCACCCAGTAGGCGATCAGGCTACCCACCACAATACGTGGGGTGACGCCCAGGATCGCCTCATAGGCCGCCTGGTGATCCCAGCCCTCCGCGGGCGGCAAAACGCCCACCACGATCAACACCAGGGCCATGAGCAGATTGGCGCCAAATCCCGCCCATATCACGCGGCGGGCGCGGATATAGCCATAGACCTCGGTCACCACGTCGCCGAGTATATAGGCTATGGGAAACAGGAGCGTTCCCCCATCAAAGGTGAAAACCCCCACGTCGAGAATCTTGGAGGAGGCAACATTGCTGACCATGAGGGTGGACACAAAGGCAACCATAACCAAGTCAAAGTAGCGGTAAGGCCGTCGCCGCTCCGGCGCATCCTGTTCCATGCTTTTTCCTTTCCAGTGAGACACAATACGCATCTTTAGAATCGTAAAGCAATCTCCGATGAGGGTCAAACGACGAGAAACGGGGGTGTTTTTTGACCGCACCCCCCGGTTCTGATATAATCTATGCAGATATGAGCCGTTAGCTCAGTCGGCAGAGCACCTGCCTTTTAAGCAGGGTGTCGCGCGTTCGAATCGCGCACGGCTCATGTTTTTCATTTGTGCCTCCGTCACGTTTTCGACTATACTCTGGCCAGTGATGGGATGAGGGATGTCGACGAGGTGGGCCATGTGGAACGAACGATTCGACGACGGGGACCTGCAATCCAGCACCCCCTTTGAGCAGGAGCGCGTGCTGGTAGGCATTGTGCCGCGCCTCGCGGATTGGGAACGCGTATGCGCCGAACACTGGTACCGCATCCCCTTAGCCAGGGCGCCCCGGCGCATCGCCGCCGAGTACCTGGCCTTCTATCATCCCAAGGCTTTCAAAGAACTGCGCTGGACCATCACCTATTATGCACCTATCAAAGGGTACCACATGGTGCAGCGGCGAGAACTGCTGCCCAACGAGGCGGACCATCCCCGAGCGCACGACCTTTACTACAAGATCGAGATAGGTCCCCTGCGGAAACTCCCCACGCCCATTCCCAGCCGCAGCCTGCGGCGCGTCACCTTTATCCTGACCACCCTCTCGCGCCTGTATCGGGCCCAAGAGATCAACGACCTGTGGCTGAAGGAGAAAGCGAACGCCCCCCTGGCCAGGGCCTTTCGCCTGCGCGAGGAGTCCCAGCCTCTCTACAATCTCTCTAGTGGGCCTGTAGAATGGCAACGCCATTCTGCCTTGCGTGCCCTCTATACTCCCACCCTATCCTACTCGGCCAGGATGCCGGGCACGTAGATCAGCAGCGTCAGCAGCGTATCCGACACCACAAAAATCAAAAAAGTGGAAAAGAGACCGGGCCTCTCCTGCCGTCTCGCGTGCCACCAGGTGACGCCCCCCGCCATCCCCGACACGACAAAGGGGGCGGTATACATGAGGATATTGGAGATCCGCAGCGGCAGGCGCTTCGGAAGGGGCAACCCTCCCAACCAATTGGGCTGGAACAGATACTTGAAAGCCACATAGAGGAGGATGGACAGCACCAGCACGATACGCGGCCCCCACATGGTGAGAGAGCCCTGGGCACGGATGACACTGTAGATGGCGATCAGGGTCAGGGGAAAAAAGCCCCAGATGAACAGCAGGGGAAAGAAGCTGACCGCCTGCGCTACAGCCCAGGCAAAATCAAAGACAGCGGCCATGACGTCCCGAGCCGTGATGCGGTTCAGGCGTTGGCGTACCTCGGTGGCCGTGCTGGCATAATAGACGTCATAGGTTCCAAATCCCGCACTGTCGATCCAGACCAGGTGTAGATCCCTGCCCGCATCCTCCAGCAGGCTGGGACGCAGGGAGACGTTCCGCGTCTTGCTCACAATCTGATAGCCCCGCATCGCCCCCTCGCTCCAGAGGGTGAGGGCGGGCTGGATGATCTCCCTCGTCCTCCCCAAAAGTTCCACAGAAAAAGCCACGGCCAATTCCTCCTGCGGCCCGCGAATGGCCGAGGGCATATAGACAAAGCTGGCCCCCGAAGGTATCCCCCCAGAGGCCAATCGACGCACGTTAAAGACGCTGTCCAGCGCCCCATAGGAGGGGTCGTTGGTCGCCGGCAACTCTATATCCCGTGGGCGCTGGGCCAACTGGGGCTGTCCCAGGGGAAAGGATACATAGTACGACTCGGCCATGGGCGGCGTCAGGCCGCCGCCCCGCACCTCGCTGGACCAGAATATATAGGTCTCTTCGTGGGTCAATCCCAGCTCGGGACCATGCACTATGACCCCCAGAGGGGCGGAGAAAGAGACGATCTCGTGGGAATCGCGTAGGGCTGTCTCCCGCACGTCAAAGGTGGCATAGTAGATGGTACACTCGCCAAAGCTGGGCTCCTCCCGCCACGCCACATGCATCTGTCCTGTGGAATCGACACGGAAGCTGGGTGCGAGACCCCGCTCCCGCAAGACGACGGACTCTCCCACCCCGTCGCCCGCAAGCGGCGTATAATGAAATCCCTCCCCCTCTCCCTCCACCACGCCCCAAAGGACGTGAACGGTCCCGTCGTCGCCACGGGCCATGGCATACGAATCGACCAGCACGTCGGGAGGGGAAAGCTGCACGGGCGGCCCCTTCTCCTTCCCCTCCTGGTCTATCCTGGCCCAGAAAAGGGACCGCTCCTTCCCCAGCCCGTCCATCCAGGTCACATGGAGCCCGGCCCCCTCCGAGGCGGCCAACCGCACTTTGGAGGGAGCGCTGACGTCAAAGGGCAGATCCCGCCGCACGAGGATGCGCCCTGCGCTGTCCAGGCGCACAAAGCGCAGCCGAGGGGTCTCCCCCTCCCTGGCAACCCAGGCCACATAGGTCTCGCCCGTCGCCCCATCGACCTCCAGTGCCGGCCTGTCGTTGAGCGCCGCCTGTCCCAGCCTCTGCCCACGGCTCCAGTCGAGGCTCCCCCGCCTGCTCCTCTCTTCCCCAAGCTGACATCCCATCATACCTCCCAGGCAAAGGCAGAACAGGAGAGTCAACGCCAAAAAGTGCCCGGCACGGACACACGATAGGAGTTTCATCGACAGCGTCGCTCCCAATGTCGGCGCAGATAATCATAGTAGAATTGAGCCCTCTTCACCGGCACGTTGCTCGGTATGTGATTGCCGACGGCAAAGATCAATCCCGCGCAATCCTCGGCCAGTGCCAGACTGGCATCGACCTCCCGACGAATCTGGGCCCGGCTCCCAAAGGTGAGGGTGCGGGCATCCACCCTGCTGCCCAGGATACAGTGCGTTCGCCCGTACCTGGCCACCACCGGCTCCAGGGGCAGCATAGGCTCGAAGCAGAGGGCATCGGCCCCGGCATCCACGATATCGTCCACGAAGATGCTCCAGTCCCCGTCCGAGGTATAGACGACCTTTTTGCCCGCCTCCTTGAGGATAGACCAGAGGACTTTGTAACGAGGAAAGATCTCGGCGCGGTAAAAGTCGGGGTGCATAAAGGGCCCCTGGCTCCAGACCATGTCGTCATGACACATAAAGACCTCTATGGAGGTCTCTGCCCAGGCCCTGTAATGATGGCGGCTCTGCTGATAGATGGCATCCAGCACCCTGGCAAAGCGCGACGTGTCCGCCGCCGCCCTCAGCAACATCTCCCAACCAAAGATGGCGATGGCCCCCGAAAAGAGGCTGCGATAGTATCCTCCCGTCCAGACCTGTTCGGGATACTCTTGCCGGGCCTGACGATACCGCCCCTCGTAGTAAGAGACCAGCTGGTCGAAATCGGCAAGTCCATACTCGGCGACGGCGTCAAAGGCCCAGACCTCCTCCACGCTGCCAAAGGGACAGGGCTTGGGCTCCCGGCGGTCGACGCCGCCCTCCAGAAACTCGGAATGTCCCATATCCGTCACGCGCCCCCGCTCGTCCCAGGGCTCGGGACCATCGTCCGTGGACCAGATGAAATCATAGTTCCAGCGCTCATAGAAGACGGCCTCTCGCCGGGGGTGATCGTCGGGCAGGCCGGTGACGGCGCGCTTTAGGGCGTCGTTGCTGCAATACTCTGTATGGGCCACGCGGGGCGTGGGCCTTAGGTTCAACGCATCCATACCGATGCGGTAGCTCATGGGCCATCTCCAAATATATATGCCGAGGTGCCTGACACTGTAAAAGTGCCAGGCACCCAAAGACTCAGATGCGGTTCTCGCTCACGAAATCCCAATCGATATCCAGTCCCAGTCCCGGTGCCTGGGGCAGGTGAACACAGCCCTCCTCATCGACACCGTCCACACGGGTCTTGAGCCACGGCTGGGCCGCCTCATAATCATAGTGAGGATGCAAAAGCCCCCGCTCATAGTACTCGCCGGGAATGCCCATGGCCCCCAAGGCGTGCAGATTGCCATGCCCGCCCCCGTGAACCTCCATGGCCACACCGTGGGCCTCGCAGAGGTGGACGCACTTCATCAGGGGCGTGAGGCCGCCCAGGTGTACATCGTAGCGACTGATGTCGCTGGCCTCATTGACGATCCACTCCGCCCGGGTAAAGAACTGGCCGCCCGCCGTCTCCGGTCCCACCACGGGAATATCCAGCTGCTCCGTGAGCCAGATATACGACGACATGCTGGCCTCGGGCATGGGCTCCTCGAACCAGTGAAAACCAAGCTCCTCCAGCGCCCGCCCAATGTAGAGGGCCTCCGTGCGGCTGTAATCGTGGTTGCAATCGAGCATGAGATCGATATCGGGCCCCACCCGCTCCCGCACGGCGGCACAGGCGGCCACGTCGCATTTGGGATCGGGGCCGATGGGGGCCATCCAGGTGTGCAATTTGAAGGCCTTATAGCCCTTCTCCACGCAGGCCTGGGCGAAATCGGCATAGTGCTCGGGCGTATCCAGACCGCCGGGTATCTCGTCGCCGCACATGGTGCTGGCATAGGCGGGCACCTCGTCGCGATAGGCGCCCAAGAGTTTGTACAGGGGAAGCCCCGCCACCTTGCCCGCTATATCCCACAGGGCCAGATCGATGGCCCCCAAGTAGCGGTCATAAAGGGCGGCACCTCGCATACGCTGGAACTGGCGCAGCTTTTGCCATATATACTCGCGATGCAACGGATCCTGACCCAGGAGAACCTGACGCGCTGTCTCCAGCATGGCCGGCCAGCCCCCCACGCTGTAACCATCCACCCCCTCATCGGTGCTGATGTGGGTGATGGTGCCCTGGGCCTCGTGCTCTGGGCCGGGGTGCGAGTGTCCCTCCGCATCGCGCACAACTCTGGAAGGGTAGGTGAACGAGATCAACTCGATAGCGGTGATTTTCATGCTTCCTCCATGATCCTGTCTCTAGAAAACTGATATTTGGCTGCAGTGAAAGAACTACGAAAAGCTGCCTGGCACTTACAATCGATCTTCCAAAAATTATTTTCTTCACGTGTAGAATAGACTATTCTGTTTCCATTTATCCTACAAGTGCCAGGCAGCTCAATATCTTACATCTCGATGGGATAGTGCCCATGCTCCTGGACAAAATCGGTCACCCAGGCGATGCGCTCGATGAGGGAGTCGGGCATCACGTTGTCCGCCACACCGAGGATAAAGGCGTCCCCCGGGGCGATGGTCTCGAACAGTTCGTACATGTAATCGCGAAACTCGTCCTCGCTCACGTTGGGGGAAAGGAGGGTGGAGGGCAATCCGCCCCAGATGATGACCCGGTCCCCCCAGGCCTCCCGGGCCTCCTTCACCGTCAGCGGCACCATGGGCGCGGTGACAAAGCATTCCAGCATGTCCCAACCCGCCCGCTCGATCATGTCCAGGATGCGCGAGACGTCGTTATCGGCGTGCATGGCCACCGATTTACCATGTTCGTGCATCAGGGGCATAAACTCCCCATAGTAGGGGAGGATATACTTTTCAAAGAGGGATGGCGGCGTGATCTGCGACGCCAGGTGCACGCCGTGCAGGAGCAAGCGGGCCGGCGACTCGGCGACCACGGGCCACATCCTCTCCTTCTGCACCTCGGCCATGGTGTTCAGCAGATGCTCCACCTCGTCGGGATAGTCGTGCAGTTGATAGTAAGCGTACTCGTAGCCGGCCAACTCTTGGGCAAAGGCGTGAAAAGGCACGTCACCCACGCCCACCAGAGGCAGCCCCTCCCCTCCGATATCGGCGTCGTAGGCCTTATAGGCCTCGTAGGCCGGCACCCAATGGGTATGCTCCACCACCCACTCCCACACTTTATAATCCTCGGGGCCCTTGAGCAGATACTCTTCCACGCGCCCCGGCAACCCCTGCTGATCCAGGGTCTCGGAAAAGCGCGTGACCTGGCGCACAGAGCCCACGGGGGTGCGATACTCTGTGATACGCTTGCCCCCCTCCTCGCGCTCCACACACTCTACATCCTCGTACTCTATTTCATAGACCCGACCCTCTCGTGCCGGCGTGCCCACCCCCAGCTCGCGCTCGATCTCCCGCAGGGACAGCCCCTCCCACTGGGGAGGCATGGTATCCGTCCGCAGGCGGGCATTGTACCACAGCAACAGACGGGGGATCCAGGGTATGGGATCGGGGGGGTTATGATCGAGAATGGCAAGCAGACGCTCACGGGTGTTCATGATAATTGGCCTCCTGCGATGGTTTGTTTATTTCAAGCTCCCCTTTTCTAGGAGAGGATGCGATGAGGGAAAGAGTGTACAAAAATACTGGGGGATACGACCTCTCGCGTATCCCCCCACTGTGCCGCTTTATGCCTCGCCCTTGGCTTCCGACAGCAGCCACTTGCAGGCATCGCCAAAGATACCCACATCCACACTCAGCGATATGTACTGCACGCCCACATCGGCCCAGCGCTGGGCCGCCGCAGCATCGTCAGCAAAAGTACCCGCCCATTTGCCAGCGTCGCGGATCTTGGCCACGGCCTCCTCCATCCCCTGGACGACCTGGGGATCGTTCACCTGGCCGGGGATGCCAAAGGACTGGGAGAGATCGTAGGGGCCAAGGAAGATCACGTCGATATGGGGCACCTGGACGATATCCTCCAGGTTCTCGAGGCCCGGGATACCCTCGATGTGGATGACCACCATCTGTTCCTCGTTGAGGCGATCGGTGATGCCCTCCTTGCCATGGATGGTATACTCTCCGGCTCGCGTAAACAGGGACACGCCCCGCATGCCCAGGGGAGCATACTTGGAGGCCCGCACGGCGGCCTCGGCGTCCTCCATCGTCTCGATCTGTGGGATCTGCACCCCCGCTGAGCCGATGTCCAGAGCCCGCTGGATCTGGGGCGCGTCGTTCTTGCGCACGCGCACGATGGGCGAGAGCCCGCCCAACTCCCCCGCACGGCACAGATCCTCCGCCGTCTCCACGGAAAGGGGACCGTGCTCCATATCCACAATGGCGAAATCGAACCCCGCCAGACCGGCGATCTCGATGAACGAGGGGTACTTGCAATTCATGAACGGCCCGTACACCGTCTCGCCCTGCTCTAATTTACGTTTAAGCGCGTTCTTTTTCATGATCTTTCTCCTTCGATAACGTTCTCCACAAGCGGCTGACGATCACACTGTAGGATAGCATAGGTCCAACAAACGCTCTCGTCAAGCCGAACCGATGCGGCGGCACGACGCGCCCCATGCCCCAAACTCTTCATATCCCAGACAATTTGAAACAAACTTTATGTTTAATGGAGCAGATAGGGTCGAACCGACCTTATCTTGAATCATCTAGCCCATTCGATTCGGCTTGACGATTTGATGAACGGGGAGCATAATATAGTATAGTATTTTCACATCAGGATGAGGTAAGCAGCGTCTTGGCCGTCGAGGCAGCTCGTCCCATGAAGATTTTCATCATGCAAGGCTGTACACATCTTTGGAAAGGAGCGTATGGAAGAGGAACTACGCGAGGTTCGGAACTGGGCCAATCATGGAACGCTCGGCCAGTTCTACAATGAGGTCATCGCTCACACTGCCGATGAGGGTTACGAGGCTGAAATGAACAACGGTGTCGTCACCTGCTACAGGGTACATCGTGAGGGGGGCTTTTTGGGCATCGGAGGGCACAAGGAGAAAGAGGTGGTGCTGAAAGCCATCGACGAAGAGGACGGCAGCATCAGCGTCCCCATAGAGTCCGCCGACGAGGAATTCGTGACGCTACTGGCGAGCAGGCTCGTGCAACACTGATCTCCTGGAGACATGCCCTTCAGGAAGCCTTATTATCCAGGCGCGCTGGGAGCCAGATAGCAGAGATGGGGCACGCTTCCCTCAAAAAAGCCCACTGGAAAGGTCATGGTCTCGCCTTCGCCCTCTCCCCACATGTGTCAACCTGGTCGGCGTCCGCTATCGAGAATGGATCACGAGATGGCCGGATCGGGTTTACGCGTGTGGGAAGGGGGTCAGGGAAGATAGCAGGGACTGGCGCCTTTATCCGGCGGCCCCGGCGCCAGCCAGCGCGCCGCTGGTAAAGACGAACTGCAGATTATATCCCCCGCAGGGGCCCACCACGTCGAGCACCTCGCCGGCAAGGTGCAGAAGAGGAACCACCTGCGAGGCCATGGTCGTCGGCTCGACCTCCGTCACCGGCACGCCTCCCGTGGATAGCTGGCAGACATCGAATCCCCGCGTGCCCTTTACCGTCACCGCAAGGTTCCCCGCCAGATCGAGCAGGCCCTCCAGATCGTCCTCGCCGAGGGCATCCAGCGTCACGTCGTCGGGAAGACCGATCATCTTGATGAGGACGGGTGGGATCTTGACCGTCAGGACGGCCCCCAGGATCACCCGCAGGGGCACGGGTGCCTCACGAAAGCGGTCGATGAGGGGCAGAAGCGCGTCGCGGGTATAGTGCAACAGGTCGATGGAAAGGGTCAGGTCGGCGTGGGGGCGCGTGCTGATCAGATGGCTCAGGTCCATGGCCGCCGGCCCGCTGAGGCCATAGTCGGTAAACATCATATTCCCCGCCGTGCGTCCCAGGACGTCGTCCCCTTGTAGCAGCGTCAGGCCCACGTCCAGCCGCACGCCCTGCAACCTGTGTAACCCCCTCACATCGGCCACCACAGGGGCCAGGGCGGGTCGCACGGGAAGCACCCGATGTCCCAGTCCCTCCAGCACGGGGAAGAAATCCCCCCTGGAGCCCAGGGCGGGATGGGCCTTGCCACCGGTAGCCACCACCACGCGATCCACGGTCAGGGTGTGGGGGGGACCGCCCACCTCCAACACAAGGCACCCCGCCGCCACGCGTACGTCGCTGATCTTGGTCTTGAGGTGCACCTGCACCCCCGCCAGATCCAGCATGGCAGCAAAGGCATCGGCCACCGTGGCCGCCGAATCGGAGAGGGGATAGCACCAGCCGTCGTGGGTGGCATAGGTGGGGATGCCCAGTTCCTCCAGACGGTCCATGGTCCGCTTGTGACCCCATATCTCAAAGGCCGTCTCCAGGAAGGCGGCGTCGGCGCAGGTATAGGCCTCGGCTGCCACGCGACGGTTGCTGATGTTGCACCGTCCCGCCCCCGTCACCAGAAGCTTGCGCCCCACCATGGGATTGGTGTCGAAGAGCAATACCTCCGCCCCACGACGGGCCGCCTCCAGGGCGGCCATCATGCCCGCCGGCCCCGCGCCCACGATACCGATGCGCCGCGAACAAGAGGCCATAACGCGCCTATTTACACTCTTTTACCAGCAGGGCGAAACGGACGGCGTCCCGGGCAGAGGTCACGATGCCCCCCGTATAGCCCGAGCCCTCCCCCAGGACATAGAGGCCGGGGGTAGAAAGGGACTGCCCGTCGTCATCGCGGGGGAACTGCACGGCGCTCGAGGTACGCGTCTCCACACCGATGAGGACGCCCCTATCGATGAAACCGGGCATGATGCGGTTAAAGCGGGACAGTCCGGCCCGCAGGGCGTCGGTGACGAAATAGGGCAGGAGTTCATCCAGCCGCGCAGGGGCCACGGCCGGCCGATAGGTAGTCTGGGGCAGGGGCGCCGTGGGCCGCTGATGAAAAAAGTCGGGCGCGCGCTGGGCGGGGGCCACATAACCGCCCCCGCCGGCCTCGTAGGCCCGTTGCTCCACGTCCCGCTGGAAGGCGATGGCCTCCGTGGCCGCTTCCAGGCCCACCTTTTGCGGATTCACGCTCACCACCAGGGCGCTGTTGGAGGAAGAACTATCCCGTGCATAGCGGCTCATGCCGTTGGTGACCTGGCCGCCGGGTTCGCTGGCCGCACAGACCACCCGCCCTCCCGGGCACATGCAAAAGGAATAGACACTCAATCCCTTATGATGGGCCGTCAGTTTATAGTCGGCGGCGGGCAGCACCTTGGCGGCCTCTCTTCCGTATTGGACCTCGTCGATGAAATCGGCGGGATGCTCGATGCGCAGCCCCAGGGCAAAGGGCTTGGGGCGCACGGCCACCCCCGCTTCCTGCAGCATGGCCACCGTATCCCGCGCACTGTGCCCCATGGCCAGGATGACGGTATCCGTGGGAATCCTGCGCCCCGACACGGTGATGGCCTCCACCGTGCCGTCCTGCAGATGCAGCTGCTCGAACTTATTTCCGAAGCGGATCTCGCCCCCCAGGGCGGTGATGCGCTCCCGAAAATCGACCACCACGCGGCGCAGATGATCGGTGCCGATGTGGGGTCTGTGGCTGAAGAGGATAGTCTCCGGCGCCCCAGCCTCCACAAAGGTCCTCAGGATGAGGCGATCCAGGGGAGAGGACTTGCCCGTGGTCAGTTTGCCATCGGACCAGGTGCCCGCGCCCCCCTCGCCAAACTGCAGGTTGGACTCGGGATCCAGATCCCCATCCTCCCACAGGGCACGCACCGCCTCAGCGCGCCGATCCACCCGTTCACCCCGTTCATAGATGATGGGGCGATAGCCCTTGCGGGCCAGGTGCAGCCCCAGGAACATGCCCGCCGGCCCAAAGCCCACGATGTGCGGCCGCTCCGGCAGCTTTATATGAGGCTCGGGGCGGGGCATCGGTTCCTCCTCATAGGGCTCCACCTCCCCGGAGGCCAGCAATTCGCGCAGGCGCGCCGTCTCGCGGGAGACGGTAAAGCGCAGATTGTACACGTGGGCGATG
>CAZMOW010000038.1:18742-21708 GCA_964567975.1 uncultured Anaerolineales bacterium | reverse complement strand
TCATCGAGAGTTCCTCTTTGGAGTGGGCGCCTCAGTATGACGACCATGTGCTGACAAATATAAAAGAGAGCTTCATGGAGGAGGGCAAACTTTACGGTCTGCCGTGGGATATCGAACTCTTCTGCCGTGTCTATCGCAAGGACTTTTGGGATGAACTCGGGGAGGAGCCAGCCGAAACGCTTGAGGATTTTGAGAATCAGTTGCTGGAGATGAAAGAGATCTTCCCGGACAAGGCCCCCTTTGGTTTCAATCATTGGACCACCCACCCTTCGGAGCATATGTGGATCCAACTCTGGACCGATGAGAACAATACCGGTTGGGTGCGCGAAGAGGGCTTGGGCTCCATGTTCGACGTGCGCGGAGAACCCTATAAGAACGTCCTGAGAATGTGGAAACGTTGGTATGACACGGGCATCATCACCAAGGACTCCTTCCTACAGGAGGAATGGGCAGATAGCTGGAACAGGGGGAACACCACCTGTGTGCAAACGGGAGCGGCCTGGGCACAGGCACAATCACAGAAGGTTCATGGGCGGGAAAATGTTTTGCCTATGACCAATTTCGTGTTGAACGAAGGGGATACGCCGAAAACCTTTACTTTTGCGAACGGAGCGATCCTCTTCCAACAAGCCAGCAATCCCCAGGAGGTCACCGATTGGCTGCTGTGGATGGTCGATCCTACTGTCGAAGAGATCGCCAACCATAGCTTCCACAAGGGATACCTGAACTATTACCATATGCCGGCCTACAGGACCGTCTATGAGGAGATCATTCCCGAGAATCCCGATTGGGCCTGGATGCAGCAGATGCTCCCCATGGTTGAGGCTTCTCAGACCATTCCCACGGACGCACACCTCGACATCTATGGGCCTATCGCCAAGACGTGGCACGAAAAGTACCTCTTTGGTGAGGCCAGCCTGGAGGAATGCGTGGAGGCCATCTATGAGGAGGAGCGGGAGCAGACCGAAAAGCTGGTCGAAGGGGAGTTATAAGTGTCGTAATTGCAGTGTGAAGGTGCGGGGTTTTGGCTCCGCACCTTTTACCATATTTCTATTGCACACGCATGTGAGATGAGGAGATAAATATTATGACGGTTGACCGTCCAGATGCATCCAGCCGCTCTGGGGGCAAGATCGAGACCCTAAAGACGTGGTGGCAGTTGCTGGGCCGCGTTCGAAGGCAGGGATGGGGAGATCCCATGGGGTACGCCTTTATCGCTCCAGGGTTGCTGCTCTTTCTCGTCTTTCAGGTCTGGGTCATCATCCGGGGGTTTACCATGGCCTTCACGGATTTTCGTTTCTTGACCCAATTGGATCGGCCGACCCAATTCGTAGGTATCCAGAACTTTGTAGAGGCTTTTACCAATGATCGCTATTTTTGGCCCTCTTTTCGTAGGGCGCTCTATTTTACAGCGATCTATATGCCCATCATGTTGGGATCAGCCCTGCTCTTTGCTTCGGTCGTCGCCAAAGTCGAGAATGGGGTCGTGGCCGGTTTCTTTCGCACGATCATGTACCTGCCGGTGATCTTGCGCACGGCCGTGTCGGTCCTGATGTGGCAGATACTCCTCAATAATCAGGTCGGTTATGTGAATCATATCCTGCGCAATGTAATTCATATGGAGCAGTGGGCCCTGAATTGGCTAAATCGCCCCGATACGGCACTGCCCATGGTGGCCCTGACCCGCATCTGGAAGGACGCGGGCTATTCCGCCATGCTTTTCTTGATCGGTATGTACGGTATCAATAATGAGCTTTACGAGGCGGCGGAGATCGATGGGGCCGGTGGACTGCAACAATGGTGGTATGTGACCCTGCCGCTTCTCAAGCCCGTTTTCACGCTGATACTTGTACTCAACGCGAATCTCATCAGCGCAGCCCAGGATTTTATGATCATGTACGGGCCGGGCAATCATGGCCCTCAGGGCTCTTGCTTGACGTTGGGATATTACATTTGGGAAGTAGCCTTCGATTGGGGTGATTTGCGAATGGGATACGCCGCGGCGATGAGCCTGTTTCTGGGCGTGGTCTCGATGCTTCTATCCGCTGTTGTTTTCACATTTCTCAAGACAGAGAGGGCATAGTCATGGGTACTGGAGAGGAAACGTTGGAAGGTCAGATACAGCAGAGAGGAGGCTTGGTAGGTTGGATGCAGAGTATATTCCGTGCAGTGTGGAGCATGGTCCGGTCTTGGCCACGTACCTTGGCCCTGGCTTTCATCGCCTGGTGGACCTTTATGCCCATTCTGTGGACGTTCACGAGTTCGTTAAAGGGATTACGTGAGGAACTCTTGTATCCTCTTCGTTTCATCCCCCATATCCCCACGCTCAAGAATTATGCTTTTCTCTTCTTGTATTTGGAGGATCTACCCATCTACTTCAAAAATAGTATGATCGTTTCGCTCGGCGTTGTCGTGTTGACAGTGGTCTTTGCTTCGTTGATGGGCTACGCTTTTGCACGCATGGAGTTTAGAGGTCGCGATCTAATCTTTTATAGCTTGATCATCGCGATGTTCATTCCCCGGGCGGGTGGCCTGATGGCGCAGTATGAGTTGATGAGCCGCCTTAGGCTGCGCAATTCGCTGTTGGGATTGATACTGCTCTTCTCATCCGGGCTCTCGGTGTCCCTCTTTATCATGCGGCAGTCGTTCCTCTCCATGCCCCACGAACTTGAGGATGCGGCCCGGATCGATGGGGCCGGGCGCTGGAAGCTTTTCTGGGCCATCGCCATGCCTTTTGCCACCGGCGGTGCGACGGTGGTCGCTATCTTGACCTTTGTGAGGGTCTGGGGCGAGTATCTGGTAACCCTTACCATGATCGATGTGCAGCGCCTTTACACGGTGGGTGTGGGCATCACCATGTTTTCTCCCTCTGGTCACATGGTCCAAGAGGATCCAGATATCTCTGCCATTGGTATTCAGTCTGCCGGTTATCTGGCGGCGGCCCTGCCGGCCATGCTGCTTTATAT
>CAZMOW010000038.1:0-18732 GCA_964567975.1 uncultured Anaerolineales bacterium | reverse complement strand
ATATCTTTATGCAAAAATACTTTGTTCGTGGTCTCACCGAGGGCGCACTTAAATTCTGAGCATACAAGTTTAGCACATGAGATTTCGAGTCAGGCTCATCCATATCTGGAGATTACTGGCGATGAGCCTGGCCTGTTTTTGTCCAAATCTATTCTTAGAATACCAATTGGATTTTTAGTTGGAGTTAGTTTCTAGTGCAAGTTCTTTTACTCTTCCCGCCTCAATGGAATCCCGCTATGCCCCATCTGGCCTTGCCAGTGCTAACAGCCTACCTCAAAAAGCACGGCGTTCCAGTAGAGCAGCGAGATTTGAACGTCGAGGCCTTTGACTGGCTCCTGACACCATCCTCTTTAGGGGAAGCCCTGCAAGCAGTGCAAAGCAGATACAGACAGTTGGAAGGGTTAAATAGAAGGACAGCTAGGCAAGCGGCTGAACTCAACCACCTCGAAGAGGTACTTTTTAGAGCAGAAGAGCTTGTTGAGGATATTGAACTTGCCAAACAGATCCTTCGGGGGGCTGCGTTCTACGAACCGGATGAGAACCTTGGCGCCATGCTGACTGTGATGGATGCACTGGAACTCGCCGCCGCACCATATTTCCCCGCCGCTCTGGGGTGGTATGGGTACGAGACCCCACAGAGTCCTGAGTCGAGTCAAGGCATCGTCGATGCAGTACGTGCCCCTGAGACCAATCTATTCCGGGATTTCTATCAGCGAACTATTCTGCGTGATCTGGCTCAAGACACGCCGGATCTGATCGGTATCTCTATCTCCTCTATCCATCAAGTAATCCCTGGCTTTACACTGGCGGCCATGATCAAAGAGCGCGATCCTGGCATTCACATCACGCTAGGGGGGAAAATGATAACTTGTTGGCGCAGACAACTCCCCAAGAAGCCCAGACTCTTTGATTTCTTTGATAGTGCCGTCTATCATGATGGCGAAGAGGCTTTGGTTTCATTGGTGGAATTCCTGAGCGGACAAAGGGATTTGGAGGACGTGCCCAATCTCATCTATCGTGATGGGGATGAGATCCTGATAAACGAACTTTTTGTTTTTGAGAAAACGGATGATCTGCCTCATCCTGATTTTGACGGGCTGCCTCTTGAAAAATACTTGGCCCCTGAGATCATTTTGCCTGTACAGGCCTGCCGAGGTTGCTACTGGCAAAACTGCGCTTTCTGCAATCTGGGCTATGGCCAGTCGCGTGACTGGCGCCCGCGTGCTGCAGAGCACGTAGTTGATGAGATGGCTGCACTTCAAGAACGCTATGGTACGCGGTTCTTCTTTCTCGTGGATGAGGCGCTGCCGCCATCTCTTTTGCGCGCCATGACTTGTGAGATCAAGTCCCGAAACTTGGAGATCCGTTGGAGCGGGTGCGCTCGTTTTGAGAAAGCACTGGATGCAGATCTCTTACAGGATTTGTTCTTTGCGGGCTGCCGTGTACTTAACTATGGATTGGAGTCGGGATCGCAACGAATTCTTGATCGCATGACCAAAGGTACCGATCTGCACGATGTTTCGCGCATATTGAGAGAAGGCGCTGAAGCAGGTATCTGGAATCACATTTTCGTTTTTTTTGGATTCCCAGGAGAGACAGAGGGAGATGCAGAGAAAACCCAACAATTCATCGAGGAGCATCTCGACGCCATTCAATCCATAGCGGGAGGCACGTTTGTAATGGAAAAATACTCGGAGGTTTGGAGGCATCCACGGGCTTATGATGTTTCTCGAATCATCTCCCAGCCACAGGATGATTTGGCCTTTCGATACGCTTACCAGGTCTCAAGAGGGCAGAACGCTGTAGAAGCGCAGGAGAGCCTGCGGCGCTTTTCTGAACGGTTGGATACTCTGCGTCAACCAAGGGTGTTCTTCTTTGATGTGTACAATCTTTTGTACGCCTCTCACTTTGATGATCCGTCCTTGCTCGCGAGGAGGCCGGAATGAGCGATGTCCGGGTGAACTTTTTCGCTTTTTGACTTCCGATAGGTTGGGCGCATGACATTGCGAAAGCATGTACATCTGAATCTAGTGCGCATAATACTAGTTCAGCTTTCTATGGTTGGGCTCACGTTTTTGTTGGTCCGCTATGATCTGAAGGCGCGGACACCCTGGGTGCTTCATCCGACGGTCAGCAGGATTTTGGGGTGGCTTGTGGCGTTGTATGGTCTTTTTTGGATCATGTGGTGGTTCTTTTGGACGACCATTGAGGGCGGAGAGGAACAGATTGAGCTATACAATGTAGCGTGGGCTCCCGTGACGACGGGCTTTAGTACCGAGGGGCCTTTTGAATGGTGCCGTTATCCACTGGCATTTGGCTATTGGCAGTTTCTTTGGGGGATAGGGTTCCTGGTACAGTCGACGACGATAGTACTCAAAGTGGTGCCAGTGGCAGTCATTCTGACAATAATTTACCTACTGCTTGTGCCTGAACGTCATAAATTGGCCGACCATGGCGAGGCGTATCGCGAGTATCGTCAAAACACACCACTTTTCATTCCTCGCATTCCAAGTACTGCCAAGCTGTTACATATCTTTGATCGCCGTAAGAGAAACATATGAACTCATCGTTTACCTATATGGTATAACTCCGGTTGATCCGGTGTTATAAATCCCTACCTTTTCCGTACTGTCATGGTTCTTTATGACAGATCCTGTGATTCGTCATAGTAGAGACAAGGAGATCACCATGAAAATCACCGACGTCACACTGACCCCCGTCTATTCTCGCCGGGAGACGGGCATTGCCTCGCCCCACGTCATCGTGCAACTGCACACCGACGAGGGGCTTGTGGGCCTGGGAGAGATGTCTGACCTGGGCCACGGCAACTATCGCTTCGATCTGGACGACCTGCGAGAGAGTATCCTCTACTTTCTGGAGGGCGAGGATCCCCTGGACTATGGCCCCCTGACGCGGGCGGGCCGGGCGCGCTTCCCCCGGGGCGGTGCCCTGCGGGAGGGGATCGAGATCGCCATCTTTGACCTGGTGGGCAAGGCTAAAGGCCAATCCATCGCCGAGGTGCTGGGCGGTGGCTACCGCGACAAGATCCGCGTCTGCTATCCCATCTTTCGCATGTTCCACATGGACGAGGTGGAGGAGAACGTGGCCCGCGTGGAACGCCGCATGAAGGAGGGGCAGGACATGTTCCGCCTTTACTGCGGCGGCAACGTGGAGGCTGACGAGGCCTTTCTCAAGGCCGTGCGTGACCGCTGGGGCGATCGATTTGTGCTCAAGTCGCTGGATCTGAGCGGGCGGCTGCCCTGGAAAAGGAGCCTGGACGTGCTGGAGAGGCTGCGGCCCTATGAGCCCATCCTGGCCGAGTCCGTCTGCGACCGACGCGACCTTGAGGGGCAATACGAAGTGCGGGTGCGCACCGACCTGCCCATCAGCGAGCATATAAGTTCCACCCAGCAGGCCATGGATTTCGCCCAGAACCGCTACGTGGACATCTATAATGTGAGCCTGGCCGGGGCCGGCGGATTCACCAACGCCCTGCGCATCGCGCGCATCGCCCAGGCGGCGGGTATCTCCTGCCTGGTGGGCACCACCCAGGAGCTTTCCATCGGCGTGGCGGCACAGGCCATGTTCGGCGCCGTGTTGGAGAACCTGGATTATCCCTCCGACATGACCGGTGGCCTGCTCTACGAGGACGACGTGGTGGTGGACCGCGTGCAGTACGAGGACGGCTACCTCCTGGTTCCCGAGGGCCCCGGTGTGGGCATGATCCTGGACGAGGAAAAGCTCGCCGCCCTGGAGCGTCCCCTGAGTTCGCTGCCTGTGGATGCCTGGTAGGAATCGATTACAGTTTAGAAGGAGGATACCATGAAGGATGGTTGGCGCGGGATCTTTTCCATCGCCGCCTCGCCTTTCGATGAGCGGGGCGTGCTTCTGTTCGACGATCTGGCCCAGCACGCCGACTGGATCGTGCGGGCGGGAGCCCACGGGGTGGTGTGGCCGGTGGGATACAGCGAGTTCCCCCACCTGTCCCATGAGGAGCGCCTGCAGGGGACGCAGGTCGTGGTCGAGGCCGCCGAGGGGCGGGTGCCCGTCATCATCGGTGTTTCGGCCCAATGCCGGCCGGAGGCCGTCTCCTATGCCGAGCGTGCCGCCGAGTGCAAAGCCGACGGTGTCATCGCCATGTTGCCCCGGGGATTCGACGCGAACAAGTACGACCTCATCCTCGCCTACTATGAGGCCATCGCCGAGGCCGCCGGCTTGCCCGTTTTCATCCAGAACCAGGGCTCGCCCTGGGCTGGGCTGCCGGCGGAAACCATCGTGCAGCTCTGCCGCGATATCCCCCTGGTTGAATACGTCAAGGAGGAGAAACCGCCCCAGACCACCTCCTGCCAGGAGGTTCTCGACATCTGTGGTGACGACATGAGCGGCGTCTTTTCCGGTGGCGGGGGCTCATGGCTCATCTCCGAGATGCAGCGGGGCATCAGCGGCTGCTTCCCCGGCGCCCCCGTGACCGATATCGTGGTGCAGGTGTGGAACCTGTGGCACGACGGCGAACGGAAAAAGGCCCGGGAACTGCAAAACCGCCACGCCGCCTATATGAGGATCTGGCGCGGCATGCCCGCTGGCGCCCGCAAGCAGATCCTGGTGCGCCGGGGCGTCATCAGCACGGCCTTTGTGCGCAACGAGGGCATCGTCGAACTGGACGCCGTCGATTCTCAGGAACTCGATTACGCCCTGGCGTTGCTGGCGCCCGACTTTACCGTCTGAAAAAAGGCCGTGGGGCCGCTTTGCGGCGGCCTCACGGCCTTCCCCCTTTCCCTTGCCACTATGGGCGTTCCTCGTTCTTGACCACGGTCTCCCGACCTCGTATGCTAGTGTCAGTATGGGGCGTTTTCTGAGGCAAAGGAGAATCGATCATGGAGATCACCGGAGTAAAGGTTCACCGCATAGAGTGGGAGAGGGGGCCTTACCACTGGCGCGATGGCATCATGCCCAACGATCCTATAGGACGGACCGGCTTGCTGCGCATCATGACAGACGAGGGCATCGAGGGGCTTTCGCCCTATCGCGGGGGGGCGAATATAGAAGAGATCAGGTGGCAGCTCATGGGCGCCGATCCCCTGAATATAGAGCGCATATGGCAGGATTTTTGGCGTAACCTTCGTACCTCGCACCTGGGCAGCGCCATCGGGGCCGTGGACGTGGCCCTCTGGGACCTGTACGGCAAGGTGTGCGATCTGCCCGTCTACAAGTTGCTGGGTGGGATGCGTGATCGCATTCCGGCTTATGCCAGCACGGTGACATTGGATTCCATGGACGAGTTCATGGAACTGGCCGATGACGTCCTGGAAAAGGGATACCGGGCCATCAAGCTCCACGCCTGGGGGCGACTGGAGGAGGATGCCGCCCTGTGCAAAGCCCTACGGGAAAAGGCGGGAGACGACGTGGCCCTCATGTACGATGCCTCCAGCATGTTCAACCTATACGAAGAGGCCCTCTGGTTCGGACGCCAGTTGGAGGAGGCGGACTATTTCTGGTATGAGGAACCCATGGATCACTTTAATATCACCGCCCTGGCGCGACTGGCCGAGGCGTTGGATATTCCCCTGGCCACGGCAGAGGCCACCCACGGCGGCCCCTGGGATGCCCTGACACACATTCGCAATGGCGCGGCGGATATCATCCTCAGCGGTCCCCTGGACGAATACAAGGGCGGATTCACCGGCGTCATGAAGACGGCCCATATCTGCGAGGGTTTTGGTATGATGTGCGCCATGCATGGCAGCTCCATCGCCTCACTGCACGCCGCCTGTGCCATCTACAATACAAAGTACTTTGAGCGCCTGGTGCCCGCCACCTACTATACCCCACCGGGGATCAAGACGGCGGCCACGGAGATAGACGACGAGGGCTATGCGCAACCGTGGGACGATCCCGGTCTGGGGTTGCGCATTGATTGGGATTGGGTCGAGGAGCATACGGTGGGCATCGAAGAATAGCACGCGTTCCAGATTCTCATCAGCATGACCGCGTTGACTCTGCGAGAGCGACGCGAAAACAGAGGATAGGCGCTGGAACGGGCGTCTCGATCTGGCAGACGCCCGTTCCAACGTGCTTTTTTGAAATAGGGACAAAGACGCGTATAATTAACGAGGAAAGTCAAGAAAGTATATGCTTTTGGGCTTTCAAAGTGAGGGATTTGTACCGTGCCAGGAGGCCTGAGATGCAGGAGCTCGAGCAGATCTGCGAACAGATTCGACAATGTAAAAAGTGTCCCTTGGCGGAGGGCCGTACCCATGCCGTGCCGGGGGCGGGACCGGCGGATGCCGATCTCATGTTCGTCGGAGAGGCTCCTGGCTTCCACGAAGACCGGCAGGGGCTGCCCTTTGTTGGCGCGGCGGGGGACTTTTTGAACGAGCTTCTCGCCTCCATCGACCTCTCTCGTGAGGAGGTATACATCACCAACGTCATCAAGTGCCGCCCACCGGGAAACCGGGATCCCCAAGCCGAGGAGATAGAGGCCTGCCGACCATATCTGGACAAGCAGATCGAGATCATCAAACCCAAAATGATCGTCACCCTGGGCCGCTTTTCCATGCAATTGGCTTTCTCCGACGTGACCATCACGCGCGTTCATGGGACGCCCAAGCGTGTGGGCGATGTCCTGTACTTTCCCATGTTCCATCCCGCCGCCGCACTCCATCAACCACGATATCGTCCCCTGATCGAGGAGGATATCCAAAAGATACCCGGGATCCTGGGCAACGGCGAATCTTTCACTATAGAAGAAGAACCCTCAGATAAACCAACACAGTTAGGATTATTCTAATGTTCAATGAAACACTGACCGAAGGAAAACTGCGCCTCACCCCCTTGGGGGGATTGGGCGAAATTGGACGTAACATGCTCGTCCTCGAATATGAGGAGAGCATCGTCATCATCGACGCGGGATTCATGTTCCCCGAGGTCGACATGCTAGGTATCGACATGGTCATACCCGACCTGAGCTACGTGTTCGAGCGGGCGGATCGCGTCGAGGCCGTAATCATCACCCACGGCCATCTGGATCACATCGGCGCCCTGCCCTATCTCATGGAAAAGATCGACGCCCCCATGTATGCCACGCGGTTGACGCGAGGGTTGATCGAGGTCAAGATGCACGAGAGTCACATTCAAAGGGCTGATATACGCCTCATCAAGGCCGGCGATACCCTAAGTATCTCCCATTTCGATTTCGAATTCTTTCACGTGAACCACAGTATCCCCGACGGCGTCGGCATGGCCATCGAGACCCCCGTGGGGTTGCTGGTGCACTCGGGAGATTTCAAGTTCGACGCCACACCAGTGTACGATCGTCCGACTGACCTGGGCAAGCTGGCCGAACTTGGGGAGAGGGGAGTGCTCCTGTTCCTCTCGGACAGCACAAATTCCGAGACGCCCGGCTACACGCCATCGGAGCAGGCCCTGGGTGAGACCATCACCCGCCTTTTCGACCAGGCCAGGGGACGCGTGCTCCTGACCACCTTTGCCTCCAACATCTCGCGCATACAGCAGGTCATGGACATCTCTCAGGAATACGGACGGCGCATCGCCGTGGTGGGGCGAAGCATGCGCGAGAACGTGGGCGTCTCCCGAGAGTTGGGATATCTAAAGGTACCCGATGAGGCGCTCATTAACCTGAACCAGATCGACGACGTGCCCGACCACAGGCTGACCCTCATCTGCACGGGCAGCCAGGGAGAACCGACCTCCGCCCTGGTACGCATGGGGCAGAGGCGCTATCACTCTGTAAGCATCGTCCCCGGAGATACCATCATCGTCTCTGCAAGCGCCATTCCCGGCAACGAAGAACTCATCAACCGCACCCACGACAACCTGTTCCGGCTGGGCGCTGACGTCTATTATGACGATATACTGGATGTCCACGTCTCGGGGCATGCCAGCCAGGAGGAGCAAAGGCTGGTACTGAGCCTCGTGCGACCCGAATACTTTGTGCCCATCCACGGCGAGTATCGGCATCTTGTACTGCATGGCAAGCTGGCAAAGCAGTGCGGCGTGGCGCCGGAAAAAGTCCTGATCGCCGAGACGGGAGATGTGCTGGAGATCACGCCCTCCCGCGTGGAGTTGATCAAGGATATCCATGACCGCAACGTCTTTGTGGACGGGAGCAGCGTGGGCGAGATCGGGCGCGAGGTGATCGAAGAGCGTCAGGCGCTGTCCCGCAATGGTTTCCTTGTGTCCACCGTGATGGTGGACAAGTATACGGGTGGCATATTGGGCGAACCAACGATCACCACACGGGGCTTTCTGAAAGAGGCCGAATCGAAAGAGATTCTAGAGGAGATGGAAAAAGAGATCGAAGAGGCTGTCGAGGGTGGGGGCACCCGCGCAGAGATGGAGCGAAGCGTGCGGGGTCGCCTGCAGAGCTATATGTCAAGAACCCTCGGTCGGCGCCCCATCGTCATCGCTGAGGTCAAAAAGGTCTGAAGATTCCCCTCGCCATCATACTATATGGGGGGAGGGCGTTCCTCCACGTACGGATTGCTATCGGGAAGAGCCTTTGCCATGACCAGGCGCAAGCATAAGAGCGGGACGCGGCTCACAGGCGCCCAGACGCGCTGGATTATAGGATTGTGCCTTTTAGGCCTTTCCGCCCTCACGTTTTTGGGGTTTTTTGCCCAGGATGGCGGGGCCTTGGTCGGGTTGTGGTTGGGGGGGCTTTGTGCGGTTTTTGGCCGTGGAGCCCATGTTGTGCCATTGGCTTTGGCCTTCTTTGGTCTATGGACCCTGATGGCGGGAGCAGATAAAGCATCTCCTTTCCCATGGTCCCGCGTTGCGGGGGGCGTCCTCTTTTTTGCCTGTGGGCTTGGGTTGATTCATCTTTTCACCCGGGAGCCGCAGCAGGCCCTTGCGGCGCGACGAGGGGGCGGCTATGTGGGATACGGGATAAGCAGGGGACTGACCCTGGCCCTGGGTAAGCTTGGCGCCGTCATAGTGCTGCTCATCGCCATTGCCACGGGACTTATCGTGGCTTTGGAGATATCCCTGGACGAACTTGTCCGGGATTCCGGAGAACTGATCCGGGGGATATCTGCGTGGATGGCGCGACGGCGCGCCATGAGGGCCCAGGCGACGGAGGCCAGACAAGCCAAACAGGCATCGGCAACCGGCGAACCTCCTCCCAGGCGTCGGGAGAAAGGATCCCCCTCGCCGCCTAAAAAAGTATCCTCACCCCCGCCGCCCCCTGCCGAACCGGCGATCATCCCCCTCGAGGATCGGGTCTTCCATCGCTGGGAACTGCCCGACATGGGGACGATATTCATCGAGCGCGACGAAGAGCAGATAGACGTGGCGGACATTCGCCAAAAGACGCGCATCATAGAAAGGACACTGCAAAGCTTTGGCGTGCCCGTATCGGTGGTGGAGGTGAATCCCGGCCCCGTGGTTACCCAGTTCGGGCTGGCGCCCGGCTATCTCGAGCGCCGGGGGCGCGACGGCGAGACACGCCAGGTTAAAGTCAAGGTAAATCATATCTCCCGCCTGGCCGACGACCTCGCGTTGGCCCTGGCGGCCTCTCCCGTGCGCGTGGAGGCCCCCGTGCCGGGCAAGGCCATCGTGGGCCTGGAGGTGCCCAATCGGGAGCCGGCCATCGTCGACCTGCTAAGCGTCATGGGCTCGGACGCCTTTCGCGCCATGGCCTCCTCCCATCTGGCCATCGGCCTGGGACGCGATGTATCGGGCACCCCCGTCGTGGATGACATCGGTACGCTTCCCCATCTCCTCATCGCTGGCGCGACGGGATCGGGCAAGAGCGTCTGCATCAATGCCATGATCGCCTGTCTGCTGAGCCGCAATACACCCACCGACCTGCGACTCCTGTTGATCGATCCCAAACGCGTGGAGCTTTCGAGATACGATGGCGTCCCCCACCTCCTGGCCCCCGCGATCACCGATGTGGACGAGGTGGTGAGCGTGCTGGAATGGATCACCCAGGAGATGGATCGGCGCTACAAGACCTTTGCGCGGGTGGGGGCGCGCAATATAGAGGCATACAACGTTCTGGCCGGGGAGCAGGGGATGCGCCGTCTGCCCTTTATCGTGACCTTTATCGACGAGCTGGCCGATCTCATGTTAGCGGCCTCGGACCAGGTGGAGCGCGCGATCTGTCGCATCGCGCAGATGGCCCGCGCCACGGGCATCCACCTCGTCATCGCCACCCAGCGCCCATCGGTGGACGTGGTGACGGGGACGATCAAGGCCAACTTTTCTGCCCGTATAAGTTTTGCCGTCTCCTCCCTCACTGACTCCCGGGTCGTCCTGGACAAGCCGGGCGCAGAGACCCTCCTCGGTGAGGGGGATGGGCTGTACATGGCCCCCGACACCTCCGACCTTGTGCGTGTGCAGGGCTGCTATGTCTCCGACGAGGAGATCTCGCGGTTGGTGCGCTTTTGGAAGGATCAGGTCGCCAGGAGGACGGAGCGGCAGACTGCCTCGCGACCCGCGCCCCTCGACTCAGAAGCTTTGGAACAGGAGGCCCTCTGGCCGTCCCTGGAGGAGAGGGAGAAAAGAAAGACGGAGGATCCCTTGCTGGAGCGGGCCATGGTCTTTGTGGCCAGCAAGGAGCGCGCGTCCCTGACCATGTTGCAAAAGGAATTCCACATCGGTTACACCCGCGCCGGACGCATCATGGACGCCATGGAGGCACGAGGCGTCGTGGGACCGCCCACGGGCACGAGTAAGGCGCGTCAGGTACTCTCGCCATCGACAAGGAGCCCATCATCTCATGACTGAGCGCACGCATCCCCCCAACACGGGCGCTAACCGCACGACAACCATGACTGGAGGACCAGGCGTGTTGAGCGATAGACACATCCAGACATTGATATCGATTGTGGGAGAGGAGCGGGTATCGCAGCGTGAGCCCGATCTGGTGGCCCATTCCGCCGATGAATCCTGGGCCGCGCCCGCCCTGGCCGACGTGGTCGTCTGGCCCCTCTCCATGGAGGAGATCGCCTGCATCCTACGCTATGCCAACGAGGAGGGTATCCCCGTCGTCCCCTGGAGCGGAGGTTCCAGTCTGGAGGGCAACCCCATCCCTGTCAGAGGGGGTATTCTCCTCGCCCTGTATCGTATGAATGGGATAGTGGAGATTCGGGAGGAAGACCTTCAGGTTGTGGTGCAGCCGGGGGTCGTCTATGACGATCTGAACGCGGAGCTGCGCCGCCTGGGGTTGTTCTTTCCCCCGGCGCCGGGTAGCTCGGACGTGGCCACCATCGGGGGCATGGTGGCCAATGACTCCAGTGGGATGCGCTCCGTCAAGTACGGCGTCACGCGTCGCTACGTGCTCAAACTCAAGGTGGTCCTTCCCGACGGCAGGGTCATCGTGGCCGGCAGCAACGCCAAAAAGAGCACCAGCGGCTACGACCTCGTCGGGCTGTTCACCGGCTCGGAGGGCACCCTGGGTGTGGTCACCGAGATCACCCTGCGGGTGACGGGACTGCCGGAGAGTGTAGCGGCGGCCGTGATCCCCTTTGACACCCTGCCCGAGGCGACCTCTGCGGTCTATGAATGCGCCCGCTATGGGCTGGAGGCCTCGGCCATAGAGCTGCTGGATGCTCCCGCCATCCGCGTCACCAACGCCCAGCAGGGTCTCTCCCTGCTGGAGAAACCCACCGTCTTTGTGGAATTCCATGGCACCGAGGTCTATGTACAGGATCAGATAGAGTACCTGAGGGAGATCGCCCATGATAACGGCTGTCTCGATTTTCAACTGGCGACGGATTATGCATCGCGGCAGGAACTATGGAGCGCTCGGGAGGCGGCCCATGACTCGATGAAGATGAGCCACCCGGGGTGCACCATGATCGCCGGGGATGCCTGTGTGCCTATCTCCAAATTCGGTGACGTCGTCCAGTTCGCCCACGATCTTGCCGAGGAGACGGACGTCACCATCTATGTCTTTGGCCACGCGGGGGACGGCAACCTGCACACCGAGGCCATAGGCTATCGCGACGATGAGGAGCAATTTGCCAGGGCGGTGGAGGCCACCGACGCCATCGTCGCCCGCGCCCTCCAGGTGGGGGGCACGGTGGCTGGCGAGCATGGCATCGGACTCATGAAGAAGCACTTTATGAGCCAGGAACATGGCAAAAGCCTAGAGGTGATGCGGAGCATCAAGGATCTCTTTGATCCCAAGGGGATCATGAATCCGGGCAAAGTCTTTCCCGGTTAGAGGAAGATGCCGTGACCATGGAGTTGCTGCGAGAGGGAGCCAGGGATCTGGGGCTCACCCTCAGTCCGAGGCATATCGAGATGTTCGAGTGTTATTATCACGAGCTTGGAGAGTGGAATGACCGCTTCAACCTCACCGCCATCACGGGCTATCAGGAGGTGCAGGTCAAGCATTTTCTGGATTCCCTGAGCTGCTTTCTGGCCTTTCCTGGCAGGACCCTGGCCCCCCTTCCCAATCGCGTCCCCCTGCAGCTCGATAGGGGAGACCTCCGATGCGTGGACGTGGGCAGTGGGGCTGGCTTTCCCGGCCTGCCCCTCAAGATCCTTGCCCCGGACATAGAGATGACCCTCGTCGATTCCACGCGCAAAAAGGTGGGCTTTCTCAGGCACATGATCGAATTGCTGGAACTGGAGGGTGTGGCGGCCATCCACGCCCGCGCAGAGGAGCTCGGACAAGGCCTCCAGCATCGGGAAAGGTACGATGTCGTGATGGCCCGCGCCGTGGCCCACCTGCCCATCCTCTGCGAGTATTGTCTGCCCCTGTGCCGCGTGGGCGGGCGCATGATCGCCCTCAAGGGCCAGGACGCTCACGAAGAGGCGGAGGAAAGCCAGGAGGCCGTCGATATCCTGGGGGGCACCCTGGTGGAGATCAAATCCGTCACCCTGCCAGTTCTGGGATCGGGACACCACCTGATAGCCATCGACAAGGCGGCGCCGACCCCCGAGAAATATCCCCGCCGCCCCGGTATGCCCTCCAAAAGGCCCCTTTCTCGAGGATGACCGCTACTATTCCAGGGGGCGGATCGCGCCCTCCATCGCCTTCCACGTGACGGCGTTTTCCAAAAAGGCCGGGGAAAAATAGTCCACGTCGGTGGTGGTGACGAACACCTGCTGCGCGCGGGAGATGGTATCCAGCAGCAGGCGCGAGCGTTCCCGATCCAGCTCGGACAGTACGTCGTCCAGGAGCAGGACGGGCATCTCGCCGATCTCTCCGCGCATCAGGGCCACCTCGGCGAGTTTGAGTGCTAGGGCCACGGTGCGCTGCTGCCCCCGGGAACAGTAGGTCGTGGCGTCCACGCCGTTTACCCAGAAGCCCAGATCATCGCGGTGGGGGCCGAGCACCGTGACTCCTCGCTCGATCTCCTCATCGCGGATGCGGCACAGGGTGCGCAAAAAGATCTCCTCCAAACGCGACAGGGCGGCCTCATCCAGCAGTACCAGATCGTCCTCCTTGTACCAGTCCTCCTGCTCGCCGAGGGAGGATCTATCTGCCAGCGTGCTCTCATAGGTGAGGGCCAGTTCCTCGGAACCGCCGGTCAATGACATCTGCCTCTGCCTGGCGCCGGCGTCCAGTTCCCTCGTGGCCCAGAAACGGCGGGCGAGCACGAGGGCGGCGAGCCCGGAGAGCCGCTCGTCCCAGTAATCGAGCTGTCCCGCGCCCGCGTGGTTCTCCCGTATCTGGCGCAACAGGGCGTTGCGCTGACGTATGACCCGGTTGTAGCGCGAGAGGGCCTGGCAATAGCGCCCATCTATCTGACAGAGGAGGATGTCCATATAGCGGCGCCGCTCAGAGGGCGCGCCGGATACGATGGTGATATCCTCGGGGAGAAACAGTACCGTACTGAGCCTGCCGACCACATCAAAGGCGCGCTGCTCCACGCCGTCCAGCTCGATGCGGCGGTGGTAGGAGAAATCGCGCGATCCCTCCACCGGCTCCTTGACGATGGTCATGCTCAGGGTGCGCTCCTCCTCTGCCCGCACAAAGACGGCCTCAATATCCGTATGGGGGATGACCTCCTCGTGGGCGCCAAAGCGCATCAGTTCGCTATAAGTGGAGGCGCGGGGGGATTTGGTCGTGGACAGGTAGTAGATGGTCTCGAGAAAATTCGTCTTTCCCTGAGCATTCTGGCCCTGGAGGACGTTGATTCGCGGGGGCAGTTCCAGGTCCAGATCCGCATAGTTGCGGAAATTCTCAAGGGAAAGACGCTTGACGTACATATATAGGCGTTATTGGGAGAGATGCATGGGCATGATGATATGGACAAAGTCCTCGCCGCCCACCGGCTTTAGGACGCCCGGGCTCGACGAATCCGCGGTCTCGAGCGAGACCTGGGCCGTGTCCATGATGTTCAGGGCGTCGATGCAGTAGCGGGCATTGAAGGCGACCTCGATGGGCTCGCCCTCCACGTTCACGTCCAGCTCGCTGACATTGTCCCCGTGCTCCGCCGAGGTCGCGGAGATGATCAGGCGGCCCGTCTCCGCCGAGTCGTTGGGCACCACCTGGAAGCGCACGATATTTGCCGCGTCCCGGGCAAAGATAAAGGCCATGCGCACGGCCTTTAAAAAGTCGGCCGTCCCCAGGACGACGCGGGTGTTGTGAGCGCCGGGGATGATCTGTTGATAGTCGGGAAAGGTCCCCTCCACAAGCTGCGACACCAGGTGTACGTTCTCCAGCTTGAAAAAGACCTGATTCCTATCCCCGGAGACGATCATCTCGATGGGTTCCTCCTGCTCCGCGCTGACCCGCCGGAGCTCCTGCAGGGCGCGGGCGGGCACGATGAGCGTCATCTCCCCCTCCACCTCCCGCTCCAACACGGTGGAGCTCACGGAGAGGCGATAGCCATCGGCGGCGGCAAAGGTGAGATCCTTCCCCGCGATATCGATTAACACGCCGGTGAGGACGGGCCGGCTCTCGTCGGTGGCGGCGGCAAAGGCCACCTGTTCCACCATCCGCCGCAGGAGGTCGGCGGCGATGGAGACGGCGTCATCCTCGTCCGAGACCTCCACGCGGGGGAACTCTTGGGCATCGATGCCCTTGATATTGGCCTCAAAGCGGCCGCTCTTCAGGTTCAGCGTCTGGGTGCGGGAGACCAACTCCAGTTCCATGGGCCCCGGCGGCAGCGAGTTCACGAAATCCGAAAGCAGGCGCGCGGGCACCGTGATGGCACCCTCCTGCTCGATCTGCGCCCCGACCCAACAGTTGATGCCCAGTTCCAGGTCGGTCGCCGAGAGCTTGAGGCGGGACTCGTCGGTGGACATGAGGATATTGGACAGGACGGGAAGCGTACTGCGGGCGGCCACGGCGCGACTCACCACCGACAGTCCATCGGCCAGGTTCTCTTGCAAGCAGGAGACTTTCATCAGTTGACCTCCTCAGACAATAAGCACAAAGAAAGTATAGGCACAGCCGCATGGGGCGTCAACTGAAAGGATGCCATGAGCGGCTTCTCGCTACGAAAAATGTCGTCGAGCACTAGAATCCACGCTGCTGTCCCTCCCATGGCGGCTCGGTGCCCTCTTTGAGTTCCTCGACACTTGGGCCACCCAGATTTCGCAGCCGCCACGTACCATATAGATAGCTGACAACCAGCAATAAGATCGTCGCGGGCCAGCCCATGACGAGACCGAGTACACCAAGAGCCGCCGCTCCCGCCTGGCGAAAGAGGAACCACTGTAGCGCCAGACGTAGGGCAAAGAAAACCGCCCAGGCCAGCGTCACCTCGCGGTAGGAGGGGCGCACTTGTGGGTGCCAGTACCATCCCAGTGGCCAGCCTCGCGCCAGATGACTGGTAAAGGCCACCAGGGGGCGTCCTGCGATCACGCTTATGATACAGATCAGGGTAGTGAGGCCTCCACTGATCAGACTGGGGAAAAAATATCCCGCTGCCCCATCGCTGAGCCACGCGGACAGGATGGCGAGTCCCGTTGCAGCAAGACCGCCGAGGGCGTACCATACTTTTTGCTTGCGGAGCAGAGAGAACCCGCTCAGCACACCAGCGACTGCCAACGAGACCCAGGCAGCCAACGTGAATCCCGCCAGGGCATTTAAAAGCAAGAACACCGCTGGCGGCAAGGCGGTCTCAATGATGTTGCTGCGCCCGGCGACGACGGTACGAAACTCTTCTGATACCTCCTGGAGCTTTTTATGTACCAAGGTCGCTTCACCCCACTATCCACAATCGCCCCACGCCGACGGGCACAAATCCCCCACAATAGGCGGGACTGGTCTCGGCATCCACCAGTCCCTTTACGCCTCTATAGTCTTTACAGATCCGAACATGGCACTTTACCGCAGGCGCAAAAACAGTCGCGTGCCCGCCACGCCCATGACCACCACGGCTAGCACCGCCCCCAGCAGGGGCAGAACGCTGCCGCCGCCCGTATCCGGAAGCCGGGCCTCCTCCTCGGCGGGGGTGGGGCTTGCTTCCACGATCTCTTTCTGCGGCGTAGCCTCCTCGGAGGAAGCCGCCTTGCGGCTTGGGCCCACCAGGCTGACGGCGTCGATGTTAACCTCCACCTTCTCATCCACCGTGGGGAACTTTTTCCAGAGGCGGATAAAGACCGTCATCCTGTCGTCCGTGGCCGTCACCCCCTGGGCATAGGACTGCATGGACCCGGGGCTCGTCATCTCGTACTCGGGCCAATCCATCTCCGTCCACTCTGTCACCGCGTTGGGATCGGTGCCCCCCTTCATATCGAACCCCACCTGGATGCGATAATTCCATCGCGAATCAACCTCCGAGCCCTCGGTGCTGCGCACCATGCCGTAAAAGCTGAACATGTACCGCGCGTCTGGGACCACGTCCGCCACCTGGTACAGGCCCATGTAGCGATCGGGCGCGCTGCCCCCCACGGCCTTGGTGTGTAGCGTCATCAACTGGGAATAGTCGCCGTCGAGAACCACGGGTTCCCGTGGATCGGGCTGAGCCCCATAGGCGGCGGGACCTCCGTTATCGAACGCCTCCCAATACTCGCCCACGCCGCCGACGAACCCCTCCTCAAAACTGCCATTCTTGATGACGTTGACAGACTCGGCCGAGACGGTGCCCGCCGCCAGGAGGGCGAAGGCGCACAGGACGTATAAAATGGCCATTTTCTCTGACATCTGCAGCTCTCCTATCCGGGACGACGCGAATAATCCTTCCCGATTCGTTCGAGGATGCAGGATCATTATACTCCTTGCATTTCCTCTGTCCAAGCGACAGTGGGAGCAGCATCAAATCGAAAAAGTCTATCTATGGGTGATGTGGTAGGCCAGGCATAGGGCTTGAGGCAGAAAATGGGTTCGTTTCGTAAAAAAGGGTGGTCTCACAACAGGTGCTGTGGGCCACTGTTTAGATAGATGGTGGAAACGAACATGGCACCCATACATATCCCCAGTCGATAATGGAACATCTGTTCTATCATACTGCGAAAGCTGCAGACTGTCAAGAAGCATGAAAAGTCTTGGATGACCGCGCTCTGTCTGAACAGGCGGGGCTGGCATTCCATTCGCAGCATCCCGGGTGCGGGCGGCCGCGTCTGGCTAACAGCGTTTGCGTGCACCTCAGTTCACGGTACAGGCGTTATTTAAAGATATAGACCCCGTTCTCCATGGGCCACAGGGTGTCGCAGCGGGGACATAGCAGCCCCCCCTCCACGCGTTTCAGGGGAGCACATTCGCACTGGGGACAGCAAAAGAGAGCCCCCTCCTCGACGGGCGAGCGATCTCCCGGCTTTTCCACCGTCGTGCGCAGGAACACGCTGGGGCCCAGGGTTAGGGGCGCGGCGATCCCCTGCAATGCCTTGTCGACACCGACGAGGCATGCGGGAGAAAAGAGATGCTTGAATGCTTTGGCGCGCAAGAGGGAGACGGACAGGCGCTCCTGGGGACAAAAGCCCGCTTCCTGCAGCCGTTGCTCCACCCACGCGGGATGAAAGTCATAGTGCAGGGGGGCGAACTCGTAGGGCTGCCGATCAAAGGGATTGACGCCGCGCCGCACCAGGAAGCGGAGGATATTCTTCAGGTGGCGCTTGTTGGCGAACTCGAGGATAAAGGTGCTCTGGGGGCACAGGGCGCGGTGTACCCGCTCCAGGGCCAGGGGCACGTCGGCGATATGATGCAGGACGCGGACCATGACGGCGGCGTCCACCGCGTTGGGGACCAGGGGCAGGCGATAGACGTCGGCGGCCACGTAGGTAAAGCGTTCGTCGCCCAGGCGCGAGCGCGCATATTCCAACTGGGACTGGGAATAGTCGAGGAGAATCACCTCGTCGTATCCTTCGTACATGGATGCCAGGCGCCCGAATCCCGCCCCGATATCCAGCAGTCGCCGGCCGGAGGGGGGCAGGAGCCGCCGTAGGGCAAAGCGCTCCACCCGGTCCTCATATTCCCGTCCCTGCCCCTCCCAAAAGTCGGTGCGGTAGGAACTGTCCTCGTAATCGCAGATGGGGGGAGCGGGCGGGGAAGCCTGGGCCTCCCCGTTGTCAGGGGCGCAATGTTTCACGTTAAACATTTTGCGCACGCCCCCTTGCGCCGACGTGGCGAATTGGTCTCTTTTGATAGTGTGTGATCATTTCCCCTTTGCAGCCCCCCATATCGATGACGTATAATGGGTTTGGTACCATGGGCTATTCTACTTGCCTGGTCTGCGCTGGCAAGTGGCGGTAGGCAAAGGGTACAGGCTGTGGGTCAAGTATTGCAGAGAGGGTTTGTCAAGTATCCGCGCAAAAAGGGTGCACGCAAAGTCTGTTAGAATCATTGGGCCTGTCAGAAAGAGGAGT
>CAZMOW010000037.1:12647-22070 GCA_964567975.1 uncultured Anaerolineales bacterium | reverse complement strand
ACTGCCTGCGCGGACGAGCAACGGCTAATGATCTACAACATTTGCGTGCACCCTCCCCACCGTGCCGCTACCGTCGTCCCTGGTGGAGGGCTTAGAACTCGATCCCTCGTTGGGCCCGCACGCCCTCGTCAAAGGGGTGTTTCACCTTGCGCATCTCGGTCACCAGGTCACCAAAGGAGACGAGTTCCGGAGGGGCGTCGCGGCCGGTGATGATCAGGTGCAGCGTGGGAGGCTGGTGGGCCTTTAGCCACGCTATCACCTGACCCGTGTCCAGCCAGCCATACTTGAGGGGATAGGTGAATTCGTCCAGCACGATGAGGTCGTACGCGCCGCTGGCGATCTTTTTTCGGGCCAGGGCCCAGCCCTCGTGGGCCTTGCGTATGTCCTTCTCCACATCCTCCGATTCCCAGGTGAACCCCTCGCCCAGGGTGTGCCATTCCAGGCCCAGGCGGCGGGCGGCCTTGACCTCGCCCCATTTGCCCTTCTCGCTCTTGATGAACTGGATCATGCACGGGCGCATGCCATGCCCCCAGGCGCGCAGCATCGTCCCCAGCGCCGCTGTGGTCTTGCCCTTTCCCTTGCCCGTGTAGACGATGACCAGGCCGTTGCGGGTCACGTCCTGTCGTTCTCGCGGCAATACTGGATCCATTGCATGGCCCATTCGTCGTGGCCCATGAGCAGATTGGAGGCCAGTATGGCCTCCCGGATGGAGCGCACGAGGGGATTGGTGATGGGGCAGCTCAGCCCACAGGCGATGGCCATGGACAGGAAACTGGCGTTCAGCGCTCCGCGGTTGGGCAGCCCATGGGATACGTTGCTGGCCCCCATGGTGATATTCACGCCCAATTCCCCGGCGATGAGCCGTGCTGCCCTCAGCGTGACCTGGGCCGCCTCCGTGTTAGAGCCCACCGTCAGGACCAGGGGATCGATGATCACGTCATGCCGGGGGATGCCCATATCCTCGGCCCGGGAGATGATCTTGCGCGCCACCTGAAGGCGTTCCTCTGCCGTGGAGGGGATGCCGTCGTCGTCCATGACCAGCCCGATCACCGCCGCCTCGTACTCGTTGGCCAGGGGAAGGATATTTTTCAGCGATGCCTCCTCGCCGTTGACCGAGTTGATCAGCGCCTTGCCCTCATAGGCCTGTAGGGCCTGGCGCAAGGCCTCTGGATTGTTGCTGTCGATGCAGAGGGGCACGTCGGTGACCTCGCGCACCGCCTTCATCATCTGGATCAGAAGATGGCCCTCGTCGGCCCCTGGCACGCCGGCGTTCACGTCCAGGATGGCGGCCCCGGCCTCCACCTGCGCGGCGGCGTCCTCCTGCACGATGTCCATATCGCCGCGCTCCAGGGCGTCCATCAGGCGCTCCCGTCCCGTGGGGTTGATGCGCTCGCCGATGACTATTACGGGGCCATCGCGGCCGATGGTGACGGTCTCTTTTGCGGATGAGACGGTGGTCTCTAGATTATCCTCGAACATAGGGGCTCCTCCCAAACAGATTGCACGATTGGAATCCATTATGCGGCATGGGAGCGTGCCATGTCAAAAAGGAGTGTGTGAGCGGATTGTGCATCTGATGGGTTTCTCGTATATACTTTACTATGGTCTGATCTTTGGCGAGGAGGTGTATGGTCGCTCGTTCACGGAGTCTTGGTACCACATTTGATGCCCTGAAGAATCGTGGCTTTCGGTGGCTGTGGTTGCAGCGTTTGGCTTCCTCAGCCACGTTTCATATGGGTTCCGTGGTACAGGGTTGGTTGGTCTATCATCTCACCGGTTCGGCCTTTGCCCTGGGCTGGGTGGGCGCTGGCTGGAGTATCTCCACCCTCCTCATCTCCCCATACGGTGGCGTCATCAGCGATCGTCTGGAAAAGCGCACCGTTCTGTTCTGGACCAGGGTTGGCATGGCCCTCAACAGCGCCATCATCGGTCTTTTAATTTCTACCGATCTGATTCGGATCTGGCACCTGGCGGTCAGTTCCCTCTTTATCGGCGTGTTTTTCTCCTTTTTGATGCCCGCGCAGCAGGCGATCATCTCGGACCTGGTGGATAGGGAGACCCTGTTGAACGCCATCTCTCTCAATGCTCTGGGCACGGGACTCGTGGGCATCTTTTGTGCTTCTCTGGCCGGTTGGCTTATCGAGGTCACAGGGCCAGCTACGGTGTATTATGGGATGGCCGCCCTTTACGTGTTGGCTATCTACACCATCGTCAAGCTTCCCGATACGGGTAGCAGCACTGATACACAGGCCTCTGTACGGGGCGATCTGGTGGAGGGAGTCCGCTATCTGCGGCGGAATCCTCTTTTGTTGGTGCTGTTGGGAATGGGCCTGATTCGTGTGCTGTTTGGCAGGCCCTACAACACACTCCTTCCCGCTTTTGCTCGTGATAATCTGGGGTTCGACCCCGCGGGGTTGGGGATACTCATGTCGTCGCCCAACCTGGGCGCACTCGTCAGTGCCCTGCTCATCTGTGTCCTGGGTAACATAGGGTACAAGGGCAAGTTGCTTCTCGCCGCTGGCGGGTTATTGGGCCTGAGCCTCAGCCTCTTTGTAAGTACCACCCTCTTGCCCGTCGTGTTTGTTTTTCTTTTTCTGGTGGGGTTCTTTGACAATATCTGCAGAGTGGTGAGCAGCACCCTGCTCCAGGCTCAGAGCGACAAGGACTATTTGGGGCGTGTGATGAGTATCTCCATGATGGAATGGGGCCTGACGCCCCTGGGCACCCTGCCGGCCGGGGCCATCGCCGATTATGTGGGTGTGCCCCCCGTGATAATCGTGGAGGGCGTGATTGTGACCCTGCTGTTCGCAGCGGCGGCTTTTTTCAAGCCACAGATTCGAAGACTGGATTGAGAGAGGATGGGTTAGCCGTGTGAAGTCCCTCGGCGATGTGTGTCCCGCAAACTGTGGAATGGCCTTTTCTGTGAGAGAAGAGATGGAGGAACTACCATGACGAAAAACATGAAGGTTCTTGTCACCGGTGGCAGCGGCCAACTGGGGCAGATGTTCCTCAGACACTATGGTGATCGTTATGAGCTACGCCTTACCTATAACACCCATTCGGTTGAGGCGCCGGGGCATGAGGTGGTGCAGATGGACCTCACCGATTATGACGCGGTGTTGAAGGCCATGCAGGGCATGGAGGCTGTGGTCCACTTTGGCGCCGACTCGGCAAGCCGCGCGCAGTGGGACTCTATATTGCCAAACAATATCGAGGGCACCTATAACGCCTATGAGGCCGCCCGCGAGGCGGGCGTGATGCGTTTCGTCTTTGCCAGCTCGAACCACGCGGCGGGGTTCGAACTTAAAGAGGAGGGCCTGGTGGGGCCGGACGCTCCCATCCGTCCCGATGGCCTGTACGGGGTGAGCAAATGCTTTGGCGAGGCCCTGGGCCGCTACTATCACGACCGCTATGGTATGCAGGTGATCTGCCTGCGCATCGGCACCTGCCACGGCCAGGATGATGATGCCAGTCAGCGCGCCCGCCTGGAAGAGATGATGGCGCGCGGCGGGAGTTACCCCTACGACGTGTCCACCACCCTGTCCATGTGGCTGAGCCCCACGGACATGTCGCAGCTGGCGCACCGGAGCCTGGAGACGGATTGCCCGTTCGGCATCTTTTATGGAATCTCGGACAACACCCCGCCAGCGTTCGATCTCTCGGAGGCCAAGCGCGTCCTGGGTTATGAGCCGCAGGACGACGTACAGGATCTCTTTGACCAGCCCATCGCGTCTCTGGGCTAGAGGGCGGCCCGGCCGGCGATATCGCGCAAAGAGGAGGTAAGACCATGTTCAGAGAGCGGCGTCATACGGTTCGGTGTTTGCTGCCTATCTGTGTCCTTTTGATGGTGCTCGCCCTTGGCCCGGGCTCGGTGCAGGCTAGGGGTGGGGACGCCCCCAGCGGCCTGGTCCCCATCGACGTGGATCTGCCCTCAGAGAGCACCGGTACACCTGGTGGCACGCTGGCCGTGCGCGTGTACACGCCCAGATCCGGTAGCGCCCGTTACCCAGAGGGCGCTCCTGTGCTCATCTGGGGGGCGGGCGGCTATGAGGTGAAGGATCTGAGCCACGGCCTCCCCACCACCGTCGATGACGTCATCGTCATCACCTTTGTCTTCCCCGGCGGGGAGGATGTGGCGGCGGGCCGTCAGTCCGACGGGGTATACGACTATCGCGGCCTCGATTGCATTGCCGCCCTGCGCGATGTCATCCTCTATGCCGCCGGTGAGCTGAGCGACAGTCAGGGGCGCACCATCGACGACGTCGTGCCGGTGCCCGTGCTCCACGACAATATAGGCCTGGAGGGCGTCTCCAACGGCGGCAACATCGTGGTCGCCGTTGCCGCCTTGCACGGAGCCGACCTCGCCGGGCATCTGCGCTATATCATCCAGTGGGAGACGCCGGTCTCCAGCCAGGTCGCGACCCGCGACTTTGGCCGCGTGTGGATGAAACCCTCATCACAGCAGGGTGACTTTATCAATCCACGCTACGGCGGCTACGGTCCCCTTGTGCTAGCCTCGGACTATGGCGACCTGGCCTACGATCCGGGCGACCCCTACTATCCGCTCTTTCACGACGGCAACGGCAACGGCGACGGCGTGTACACCACTATCGAGGATCCGGTCACACATCTGCCGACGCCCGACCTGGACCTGAACGGCGTGCTGGATCTTACCGAGGACTTTCCGCTGGATACCTACCCCCATGCCAACGGCGTCCTGCAGGTCTATTCCCGCGCCGTGAGCCACGCCCTCGCCGCCCAAGACGTGTTCGGGGGCGCGTGGCCGGCGAATGTCGCCAATCCCGCCCAGGCTGATACCTACTGGGACATCCGCGAGTCGGTGCGGATGTACGACGAGGCCCTGGCCAACCTCCCCAATCTGGAGGCGATGGTGCTAGCTGGCGTGCGCGATCATGTGCAGTCCTTGCCCGACAAGCCCCACATCCGCCAGGCTTTTGAGGGCTGGCACGGCAACGGGGCCTGGGTGCAGATCAACCCCAGCCCGGCCTATGTGGTGGCGGCCGATCCCAGCCTGGCCGGTCGCGATGACCTGCCCCACCGCGTCCCCAACCGCGCGCCGGAGGACTGGGGACGAGTGGATACCTACTGTGCGCCCAAGGACATCTACAAGGCCACCTATCAACTGGCCGCCGTCTGGCAGATGGCCGACCGCGCCCAGGGCGTCCTTCAGCCCGCGCCAGCGGGGGTGGATGCGATTACTTATGTTGATTCCGAAGGAGATAGAATCGCCGTCCGCATCGAGGTGCCGCAGGCGCCCCGCTACGCAGAGGGCGCGCCGGTGGTCGTCGAGGCCTCGACGTGGTTTGTCCCCGGTGATGACTTTCACCGCGTCAACGACACCACCCGCATTGGCGCGGTGACGGTCTCTTACCTTTGGCCGGAGCGTGTGGACGCCGCCTCTGGCGCGCGCAGTGAGGGCGTCTATGATTACGGCGGGCCGCGCTCACTGGAGGCCCTGCGCGACGTCATCCGCTTTGCCTCGGGCGCCGCGCCCGACGTGGACGGGCGCACTATCCAGGACCTGGTGGCCACGCATGTACTCACCGACAACGTCGGCCTGTTCGCCTCGTCCCACGCTGGCGTGGTGGCCACCAACGTGTTGGCCCATCACGGCGCCGAGATGCCCGGCGTCAGGTATCTGGTCGGGCGGGAGAATCCCACCCGCGACGAGATGTATCCCTGCGAGTTGGGCCATTTCGACGACCTGCACAACCCGGTGTACAATCCCTTTTTCGACGAGAGCGCCTACAGCCCCCTCACCGTCACCGTTGACTACTCGACGGTCGGCTGGTATGAGGATCCCGATCCGGCGGGTATGGATCGCCCCTACTTTGCGGCCGACAACGGCCAATCTCAGTACATCTTGGGCCAGCACGGCCCCAGGCTCTGGGATGGCAAGCGCTACTACTCGCGCGCCCTCACCAAGGCTCTGTTAGACAACGGGGCTTTGACGCCACAGACCTGGCCCGAGGGCGTGGCCACCTACACCGAGACGCTGGAGGCCTGGCCCGATCGCATTACCGTGCACAACTATACGGAATTCGTCACCCAAACGCCCGACCTGAAAGTGATGCTCGTCTTTGCCAGGTCTGACCACGTGCAGGCGCCGCAGACCAAGCCCCACATCCACCAGGCCTGGGACGGCTTTCGCGACGCGGGGCTGTGGGTGCGCATGAACCCTGACAAGGCCTACGTCCAGGCCATCAGCCCCACTCTGGAGAGCGGTCTCCCCGACAACGCGGCCAACACCGAGCCAGCGGATTGGGGGGAGATCGCGTCCTGGGGGTTCTCGTCGGCCCCGGGCGTCCGCGAGGTGGTCTGGCTGGCCTCGGTGGCCGAGATGGCCGACCGGGTGCAGGCGGGGGCGTGGGACGCGGCCACGGATAACCTGGACGGTGTGCTGTTTTCGTATCCCTCGACGCGCCTGTATCTGCCGCTGATCATGCAGCGGTATCCCACCATTGGCTCGGTGGACGTCAGCACGCCCGCCGCTTTCGAGGGTCATACGCTCCTGGCACCCCTGCAATCCAAAGAGACGTACCTGATCGACAACGCGGGAGATGTGATCCATTCGTGGCGCAGCGATTACAAGCCGGGGAATGTGGCCTACCTGCTGGACGGTGGCGAGCTGCTCCGCGCCGCGGTGTTGGAGGAGCCAAGCCGCCTCGATGGCGGCGGGGCCGGCGGCCGCGTGGAACGGTTCGATTGGGACGGCGACCTCCTCTGGTTCTACAATTTCTCCGATCAGGATCGCCGATCCCATCACGACGTGGAACTGCTGCCCAATGGCAACCTGCTGATGCTCGCCTGGGAGTACAAGTCGCCGGCCGAGGCCGTCGCGGCGGGCTGTAGGCCCAATCTCGCTCAGGACGGGTTGTGGCCTGAGCACGTCATCGAGGTCTCGCCGTCCAAGGAGATCGTCTGGGTATGGCACGTTTGGGATCATCTCATCCAGGATTATGATCTCAGTAAGGAGAACTATGGCATGGTGGAAGACCATCCCGGCAGGATCGATATCAACTTCCGCACGGGGCAGGGAGCAGACTGGAACCACGTGAACGCTATCGACTATAACGAGGCATTGGATCAGATACTGCTGAGCGTACGGCAGTTCAACGAGATTTGGGTCATCGATCACAGTACCCCGATCACAGAAGCTAGGGGCCCAGACGGCGATCTGCTCTACCGATGGGGCAACCCCGCCGCCTATGGCGGTGACGGAGAGCAGGAACTCTTTGGGCAGCACGATGCCCATTGGATAGGGCCGGGAGTGCCAGGGATAGGTAACGCGCTTCTCTTCAACAACGGTGTTGGTAGAGTACTATCCTACTCTAGCGTGGATGAGATTGCCCTCCCCGTGGATGAGGGCGGGGAATATGCCGACTTTGAAGCTACCACGGTTTGGTCCTACAATTTGCCGGGAGAACTCACCTCGCTGAAAATATCGGGCGCCCAGCGCCTGCCCAATGGGAATACTCTCATCTGCAGTGGAGATCCGGGCGTCATCGTGGAGGTCACCAGTGATGGAGATATCGTCTGGCAATATCGCCTAGCTCCAGTCACCGCTGACTCGGATTCCGGTATCCCCTCTAGTGCTCGTGATGATATCTTTCGTGCTTATCGCTACGCGCCAGAGACGGTTCCCTGACATGACGCTCGAGTAATACTGAAAAGCTCCCACCAGCTAGAGTGGGGCACTGACATAGTAGATGCCTTTCGGATTGCGCCGCGGGCCCGAATTGACGGTACGATATTCGGGCCTTGATCCTATCGCCCGTGCAAAAGGCCACCCCCACATGACCACAGCGGGGGTGGCATATTTGCCTATCCGCGTGATCCTTTTCGGATGGTGCAGTATCGACGACCTGGATCGTCCGAGGCTGCGGAGAATCGCGGAGCGATTCTCCCTCACGCGCTGGGGTCCATGACGCGGCCAATAAAGAGGATGGTCCCCGTCTCTCTGTCCCGGATCAAAAAGATGAACGGACGGTCGACGGTGAACTCGACGGGGGAGGCCGGCGCCGACTCCCTCATGACGACGGCGGTGGCCGCCGCTGCCTCGGTGCCCTCTTCGTCCACCGCGACGAACGCCTTGTGGATCACGTCATCTATGAACAGGTCCCTGCTGCCTGTCATGCCGGAAAAGTCGGCCCCGCCACCAAAGGCCACCGGCATGCCCATGGCCGGAAGTGTCTCCTTGAGGCTGACGTCCCAATCGAAGGAGAACTTGGGCATGGTGAGGGCCACGCTTGTGGACGTCATATCCTGCACCATGGTCCCTACCCTCTCGGCATCCAGGGTTCCCTCGAATGTCTCAAAGGCGCCCTCTTGCGGCAGCAGGATCACCATGGAGAGTTCTTCGTCCTCATAGGGCAACTCGAGGGCCTGATATCCCTCTCCCTCTCCATAGGCAAGGGATTCCATTTGGCTCATCATGGGCACGGTGACCTCTTTGCCGTCCAGCAGATAAAAGGCACCGTCCGCTGTCTGTGCCTCCTGGAAGGGATGCTGCCAGGCGGCGTTAAAGTAGATGGCATTGGTGAGCACCAGCACGGTGGAGGGATTGATGGCTCCCGGTGGAAGCAGATCCTCGATGCGTTCCTCCGTCTCCTCGGCCACCCAGTCGTTGATGGTGACGCGGGATTCCTCCGGTTCCGATCTAAAGTTCAGGACCCGCAGCCCGGCGCCATAGTTCTCTGCCATGGTCTGCAAAAAGTCGGAGAGAAATTCGTATCCCTCCTGCCCCCAAATGGCGTTGACGATGTGCAGACGAAACCCTTCTTCCTCCTCTCCACGGCTGGCGAGAACCTGATCCAGGGCGTTGAACGCGGGATGCAGCTGCTCCTGGGGCAGGTCAAAGTGGAGGACATCGGCCATCTGTGCCTCGGTCTCGCCCCGCGCTCCCGCATAGGTCATGGCCAGGGCCAGGGAGATAGAATAGGGGGAATAAAAGATATTGCCCTCATCTTCCGCCATGAAGCGATAGAGATCGAGGGCAAAGGCGCTGTTTCCCTCGACCAGCGTGTCAAGATCCCCCTCTCCCACCTGGGGATCGCCGATCCGTTCCTCCTCCGCACGCACCACCCCGACGGGCTCCTCCTGTACGGTGGCCTCACAGCCTGCCACGATCAGGAGCGGGAGCAACAGCAGAATGCACATTCCTATACGTCTCAACATCTCGCCTCCTCACAGTCTTTCAGTGGACCCAACTATCTATTAGACGAAGAAAAGGTCGGAAATGTTCCTGTATGCAAGGCGAGCTGCGCACTGGAAAGCAACTTCCAGGCTGGTATGGGGCCGCCTTTGGCGGCTCCCAAACCTGCTGAAGCAGGTTGTGCAGGGGGCCAACGCGCTTTCAGCGCGTTTGGTGTGCCAGACGTCGAATTGATTCGATGGCTGGCA